>JBBSJY010000142.1:0-11853 GCA_038256845.1 Verrucomicrobiales bacterium | reverse complement strand
CGTTTCCAAGCGGGAATCGGAATGACGGGGATCTCGCCGGAAGGACTCCCCTCCCCTTCAGCGTCTCGGAACCTCCGCCTCCAGGGGAAATCGGTTTCGGTACCCCGCGCCCCACGCGCCGGACGGGGAGCGACCGAAGGCGTTCGGGGGACTTCGCGGGGGAGGAGGCTGCGGGAGTGCCTGCGGGAGATGGCCATGCTTCTCGAATGGTTGAATGGATCGCACGGACGGATCGCCTGGGGAGACTGCGATGCCTCCATGCGCCGCCCGCAACGGACTCAGCCAATGGCGCTATCGTGCCAAAACCGGAAACCGCCGGCCGCAAGCCGATGGGTCGGGAGTTTCCAAAGGGCACTCCGCCGGAATCGGAATCGGGCCGCATTAGGGCCCGGACTCCGAAGCCGATTCGGACAGCAAGGATGCATCGTGAAAAGTAGGGGGAACATCATGCCGGCCGCTCTTGCATGCTGCGTACCAGCCGCCGATCGGTTTCGTGAGGCTCCCCATTCCCTTTGTTCGGCAGGATTTGAGCCTAACAGCCTGTGGCCGTCCGAAAGGGCCCGAAGACCCCACCCTTTGCAAAATGTCAATGGTTCCACACCTTCCCGCGGCGATCTGCAATCAGCGTGACAAGCCGGATGCCGCCCACTCGCAATCCTGCCGGGCGGCGAGGATCCCCGGGGGTTCCGTAACGTCATCGCGTAGTTGCGGGAACCGTCGGATCCTGCCAATCTCGGTGCGTGTAAGGAGCACATATACCCCCCCCAGAGGGTCCACGGGCGCCGGAACAAGGGATCCGGCGCCCGTGGTCATTTTCCAGCCTGAGGTGCGAGGGGAACGGCTGACTTCCGGTGGAGCGCGCGACCGCCAGAGAGCCGCATTCCCCACTAATTTTTATAAAAGGAAAGTTGACATCCCAAAAAAGATTGATATTCCGAGGTGGTTGATTTCTCCGTGCCCATCTTTGAAGATGATCTTCCTCCTGCTGGCATCCTGCCTCGCTTGGATCTCCGGAATTTCCTGGGGATTCGTGACGTTCACCGGCGCCCCCGTTCTCACCGGTTGGAGTCTCGCCGGGACACTGATCGCCGGGCTTGCGGTAGGGGTGAGAATTGTGGGCAGGGAAATGGAAGAGGCTCCCGAGTACGACGAGCTTGAAAACTCGTGGGTCGGACGATATCTGTTTGAGCTGGAGCAAGGCGGTTCGCGCTCGCAGAGGATGGCCAGGCCCTCCCATCCTCCGGTCGCTCCGAGCCTTGCGGCGGGCCGTTCCGGCCGACGGGGCGCACGGAGGAAATCGCAACGCTCGGTGGCAAAGGCCTCCCAGCAGAAGGCGATCCCGTCCTGAGCGAAAGTTCCCCGGGGTGGTCGTCGCGATCGCTCCTCGACCTCGGGCTACCATCTGGAATGCTTTCAGGGTGAAAATTACCGGCGTTTCATTGCGCCAATCCCCGAAGGCATGGTCGATATGGGGATAATCGAATACAGGTGCGCGCAGGCGGGCCGGCGATTCCGTTAGCGCGACCCGCGGAACGCGCCCCCTTCCCCGCTTTCGGTGCACTGCCTCCCGGCCGATTTCCGCAAGCTTTTCAACCTCCTTGCATGATTTTCAGGATTTTTTAAATATTCAGCTGCCCCGGTCATGGGACAAATCCTTCAACCAACTGATTTCCAGACCCATCCGTCATCTTCAAGAATTTGGCACACGCGATGCAAACAGGTTGTTGTTCTCCGGGGGGAGAAAACCAAACGGGACTCCGGTTCCGTCTTATGGTCAATCAACCCGCTGAGTTCCTGAAAAGGATGCTCAGCGGGTTGTTTGCTGTCCGGGAGAGTCGATGGCAGCGTCGCAAACGACCGACCGCAGCCCGGGAGGACCTTTACCGAGTCAAGGTTGCCGGAGTTTCCAGCACTCCCCTCACCATTGTCATCGCCACATCGAAGTTTTCCTCCAGCACGACCAGATCCGCGAGGAATCCCGGTTCCAGCTTGCCGAGATTCTCCCAACCCAGCGACCTCGCCTGATTCCAGCCGGTCGTTTTCACCCACCGGGCCGGAGGCAATCCGCTAGCCGCCGCCGTGTCGCGGACCGCTTCATGATACCGGCAGGTGGATCCTGCCAGCGCGCCCCCATCCCGCAGCCGTGCGACGCCGCCCTCGACGACGACCTCCAGGCCGCCAAGCGTCATCGGTCCGTCGCCGCGCCAGGACGCCTCCATCGAATCGGTGATGATCATGATCCGCTCCGGCGGGACGAGTTTGAACACGAGGCATTTCATCCGATCGTCCAGATGAACCTTGTCGCCAATGATCTCAAGCATCAGGTCGTCATCGAGAAAGCCCGCGCCGACCACGCCGATCTCGCGGTGGTGCAGCGGCGTCATCGCATTTCCGAAATGGGTCAGATGGGTGAGCCCCGCCTGCCTCGCCCGCCGGATTTCCTGATAGGTCGCCACGGTGTGTGCGGCCGAGACCGTGATTCCCATTTCGCGCGCCGCCCGGATGAGATCGAGTGCGCCGGGCAGTTCCGGGGCGAGTGAAATGAGACAGACCGGCGCGAGGTCGGCCAGACGTTTCAATTCGGCGGGATCCGGCGGCCGGACGTGGTGTGGGTTCTGGGCTCCGGCGCGATCGCGGTTGATGAAAGGTCCTTCCAGATGCAATCCCGGCGTCCTCGCGAACTCCTGGTCCCGATGGTATTCCGCGAACGAGCGGACCACCGCCTCCAATCGATCCGGAGCTTGCGTCAAGGTGGTGGGCAGCCAGGTGGTCACACCTTCCGCAAGCTTTCGCCGCGCGATGTGGCGGATCGCGTCGGGCGTGGCGTCGCACACGTCCTGTCCGTCCGCACCGTGGGAGTGGATGTCGATGAATCCGGGCAGGACGCGTTTCCCCATCACGTCGACCCGCCGGTCCGCCGGCGGGAGCGGATCGCCCGCCTCGCCCAGCGATGCGATCCGGTCGCCCACGACCAACAGCCAGCCGTCGCGGATTTCGAGGTCGGGAGAGATCAGGTGTGCGTTGTGAACGAGCGTTCTCATCGGAAAATCCTTTGCCGGATGATTTGTCACCGAAACGTCACTGACAAGAGTGTTGATCTCTCCTACCTCTACCAGGAATGGACACCCCCACGGCACCGGAGCCCGGATCAATCAGGACGCGCTTGACCGAGGACTGCGCGGAACTGGAGCGCCTGCTGTCCGGGTTGCCCGGGGCGGATGAGAAGGTCCCGGAACAAATCCACGCCATTCGCAAGCTGGGAAAATCGCTCCGCGGAGGTTTTTCCCTGATCGGTCTCCAGAACACCGCCGGCCGTGAAATCCAGGCGGTCGGCCGTCTCCTTTCCACAACCCGCGACGCCACCTCGCGCCGCAACACCTGGAAGCGTCTGGAGTGGAACGAGCAGCCTGAAACGGCCAACGCCATCACCCGGCTGCTGGATCAGGAAACGGAGTGCCACCGGCCGCCCGCGGAATCCATCGCCTGGTGTGCCGCCCGCGCCGCGGAAGCGCGGGCCATTCTGGACGCCCTGGATGAGGAAACGCTCTCGCGGAGGGCGCGGTCGGGCGTCGCCAAGCTGCGCCGCAAGGTGAAAAAGCGCAGCCGGAATCTCGGGTCGCGCGACGATTGCGAGTTCCACGAAACCCGCAAAGCGCTCAAGGCCTACCTGGGCGCGCTGAAATATCTCCCGAAGGAATCCGCGCCGCCCGCGGGCGTCGAGCAGCTCGCCAATCTGCTCGGCGATGAGAACGACCTTGCCACGTTCTCCGCCTGGCTGGATGGCCACGGCTTTTCCGCGAGACTGGTGCCGGATCTCTGGAAGCATCTCCTCAAACGCACCCGAAAGGTGCACCGCAAGGCCATCCGCAGCGCCAAAAAACTCGATTCCTGAAGGGCCGCGCGGGGCGTCACCCCTTCAACAGGCCGCGCCCGCTCCAGACGTAGTTCCAGC
This sequence comes from Verrucomicrobiales bacterium, assembly GCA_038256845.1. Classification (GTDB taxonomy): domain Bacteria; phylum Verrucomicrobiota; class Verrucomicrobiia; order Verrucomicrobiales; family Akkermansiaceae; genus Luteolibacter. Next base: position 7,901 of record JBBSJY010000142.1, on the reverse strand, counting down.
CGGAAACCAGCGTCAGAATCACGGCGATCCAGAGCGAGACCGGCATCAGCCAGCCATCGGGCGAGGCCAGGTCCCTGAAAAACCCGAAAAAGCCATCGCCCGCGGCCGTCGTCCGCAAGGTGAGCCACACCAGGCCCGTGATGCAAAAGGTGAGTTGGAAGGTCGTCTTCCACTTCCCCAGTTTGTCCGCAGCCAGCACCTGCCCCGCCTCGATCGCGATCTGCCTCAGGCCCGTGACCAGAAATTCCCTTCCGATGATCAGCGCGGTCACCCACACCGGGCACAGCCCCTGCGCCGTCAGGAAAACAAAAGCGGCGCTCACCAGGATTTTGTCCGCGAGGGGGTCCATCAGTTTTCCCAAGGCGGTCACCAGTCCCATTTTCCGAGCCAGCCAGCCGTCGAGCCAGTCGCTCGCCGCTGCCACGATGAAAAGCGCGAGTCCCACGCCATAGCCCGCGGTCGAGCGTTGCGAAACGGCCGCCACGAAGGCAGCCGTCAACACCAGTCGGGAGAGAGTGATCGCGTTTGGCAGGTTCACGCCGCCAGCTTGGGAAATGACCGGACGAATGGCAACAAGCGCTTGCGAAGCCACCCGCGGCATTCCCACAGTGAAAAGAAGTGCCGGTTCTCCCCCGGCAGAATCCATCACCCCGGCCATGAGGGAGATGCATGAAAGGCCCGCAACAATGGGTTGCGCCCGCGCCGGGGTTTCCCTACATCCCCTTTCGCCGTCAATCCCCGGCACCTCTTCTTATGAGCAACAGCGACTTCGGACTAATCGGACTGGCCGTCATGGGCCAGAATCTCGTTCTCAACGTGGAATCCCGCGGCTTCCGGGTCTCGGTTTTCAACCGGACCACTTCGGTTACCGAAGAATTTGTCGCCAATCATCCCGACAAGAAACTCGTCGGCGCGAAGTCGGTTGAGGAATTCGTCCGGTCCCTCTCCTCGCCGCGCAAGATCATGATCATGGTCAAGGCCGGCGGCCCGGTGGACGCGGTGATCGAGTCGCTTCTGCCGCTGCTCGACCAGGGTGACATCATCATCGATGGCGGAAATTCCCTCTACACCGACACCGAGCGTCGCGACAAATGGCTGGGCGATCTCGGCTACCGCTTCATTGGCGCGGGAGTGTCGGGCGGCGAGGAAGGTGCCCGCAAAGGCCCCTCCATCATGCCCGGCGGCCCGGCTTCCACCTGGGATGTGATGAAGCCGATCTTCGAATCCATCGCCGCCCACGTCGATGGCGAGCCCTGCGTCACCCACATCGGCCCCGGCGGAGCGGGCCATTATGTGAAGATGATCCACAACGGCATCGAATACGGCGACATGCAGCTCATCTGCGAGGCCTATAACATCTTCAAGGCCGCCGGGTTTTCCACCGGGGAGCTGGCGGAAGTGTTCACCGATTGGAACAACGGCGACCTCGAAAGCTATCTCATCCAGATCACTTCGAAAATCTTCGAGCAAACCGATCCCGAATCCGGCAAGCCGCTTGTCGATCTGATCCTCGACACCGCCGGCCAGAAGGGCACCGGCCGGTGGACCCTCATCAATGCCGTTGAAAACGCCGTTGTCATCTCCACCATCAACGCCGCCGTCGAAGCCCGCATCCTTTCCTCGATGAAAGACCAGCGGGTCGCCGCGAGCGGAAGCCTGGAAGGGCCGAAGGCCGAACTCTCCACCGCCAAGGCGGAGCTGATCAAAAAGGTCCACGACGCCCTCTTCGCTTCCAAGATCATTTCCTACGCCCAGGGCCTCGACCTCATCACGACGATGGGGAAAGAAAAGGGCTGGGGTCTCGATCTCGGCAAGATCGCCGCCATCTGGCGCGGCGGTTGCATCATTCGCGCCCGCTTCCTCAACGATATCACCGATGCCTATCGGAAGGACCCCGGCCTGAGCAATCTCATGCTCGCCCCGTTCTTCACCGATCTCCTCAACGGCTTCCAACAGAACTGGCGCGAAGTCATCAGCCTTGCCACTCTCGCCGGCATCCCGGTCCCAGCCTTCAGCGCGTCGCTCGCCTACTACGACAGTTACCGTAGCGCAGTCCTTCCGGCGAATCTGCTGCAGGCCCAGCGCGATTTCTTCGGCGCCCATACCTACGAGCGCACCGACAAGCCTCGCGGCGAGATGTTTCACACCGACTGGCCGGAAGTCATCGGCTGATTCAACGGAACGGGCAAGGGCATCCCGCCCGGCCATCAAGCTAGGGAATCGGAATGGGGAAATTGGCCACAAAAGGCACAAAAATCACAAATTCCCTGCTGGTTTTCTGACCTGAGACAGGCGGATACCCGAGATCCGCGCGACCCTGACCAAGCAGAGTAGGGAAAGACGATCCATCCTTGTGCCGTTTGTGCATATTGTGGCCGTTCTCCTCCCGAACTTGATCGCCCTTGGGCATCCCGCCCGTTCTTTTCCGGCCGCGATTTCTAGTCGCGGTAAAACGGCCACCCCTCCAGTTGCGGCGGGCCCAGCGTCTCCTGCTCGAAATCCCCCCGGTCTCCCCTCTCCGACATCTGGAGGATTTCACTCCGCCCATCTTTCATCATCGGCGAATCCAGCAGCTTTGGCAGCAACGCGCGGTCATAGGAAGTGAGCGGACGCCTTCCCGCCGGTCCCGCCCGCCACCGCATCCGGAAGGCCGCCACGCCAGACGGAATCGCCTCGCGGAGCTTCATCAGGATATGCCATCCGGCCGGATCCGTATCTCCGAAATGATGGTGCTCCACCCCGCGGGGAAGCTTCTCCAACAGCATCCGGAACGCGGGGGTCGGAAAGGAAGTGGTCGCCAGCAAGGTCCGCCGGTCGCGGTTCGCCGCAATGAATTGATGGAACGTCGTCCGGTTCTCAATGGTCAGCAGTCGCTCCGCGCTCGTCGTGGCCGAGACACATCGGGCGAGGTCGGTCGCGGAGATGATGATATTCGTCAATCCCGCGTAGTTCTGCACCGTCCCATCGGGAAAATGCAGGCAAAGCGGACCGCTCAGTTCCACCGCCGAATCCCCCGACACCAGTCCCAGCGACTTCAGTTCGGTGGCGCTCCCGAACAAGCGGCCGAGGGTGGACTCAATGCTCCTGCGATGGCGTTCCAGCGCCTTGGAATCGAGGCCGATTTCCACGCTCGCCGCACGAATCGGCGTTCCCGTCTCCCACTCCCGCGAGGTGAGCGCAAAGGCCGCCGTCAACAGGCGGCGGAGAGTTCCCGGGTCTCGCCAAAGCAAGGGTCGCAGCGAACGCCCTTGGGAAAATGCCTCCTGCAAGCTCTCGCAAAACCCGGCCCACTCGATCGGAAATCGCGGATGCTCCCTCCGCGCGAAATCCGCCACGCCATCAAGAGCGGCCGCTTGCAAGGCCGCTGCCGACGGCTTTCCAAATTCCCCCCGGAGCCAATCCTCGTGCCCGGGCGGCAGCGTGATCCGCTCGATCAGATAGTGCCGGAATTTGTGGCGTTTCATGACAAAGCGGCCGTCCCGCCCCATCTCTTCGGCCTCGCGTTGCGCCGTCGCCTGGTCCTCCGCCCGCTCGATCCCCGCATCCGACAACAGCGACACCCAGCTTCGGGAAAAGCCACGCACGCTCCGCCCGGTCCGCCCGCCCCGTGCCGCCTGCCATTGGCGGTGGAACTCGGTCAGCCATTGCGGAGCGGACATATCATTCTGTTAGGTAAGCGCTTCCAGCAAACGGTCGCGGTCCACCCGCACGACCCAGTTCTCGATATTGTTCACCGCACCGCTCTTTTCGTCGTAGGTCCGCTCCACCCGGCACTGCACGACGGTTTCCGCATGCTGGATCATCGTCGGCAGACGGTCCTCGGGAAATGCCATGACCAATTGCAATCCGAAGTTCCGCGCCAGGGCCAGGCAGGAATCAATCCGGTCGCCGGAGAGTTTTGAGAACGCCTCATCCATGATCACGATGCCGAGGTTCCGCCGCGACTCGCGCGGACCCAGATCATACACCCGCTGGAACGCCGCCAGCATCGCGACGAAAAACGGCGCCTGGTTTTCGCCGCCACTTTGCTTTTTTGCATTTTTGTTGAGGGAGATGGCCGCACCTTCGCCCTTCCCGGTCGGCGTGGCCTGGATGTCCCAGTGATGGTAATACCGGTAATCCAGCGCCCGCTGGTGACGGGGATCCTCCGCGTTCTCGATCGCCGCCATCAGCGCCGCTTTCGCATTCTCGATCTCATCGCGGGCACCGGACGCGAAAAGTTCGAGGCCGGGATTCAGCCCTTTGTCCACCAAACTCCAGATCGCACTGTGACTGCGGTCGGCACGCATCGAAAGCTGGTAGCGCCAGCCGCCGATGTCGTGATCCATCGCGCGGTTCAGCTCGCGCTTCGTGCGTTCCGCCTCGTCGAGTTTCTCTTTGAGCACATCGAGCACCTGATGCTGCAAGCGGTCCTCCCACTCCTTCCGCGCGTCTTCCGCGGCGGCGGTGTATTTTTCGAGCTCATGGCTTTCCAGCTCGCTACGGCGCGCGTCGTAGCGGGCGTTGTCCTCGTCCGCCGGATCGAAGGCCTCCGCGGTCTCCGGGTGGATCTCGGCCAGGGCGAGACGCTCGCGGTTGCGGTCGGTCCGCGCCCGGTCCGAATCCGACAGGCGGATGCGGGCCATCTCCGCGGCCGCCTCCAACCGCTGCTGCCATTTCGGAAACTGGTCGCGGGCGGCAACGACCAACGAGTCGATCTCCGCATCCCGCACGCCCTCCAGCGCCTCCCGGCCCATCTGGCGCTGCAGCAAGGCGGCCCGCTCCTCTTCTTCCGCAGACGCGATTCCATCGCACAACTCGCGCTCGTTCTGCGCGAATTTCTCCAAACTGTTCGCCAGCCGGCCGGTCCGCTCGATCACACCTTGGAACGTCTTCTCCAGCGTGCGCAGTTTCTCCACCGTCGCCTCGCGCTCCGGCGTTGCGAGCAGGCGGATCGTCTCATCGAGCTGGGCGAGTTCCTTGCGGAGTCGCGGCAGGTCGCGGAGTTTCGAGCTGCCGGCAGGCGGATCCGCCTTGTCGAGAGTCCACTGTTCGCCGCGATGCAGGAATGTCCGCCAGTCGTCGCGCGAGCGATGGAGCACGACCAGCTCCTCCTTCACTTCCGCCAGCTCATCCTGCCGCAAGGTCCGCAGCCGGCGCAGCCCTTCCTCGCCGATGGTGAATTCCCTGGCCGGTTGGAAATGCTCGCGGTGCGGCGGATCCTTCAGCCAGCCGTCCTTGGAAAACGCCCGCCGATGGAGCTCCAGATGGGCGGAGGTTTCCACCGCCGCGAGATCGCCAAAGAGATGATGGAGATATGCCTTGGCGAGCGGATTCTTTGTTTCGAAAAGGGCCGCGACCGTTCCGTCTGACGCGGTTTTCGGCGCTTTTCCCAGTTCGTCGGGATGGACCAGCGGCGCTTCCATCGGCCCGATCCGCCTCGCCTGCTCCCAAGCGGCTTTGAAATCTTCCGCCAGAACCGCGCCGCGCCGCACGCCTAACAGCGACTCGAGCAGCGGCCACCATGGTTCCGCCTCCGCCTTCACTTCGATCACGCGGCCGAGTGCCTCCGCCCGCTGCCCGCGTGACTTGAGCGCGTCGAGAAGCGGCGACGGCGCGGCGCTGCCTTTCTGATCGAGATCGTCGAGCTCGCGGCGAAGGCGGTTCTCGCGGCTTTCAAGTTCGCGGATTTTTTCTTCGGCCGGCCGGAGGTGTTCGCGCGCCTCATTCACCACCGACTGATAGATCCGCGGCATCCTGGCGGCAGCGTCCAGCGCCGCGCTCTCATCGGCGCCCTGCATCAGCTTGAGCCAATCGGCCGCCTGTTCGGGCTCCCCGAGCCGGAGTTCCTGGCCCAGCCGCAGCCACTGCTTCCAGTGCTGGGTCCGGTCGTGGAGAAACTGGCGGGCGGACTTTGCCATTTCCTGAAGCACATCCAGTTCCCTCGCCACCTCCTCGCGGCGAGCCCGGTCCTCGGCAAGCCGCGTGATCTGGAGGTCGTTGCCAGCGACGAGGCGGATCTTCGCCAGTTGTGCGTCGAGTTCGTTGCGCTCGCCCAGCGCATCGTCATAACGGGCGCGATCCTCGGCGTGGTCGGCACGGAGCTTCGCCCGTTGGTTCGCTCTTGCTGTTAGAATCTCGAGCTTCTGCTCATGGGCGAGCGCGTCGCGGAGATGCGCGTGGAGCCGAGCGTCCCGATGGGCGACGAGGTATTCCGCATGCCGCCCACCGATGCGGATGAGGCGGGCGTGCTGATCGTGCATTTTCTCCAGCAGTTCCTGCGCCCGGCGATGGGCATCCACGCTCGACCGGACGGCTTTCACATCCGGAAGACCCGGCTCCAACAGATATTCACGGATGAATTTTTCAAAGGACTCCACCGGTTGGAACGCCATGGAGCTGGGCAGTGTTTTGTTCATCTGCACGCGGTCGAAACCGAGGTGAACGCGCGAGCCCATCTCATCGAGATACGAGGCCTGACGGTCGAACACCTCGCCCCCGAGATCGCGTTTCACATGGACGCGAAACTCATCTTCCGAGAGGAACGATAGCGCGTTGGAATCCGAGTCGAGGCCCAGTCCGCGGCTCAGGAAATCGTCATTTTCCAGCCGACCGGGGACGGTAAACCACAGCGTCTTCGGGCGGGCGGTGGGGCCTTCGAATTCGATCCGCGCCCCCCAGGTTTCGCGGCGGCGATCTTCCCCGTCCCCGGCATCGGGCCATGCAAACTCCAGGCCTGCCACGGTGACGCCGGACGGGCGGAGATATCGCTCCTGGCCATCGTTCCCCTGCGTGTTGGTATCGCACAGGCAGTAGCCGCGGAGCGAGCGGCCGCTTCCCGCGCCGGCCGCCGCCTTGTTGAAGCGGCTGAGCGACTCGCCGAGCATCACGAACTGGATCAGATCTAACAAAACACTGTTCCCCGAGCCGTTCGCGCCGGTGATGAGCGTGAGCCCGGAGACATCGATGAAACGCCGGTAGCCATACCAATTGATGGCGAGGATGCGGCTGAGATGGACGCGGGGTGGCATGTCAGGCGTCGGTTTCTGGGGATGCTCCGGCTTCGGCGGGTTGGTAAAGGGCGGCACGGGCAAGGAAGGCTTCGAGGCTGTCAAAAGGAATCACGCGGGGAAGGCTGGGAAGGATCTCGACAAGAATCTCGCCGAGCTGGAGCGCCCCTTCCGGCTTGTGGGTCCGGATCAGGCGGTGGCGCTTCATCCGCGCCAGCAGAGCGTCGAGATGGGTCTTTTCCGGCGGATCGATCCGGTCGAACGTGTTGCGGAACCGGGTCCAGAGATCATCGACGGTGATGATCACCGCGGCGCTGGTCTCATGGGTGCGGTGATCGTCCCACACCCGCCAAAGCACTAACAGGAGCAGCGTTTCGTCTTTGGTAAACTGGGCGAGCAGGTGGCAGGCCTCCGGGCGCGGACGGGCCTGGAGAAGCGAGAAATCGTCATCGACGACCAGTTCCAGCCCGAGAGGCGCGAGATAGTCTGTCAGATGCTCGCGGTAATGGTCGCGGGCCAGCAGGAATTGGTCGCGGCCAGCCCCGCTGGCACCCAGCAAGGTGCCGCGGCCGATGAGTTCGGAAAGGATTTCGCGGAGGGCGGAGCGGTCGTCTTCGGGAACGTCCGGCCAGAATCGGGGCCAATTGGGATCGGACATGATGTGGTAAAAGCTGATAAACTGAATCTGAAATGCTGAAACTGGAGGAAGAGATCGTGGAAGGAAAAGGAAGTGGGGAGCGACCGGTGATCCTAAAATCCCGCCTTCATGATTTTAAAGGGTGTTATGAGAGAGGAAAGCTTCGGTCGATCCGGTAGAGCAATGGCTCGTTCGGATTGACCGCGATGTAGATGTATTGAAATGGCATCACTTTTCGGAATAGCGATTGACGGCTGTTAACGCCTTTGGATTTG
>JBBSJY010000141.1:0-11986 GCA_038256845.1 Verrucomicrobiales bacterium | reverse complement strand
CTGCGCGCCAAGGCCCGGCGCAGGCACCGCAGCACGCCGCTGTCCATCATCGGCATCGACTACATCCAGTTGATGAGATCCCGCACCAAGCAGGCGCAGAATTCCCGCGAGCGGGAAATCTCCGAGATCTCCGCCGGCGTCAAAGGTCTGGCGAAAGAACTCGGAATTCCCATCCTCATCCTCGCCCAGCTCAACCGCGGACCGGAGAGCCGCGGCGGGAAAAACGTCGGCATGCCACGCATGGCGGACTTGAGGGAATCCGGGGCCATCGAGCAGGACGCGGACATCGTGGGGCTTCTCTATCGCCCAGGCTACTATGCCGAAGACGAGGAAGCCAAAGCTGAGGAAGCCGGGCGGGCCGAGCTGGTGCTCGCAAAGAACCGGGACGGCGAAACCGGACACATCCCGCTCACGTTCATCGAGGACCTGATGAAGTTCGAGAGCGGCGCGCCTTTCCGCCCCCCGCCCCCCCCCCCCCCCCCCCGCAGCCGCTTCGACTCATGACCAAGAAATACGAATGCATCGCCACGGTGGGCGCTTGGACAGACCCCGCCACGGGGAAGAAGAACAAGCGCACCGTCGCTGTCGGTTCGATCTACGAAAGCTCTGGCGGGAAGCTGGTGCTGCGGATCGACGCGATCCCGGTTTCTCCCGATTGGTCCGGCTGGATGCAGTTGAAACCCTGCTTCCCCGAGCTTCCACCAGGCCGGCGAGCCTCGCCGGGAATGCCGCCCGCGCCCACTGAAGATCCTTGATCTTCGAAACTATCATGAACTCACCCACCTATGCCGGGGCCATCCGGGTCTGCCGCTGCACCGATTGCGGCGAGGACTTCGGGGTCTGCTGCACGGACCTAATCACCGATGATGTCTGCGAATGGACTATTTACAAGGAGACCTGTCTCCCTTGCTGCGAACAGCTGCCGGAGACTGGTGGGAGCGGCATCTATACCTTGGCTATGCACCGTGCGGCCCGCCACAACCTCGCCCTCCGCTACAGCGCCGCCGCCGGCTGAATTGTCATGAACGCGAGAACCCTCATTCTACGAAAATTCAACCGGCGGTTGAGCGACCTCCAGTTGCTGGTGCTCCTGGAACTCGGGAATGGCCCGGCGGGATTCGCGCACCTCCTCGCCGCGACGGAAGCATCCTCCAGTGGGGTATGGAACGCTTTGGCTTTGATCCAGTCGGACGGGCTGGCGCGGTCGGAGAGCGTAGGCGGCCGAGTAATCTACAGTCTGTCCGACATGGGCCGGGAAAATCTTCTGGAAGTGCTCAAATGAACATAAAATGGACCGGCAACCGATTGAATCCCCGGAAATTCCTTCCTTCCGCACGGCCCGCGCCTCCTGAAAATTCCGCTCCGATCCACAACCAAACGACCGACCCACCATGCCACTACCACCCATGCGCTTCACCTCCGCCGGACCTATGCCCGCGCTTGCCAACACTTCCGCTGCCGAAGCCCAAGGCCGCGCCTTGCAGGACGTGGGGAACGTCATCCAGGGAATTGGAAAAGAAGGCTTCGCGGTCGCCGACCGGGTGAGGAAGATGGACGAGGGCGGGAAGATCGGCAGCTTCATGGTCGACGCCACGGAGAAGGCCGCCGAGTTCGAGAACGGCCTCATGACGAGGCAAGACCCGGACCGCTGGGCTCCCGACGCGAAGGCAATGCTCAACAATCTGCGTTCAGGTATGGGCAGTTTGAACTTCTCGCCTGAAGGAAAGGCCAGGCTCCATCAGGAGTTCGAGGGTTGGGCCGGCAGGACAGGCATCAAATTCGAATCAACCGCGATGCTCCGCTCTGTCGCAGAGGCTCGATCCCGGTTCGGCAACGAACTAAAGTACCACGCGGACCGGGGGCAGATGAAGGAGTACCAGGCCACGCTGGACCGTGGCACCGGCGCCGGGATTATCGGCTCCGCCGAGCGGGAGCAGTTGGAGCGGGAAGGCCTGCGGATCGACACCCTCGCCGAGCTTGGCCGGCAGCGGGCCGAAGACCCCCGCTCGCTCCTCCAGGCCGCCGAGTCTCCGGACTTCGTGGGCAACACCGAAGGCATCACCGAGGCGGATCGTGAAAAGCTCGTCCGTGGGCTGAAGATCGACATTCAGCACCGCCAGAAGGATCAGCTCGAAGAAATTTCCAGGGCCATTACTACGGGCGAGATCCAGCCCCACGCTCGAGCGGGGCAATGCCATCGACCAGTGGCCGCAATGTCTTGCCGGCCGCTTTGGCGCGGCGGATTTCCAAGGACTTCGGGAACGACGTGGAATCGCGCGAGGTGGGGACGGCAACCGCGGCCGGCGAAGCGAAGAACAAAAGGACGTTTTTCGACAAGGAATCAGACCCGGTTAACTTCTTACCGGTGCATGACGTGCTGGCCGGCCTACAGGGGCGGTCGGTGTTCATTGTGGAGGATGTCCACAACACGGGGGAAAGCTGGATCGCATTCGCGCGGATGCTGATGGACGGCGGACTTCAGGTTGATGGCGTGGCCACCCTTGTTTCCACTGAACAGCGGATCACAAGCCCGCGGGACATCGAGCGGCTTTCCGAGAAAGTGGCCGCGCACCTCGGCCAGGCGGTTGACGAAGTGAGGCCGGCGATGCACAGTCTTTTCGATGGCACCTTCAAACAGCTCTTCAACAAAGCCGAAGCCGATGTCACCCGAAGCGCTGAAAAAGCAGCACGACTTTTTGAAATCGCAGCTTCCGGCCGACGTGCAGGCGCGTATTCAAACCCGCTCCGAAGTGGCGCGCAAGGCCAACGCGGCTTATTGGGAACACGCGAAGAAGGCGGGCTGACGCAAGGGGCGTTTTCCTTCTCCATCGCCCGCGCGGACCTCGGCGAGTATCTTGCCGCCCAAGGCCATGAAGGAAACACCCTCGCCCAAGCCGTCCGGGAAACCGGCGATCTCTTCGCGTGGGGAGAACCGCGGCCCGGATTACCGCAATCTCCCGGAGCCGGTGCCGATGGTGCTTCAGGACGATCCGCCCAGCTACGGGGGCAGGACTTTGCCCGATTCGCCACCGTCGCCCAGCCGAACAACCTGCTTTCCCGTTCCCTCGGCGAGGCCAAGCTCACCCAGAACCCGCTCGGCGGATTCCTGTTCCTGTTCGCCTCGGAGATGCGGAAGAACTTCGCCATCGGCATCTACGCCCTGCGGAAGGTAGCCACCGGGAAAGGGGCCATGTCCCGCGGGATGGCCACCCAGCAGCTTGTCGTTCTCGGCGCTTTCTACTCCGCCCTCGGCTTCCTGATCCGCGCCGGCTACGAAGGGCTTTTCAAGGCGGAGGACGACGAGCCCGAGGAAATCCTCGCCCGGCTCGGCGAGCGCCTCACCGATCCGAAGGCGTGGGCCTACTCGCTGGCCACGGAGCACCTGAGGGGCGTTCCGCTCATCGGCGAGGCCGCCAACCATCTCGGGGCCTTCGCGTTCGATCAGAAGGCGTATGACGCCAGCCCGAACCCGCTCAACCAGATCCCCAAGGCGGTGCGGATCGCCGCCAACATCGGGGACGAGGACAATACGCCGGAGGAGACGGCACAGAATGTCATCGATGCCATCCAGGCCGCGGCTTCCATGACTCCCGAGACCGCCATCCTCGCCCAGTCCGGAAACGTGGCGGAGGATGTTCTCTCCCTTCTCACCGGAAACGGAATGGAGCTTTCGAATGCGGAGCGGACCAAGCGAATCAAGTCCCGCTATCAACGCCTGGGGCGCGAGCTGAACGAAGAGCACGGCAGGACCACCGGCGAGGATGGGAAGACCGACAAGGCCATCCAGGCGCGGAAATGGGAAGCGCTCGCCGGAAAGCTGCGCACCGAACTCGCCCCGCTCGATCCGGAAGCCCGCGCAAAGGCCCTTGAAGCCATCGCCCCGCCCCAGGGAGTCCGGGACCTTATCTCGCCATGAAGAATCCAGCACCCACCACACCCCCGCCCCCGCCTCCGCCTCCGCCAGCCAACCCGAAGTGGCACAGCTTCGCGAACCACGTCCTCGGGGGCAAGAGCCTGGTAGATGCCTACCTCGCCGCCGGCTTCCAATCCACCCGCGCCGCCGCTTACGTGAACGCCTCGAAACTCCGGCGGAAGCCGGCCGTGGCCACCTACATCGGTTATTGGATGCGGAAGGATTCCCGTTCCCGTTCCCAGCCGCCAGCCTGCGAAGACTAAAACCTTATCAAATCTCAGCATTTCTTAGCCTCCGGCACTCCGGCCGATGAGATCGACGAACATGTCGCCGAACTTCGCCGGGAGGAAGAGTTATGACCGCGGCACCGCAAGACCTCTTCGCGGAAGCGAGGCACAAGTTCAAAATCGCCGATGCATGGAAACTTCTCGGACTCGAAGGAGAACCCAAAGCATCGTGCAGGTCACCATTCCGCGAGGATCGCAGCCCATCGTTCTCAATCCATAGTGACGGCCAAGCGTGGACCGACCACGCCACCGGCGACGGGGGCGACGTAATCGAGTTCATCAAGCACGCCATCGGGGGTGACCATAGGGAGGTGCGGCTATGGCTGGCCGAAAGGATCGGAACCCATAGCCCCGCCAAGCTCACCAGCGAGCCGCTAGCGCCACCGGAAGCCGCCAAGCGGATCGCATGGCCCGGCGAAATTGTCGAAGGCACCACGGCTACGTGGCAGGCATTTGCCGACCGCCGAGGATTAACCTTTCCCGCCGTGCATGCGATGGTTTCCGCAGGACTGCTGCGGTTCATCAGGATCGAGGGAGTCAAGTGCTATGCCATCACCGATGCGACCCACCGCGCAGCGGAGATCCGGCGCATGGATGGGCAGCCGTTCGGCAAGTCCAAGTCATATCCGCTTAGGGGAGTGGACAAGTCATGGCTTCCGGGTGCGGAACTGCTGACAGATGCACCGCCAAGCTCGGTTCTTGTCACCGAGGCAGGAAACGATGAAAGCGCGCTGTGAAATCCAGAACCAGCCTGAAGAATTAGAGGCAACCGCCCCCTTTTTATGGACTCCAATAAATCGCCAGCCCGCATCAATATGAACCGAAAAAACAGCACTCCATCAGCCCCAACAGATGGCGGGGAGACGCGGCGGGAACGCAAGGAACGCCGCGCTCATGTCCGCCTCGTGATCGAAACGTATGAATGGATGATTCACAATTACGCCAGAGCAAGACGTGAGGACGAGTGCCGGGAATTGGCGGAGAGAATGATGGCAAGGGCAAAAGAGAATCCTGAAGACTTCGGCCGTTGGAAACGCGTTACCGTTGAAGTATTATGACCAGCGAAGCCATGGCTAAAGATTCACCAACCGCGAAACGAGGCAGAGGCAGGCAGTCGAAGTTCACCGCCGTCATGTCGAAGGAAGTGAAGTTCCTCGCCGAGAAGGGCTGCACTGACGCTGATCTGGCAGAGTTTTTTGCCGTAAGTGAATCGACTCTCAATAATTGGAAAATCTCCCATCCAGAGTTTTTCGAGGCGATGAAAGAGGGGAAGGCGGTTGCCGACGCAAAGGTTGAGCGTTCGCTGTTCGAGAAGGCGACGGGCTTTTCCCATCCCGACAGCCATGTCAGCAACTTCCAAGGGACCGTGACGGTGACGCCCGTGGTAAAGCATTACCCGCCAGACACGACGGCTTGCATTTTCTGGCTCAAGAATCGGAAGCCGCAGGAATGGCGCGACAAGACCGACGTGCAGGCAACCCACACCGGCGAGGTGAAAATCGTGATCGGCGGGAATGTCTGAATGCCACCGCAGCGGAAAGCACGATCCGACCCGGATTTGGAAATGGTTGGGCCATTCGATGAACTGGCGGAGCTTCACGAGCTGACGTTGCACGGTTCGCTCATCGACTCCGCGGAAGGCTACCGTTCGATCAGGCACGGCGCTTGGCACCGATGGAGCATCACAAAGCCCGCCCGCGGGAGAGTCCTGAGGATGCCTCCCGCGGACCGGCAGAGGAGAATCCCGACGAACGCCACCGCGTGGCCGTCCCGCCGCACCTTGTTCGCCTCGGTTTGGCACACATTTTTTGCTGGATCCCGCGGTTCTGTCCGTTAAAGAGGCATCGACGCCATGAGACTTATCCTTATCCTTATCGGAATCACCCGCGGTGATATGATCGAGGGCAAATGGACAAGGCGAGTCTACCGATCCTTGCTGGCGACGCTGGTATTCCTGGGGGTCTTCTGGCTGATGGCGACGGGAATGCCGCATACCGGCTTTCGCGACAAAATAGGTGTGGCTCTCTTGTTTGGGTTCGTGGGAGGAATATTTGCAATTCTTACCGGCCAATTGGACGATCTCTGACATCCTCGCTCCCATGAAAACCCTTCTCGGATGGATTGCCGGTCTGTACACTGCATTGCTGATCATCGCCTTGTGGTCTGTTTTTCAATCGGTCACAGGGTTTGAACCTCATCAACTCGGCCCGCTGATCGGAACGGTCTGCGCGTGGGGCCTAGCCTTGCTGTGCCTGTGGGCGGGCCGAAAGGTTTATCGGCGGATCACCCCCTTTCCCCGCCCTCCGGTCCAGCCAACGGCTGTTTCAGGAGCCACCCGCCAAAAGCAAATTCCTAGCAATTAATGAGATCGCTGCGGACCCTGCTGCACGGTGCCGCAATCCTCCTGGCCGGCATGCTGGCCGCGTGGTTGGCGGGGCAAATGATTGTGGGGAAGGACGGACTTTTCAGTCTCCCCGGAATCTGTTTCGCGGTCGGACTTCTCGCCCTGCCGCTCTTCATCATCCCCCGTGATTGAAAGGGCCGTAACCCACCGCCAACCCCGACCCCGTCCGCCGCGGCGGGGCTTCTTGCGTCATGCCCTCAATACGAGACATGGTTGGGTGAAAGGGGTAATAAATAAAGGATTATTTCTTAAAAAATAAGCAATTAACCTGGCTACGAATTGCCGCAGAAAAACGCTGCATTCCTATGTGCAGTATGAGTTGCGGCGGTTTCGATGGATTGAAGTTCAGCTTAGAACAGGAGCTTGAAGACATTCCCGCGGTTGTCTTTCGCCGCGCCGTAGCCGCTGGCGGTCCCGCTGCCCACAAGGAAGGCCGCCTCGATCACGGTTCCCTGATCGCCCGTGAGCATCGCCTGGCCGCGGTTGATGCCCGGAGCGCTCATGTTCACGAACGAGGTGCCGTGGATCTGGATGAAGGCGGTATCCAACCCCGACGACACGGTTCCGGCGCTTGAGTGGCGCACGATTCCTGCCATCCGCGGAGCGACGACGCTCCAACGGCCATGGCATTTCTCCCCGCTCGGCAGTGTCAGGCTGGTCGGGCCGCTGTTTCCCGTGACGCCGTCGATCTTGATCGGTATCACAGGTAGCGGTTGCGACTTCGACAGAGGCCCCTCAACGGGATAAAGGTCTCCGGAGATCGCGCACGCATTCAGGAGAAAGGCGCACAACACGGTTCCGGCAGTCTGCGGGTATTTCATTGCTGGCCGAACCTATCGTTGCCCCGCTCAAGCGGTAAAGACAATGTGGACGAGTGTGGATCGGTTCCCATTTTCGTTCTCATTCGGCCGATTCCGTCGCCTCTCGTATCGGTAACTAATTGATAACCAGGAAAGTGGAGCGTAGCGGATTCGAACCGCTGACCCCTTGCATGCCATGCAAGTGCTCTACCAACTGAGCTAACGCCCCTTTCGGGAAACCGCCGTTGCAGGCGGGGCGGAGGTGTATCGGCGGACCTGCGGGCGGGCAAGCCGATTTTTGGGAAATTCCCGGCGTGGTCCCCCAGGGCGATCGAGCTACGGAGAAGAACGGCCGCAAAAGGCACAAGGATGGATCCCTTATTCTGGACGTTGCTTGTCTAAGTTGCCCGGATTTTGGTTATCGGCATGTCTCGGGTCAGAAAACCGCAGGGAATTTGTGAATTGTGTGCCTTTTGTGGCCGATTTCCCTTTTCCCCCTAGCTTGATCGCCTTGGGTGAGCCCCGCCGATCCGTCCTTGGCGGGCCCGTGGGTCTGCCTATGGTCCTGCGCATGTCGAAATACGCAGGCGAAAAAGTGCTGGTGGTGCCGCGGGCGGTTCTTGAGGCGATCGGGAGTTTCCAAGGATTTCACGCAACCGATATCGAGTCGGCGGTGGCCCGCTTGCTGGATCCGGCGAGCCATTTCTTCATGGATCGGGCGTCGGCGGAGGACGATCCGGGCCACAAGCAGCTCATTCCCTACTGCATTTTCCGCCACGGCGACCGGATCCTCCACTACACGCGCGGGAAATCGGGCGGGGAAAGCCGCCTCCACGCGAAAATTTCCATCGGCGTGGGTGGTCACGTGAACCCCGTCGATACCGGCGGCGGGCGGATCGGTCCGGAGGCCTACCATGCGGCCGTGGCGCGGGAGATCGAGGAGGAGCTGGAGCTTCCGGGCGGCTACGAATCCCGCATCATCGGGCTCTTGAACGACGATTCCAATCCCGTCGGGCAGGTTCATCTCGGGATCGTCCATTTGGTCGATCTGGCGAGTGATCGCGTGATGTCTCGTGAAGACGCGTTGGTGGATCTCAAGTTCTCGCTGCTGGAGGACCTCAACGGACCTTCCTACGGACGGCTGGAAACCTGGTCGCAGCACTGCATCCGTCATCTGGCCCGTCCATGAGGGCGGGAATGATGGCAAAAGTCGGCAGAAATTCCCACTGTCGCGCAAAATAGGAGTGGCCGGACGGCGATATAATCTTCAATTTCATTTGCTAACGGCCTTAACCTGCTCCCCCAACGTACGATGCCTTTCACCAAAAAACCGACCAATCCCAGAATCCTGATTGTCACTCCGGAGATCACCTATCTGCCCCACGGGATGGGCAACATGGCGCAGCGGATGTCGGCGAAGGCGGGCGGACTGGCGGACGTTTCCGCATCGCTCGTATCGGCCCTTTTCAATCTCGGGGCGGATGTGCACGTGGCGATGCCGAACTACCGGCGGATGTTCCAAGGCGACGTGTTCAACCTGCACGAGCGGGAGCTGAGGAAATACCACGAGGTGCTCCCGGAGGCGCACATCCATCTGGCGGAGGATCGGATTTTCTATTATCGGGAGCAGGTTTACAGCCACCATTCGGACGAGGCGATGCGGATCGCGCTCATCTTTCAGCGGGAAGTGATCAACCACATCGTGCCGATCGTCTGTCCGGACCTGATCCATTGCAACGACTGGATGACATCTCTGATTCCGGCCATGGCGCGGCGGCGGGGGATCAAGAGCCTTTTCACGGTTCATAACATTCACACGCGGCAGGTCTCGCTTTCGCAGATCGAGGAAACGGGGATCGACGCCGCGGAGTTTTGGATCAACCTGTTTTTCACGGGAGCGCCAAGCAGCTATGGCAACGCGCGTGCGCACATACCGGTCGATCTGCTGACTTCCGGGATTTTCGCCGCCCACTTCATCAACACGGTCAGTCCGAGGTTCCTGCAGGAAATTGTCGACGGCTGGCATCCGGTGGTGCCGGGTTCGGTCCGGGCGGAGTTGCGGGCGAAGGATGCGGCGGGGTGTGCATCCGGCATCCTCAACGCGCCGGATGCCTCATACAATCCGGCCACGGACGACGCGCTGGTCCGGCGGTTCACCGCCGAGGATTTCCCTGAGGGCAAAGCGGCGAACAAGGCGGCCCTGCAACGCGAACTCAACCTTCTCGTCGACCCGGACGCGCCGATCTTTTTCTGGCCCTCGCGGCTTGATCCCGTCCAGAAAGGCCCGCAGCTATTGACGGAAATTCTCTATCAGCTGGTGTCCGACTATTGGGGCCGGAAGCTTCAGGTGGCGGTGGTTGCCAACGGGCCGTACGAGCAATATTTCGATCAGATCGTGCGGCAGTTCGACCTTCATGAGCGGGTGGCGGTGGTCGATTTCGACGAGCGGATTTCTCGCCTCGCCTACGCCGGATCGGATTTCATGATCATGCCGTCCCTGTTCGAACCCTGCGGCCTGCCGCAGATGACATCGCCCATCTATGGGTCGTTGCCCGTCGTCCATGCCACCGGCGGGCTCTACGACACCATCGAGCACCTCAACGTCGACGAGTCGACCGGCAACGGATTCCGTTTCGACAACTACGATTCGAACGCGCTGCGCTGGGGAATCGACCGCGCGATGGAGTTTCACGCGCTGCCAAGCGAGGTCCGCGAAACCCAGATCCGCCGCATCATGCGCGAGAGCCTCCGCAACTTCAGCCACGAGGAAGTGGCCCGGCGCTACATCGCGATCTACGAGGAGATGCTCGCCCGTCCGCTGGTGGAGAAAGAGGCCGGCGAGGAGATCGCGAGCATTGCCGCGGCGATGGAAGGCTGAGAAGGAGGATCTGGGTTACCGTTCCGCCATCCCCTGACTCCACAACCGTGACGGGGGAAGATCTTTCGGCCGGCAGATCACGATGCCGGCGTGCTTGGACGAGCCCTTGAGGTAATCGCTGATCGGCCGGTCGATCACGGTCATGCGGCCCTTGCTGCGATCCGAGGTGGCATGGGTGAAGTAGGCGCGGCCTTTCAATTTCACGATCAGCCCGACGTGCGAGGTGTAGCCGAATTTCCAATTCGTGGTGATCGCGCAGATGTCGCCGTTCTGAAGATATTTCTCGACGTTCGGAACCTGGGCCGTCGGCACGTGATAGACGGGTAGCCGGGAAACCTGCGCCTCGATGTTGCCCATCGGCTGGATCAGCGAGGTGTTGGAACGGAGGTAGCGGTAGCTTTTCCACTGGACGGTCATCTCGCGGATCTCCCGCCGCAGACGCACCGCGCCGGGCAGCCGCGGGGTGATGTTTTCCGCGTAGCCGCGGCGCTGGTTGTCGTGAAACACTTCCTCGAGGTGGTGCATCCGGCTCAGGTAGTTTCCTGTGCAGACTCCGTTGCGGTACCGTTCCACTTCCACCATGTGCAGCAGGTCCTGCGGTTTGTAGGGACCCGGCTTGTAGCGGAGCATCCGGGCGAAGCCCAAGGCGTTCTCATAGAAAGTCCAGCAGTCCATGCCGGAGAAATTCACCACCGGGTTCTCGATCCGGTCATCCACCTCGAGAGAGTAGTTCGCATAGGGTGTGCCGACCATTTCGCGCGCCGCGCGGATCGTCCGCTCGCCCAACGGAAGGGTGCGCCAACGCTCGCGTTCCGCTTTTGCCACCATCGCGTGGAACTTCGCCTCGCCTTTGAAAACGGTGCCCAGCGGCAGCCGCAACGGGCTGGGGGAGGGGACTGGCGCCTGGGCCGCGGCGAAACCCGCACAACCCGCCGCCGCGAGGATACAAACAAACATTCTCCGGTTCATGGCTGACACCCCTAGCCGGTTTTCCCTTCGGAGGAAAGCAACATCGCCGCGAAGTGATCCGCGCGACCGGAGCAACGGCGGCTCGGAGAGATACCTCCGGTCCCGGTGATGGCACCCCGTGCCGGGAGCGGTTTCAAGTGCGCGCCTCCCGAGAATCCCGGTTCGGTAGTTCCACACGGCCAAAATCTGCGAGGTGTCCGGCGAGGTAACCGGCGTCCCTACCTTGATCAGGGGAAATAATTCTTTCGCGTGGTATATCCGGAGGCTATACCTACAGCCATGAGAACGACATTGCAACGTTGGGGCAATAGCCAGGGGGTGCGCTTGCCTAAGTCGATCATCGAGTCACTTGGGATCACCGTTGGAACGCCGGTGATTGTGGAGGTCTCCGGAGATCAATCTCAGATCACGATCAAGCCCGCCAGGGAATCGCGGCCGGTTCGTGGTCGGCACCGTATCGAGGATCTGATTGCGGAGAGTTCTCCGGATGCATTTTGTGGCGAGCACGACTGGGGTGTGGTTCAAGGGAAGGAGGTTTGGTAATGCGCGCCGCTATTCCAGCCCAAGGGGATTTTGTGACGATTTCATTCGATCCGCAGGCCGGCCATGAGCAGAAGGGCCGTCGGCCTGCCTTGGTGGTCAGTGTTACTCCATTCAATCGCGCGACCGGACTTGCCATCTGTTGCCCAATCACAAACAGTGATCGGAATACACCGTTTCATCTTTGCGTCCCGG
>JBBSJY010000140.1:0-12028 GCA_038256845.1 Verrucomicrobiales bacterium | reverse complement strand
TGCGAATGATCCGCGAATGAATGGAGCCAGCGCGCCGCACATTCGCTTTTTCATTCTCGCGCCACGCGCCGGACCGCTCGGAGATCGGTCCCTGCCTTTGCGGCTTCGCCATTTCACAAATCATGACGCGCGGCAGTATATCTGAACCTGCGCGGCACACTGATGGCGCGCCTCAGGGAATGAGGATCGAGTATCATCCGGCCTTCGGGTTGGGCCGACGCTGAGCGCGCTCCGGCTTGCGCGGATCTCCTTCACACCCGGAAGAGGCCGCCACGCTTTCCGCCGAGGATGGCGGCACCCATGATGGCGACGGTAAGGAAGACCATGGCCCAGACTCCGAGGGCGGCGGCGAGTTCGGTTCCATTTCCGAGGGTGGAAAGAAGGGTGTAGATGGCCTTGGTGATGGGGTAGTGCTGGGCCTGCTGCGCGAGAATGAGGCTGTCGCTGACCTCTAACATGGCAAAGGCGAAGGCAAGGATGGAGCCGGCGGCGAGGTTCGCGCCGATGAGCGGCAGGGCGATGCGTCGGAGCATGCGGGCGGGGCTGGCGCCGAGCGACCGGGCTGCCTCCTCCAGCGCGGGATTGCTCTGCTGGAGACCGGCGACGGCCGAGCGGACGACGTAAGGGAGCCGCCGGATGGCGTAGGCGATGACGAGCAGCATGAAAGGATTGCCACCGGGACCGACGAGGAAGTGGAAGAATTTCCCCTCCTGCGAGAGAGCGAGGTAGCCGAAGGCCATCACGAGTCCGGGGACGGCGAGGGGGAGCATCACCAGCGCGTCCAGCATGCCGCGGAACTTCAGATCGGAGCGGACGACGACCCAGGCGACACCGAGGCCGATGGCGAGGGCGATGAGAGTGGCGCAGCCGGCATAGAGGAGGGAATTCCGGATGGAGGGGACGACTAGGCTGTTTCCTAAGGCCTCGTTGTAATGTCGCATGGTGAACTCATCGGGGATGACGGTGCCATACCAACGGCCGGTGAGCGAAAGGAGGAGGACACCGAGATGGGGGACGCAGGCGATGAGGAAGGTGCCGGTGAAGAGAAGGAAGGCGGCGGCGGATTGCCAGGGGCGGAGGCGGCGGGTGTTGCCGCGGCCGGGCGGGCGGGGGGCGGTGCCGAGGGGCGCGCGTCCGATGACGCGTTTGGCGAAGGCGAAGACTGCGGCGGCGATCACTAAAAGAACGGCGGTGAGAGCGTAGGGGATGGGGTTTTTATCTAGGCCCTTGATGCCGTCGAAGATCTGGACGGGGGCGACGCGGGCGTAATCGAAAACGAGAGGGACGCCGAGCTCGGTGAAGGACCAGATGAAAACGAGTGAGGCACCGGCGAAAACTCCGGGCATGGCAAGCGGCAGGGTGATCCGCCAGAAACGTTTCCACGGAGGGCAGCCGAGATTTTCCGCGGCCTGCTCCATGGCGGGATCGAGATTGGCGAGCGCGGCGGCGATGTTGATATATAAAATCGGGTAGAGATGGAGCGCGTTCATCAACACGATGCCGCCGAATCGGCCGTGCGCGAGCCAGTCAAACGGCAGGGCGGCATCCATCAGGCCGAGATCGATAAGCAGGGCGTTGAAGGCGCCATTGACTCCCATCATTTGTTTCACTCCGACGGCCCCGACGAAGGGCGGCAGGATGAGCGGGGCAAGGACGAGGACGCCGAGGACCTTTTTCCCGAAGAAATCGAAACGGTGGCCGACGAGGGACAGCGGGAAGGCGATGGCGACGCTGGCAAGCGTGCTGCAGATCCCGAGCGCGACGGCATTCCAGAGGCCTTCGCGATAGATGGGATCGTGGAAAACGGTGGCGATGAAATCGAGGGTGAAGCGCGTGCTGCCATCGGGCAGGGTGGCGATGAAGGCCTGTTTCACGACCAGCCCCGCCGGATAGAGGAAAAAGACGGCGAGCAGCGCGGTGATCGCGAAGGTGAGGAAGAGGGCGGGCCCGCGTTTCATCGTTGGGCGGTGGGGGAATGGCTGCGAGCGATTGCTTCGGCGCGACGGTAGTTGGCGCGGAAGGTGGCGCCGAGCTCCGCGGCGCGGCGGGCGGCGGCGAGCGAATCGCCGCCATCAAGGACCGGGTCGCCCTTTCCGCCGAGGGCGTAGGGCATGACGGAGACGTCGTGAAAGACGGCGAGCGCATCCTCGGGCATGCCGGCGGCGCGGATGGCGGACCAAGCGGCTTTCATTTCCTGGTGGGAATCGATGCACATGATTTTGACGAGCTGGCGGAGGGTGTTGAAAGCGGAGCCGGTGAGTTCGCGGCGATAGGTGAAATTTCCCGGATCGTCGTAAGGCCGGGCATCGGGCATGGTGGAATTTTCCAGAAGGGCGGGGATGTAAAGATCCTGGCGGATGGGGAAGCGGTGAAGTGCGCGGGCGCGGGGACCGCCGGGCGTGCCGGGCTTTCCGAACCAGAGATTCTGCGCGCGGGGGCTGAGGCAAAACGTGACAAATGCCTGGGCGATATCCGGATTGGGCGCTCCTTTGAGGATCGCAATCGGGTCGCCGCTGAGGGTGGTGCCTCCCTCGGGCGCGATCCAAACAAGGCGCGGGCGGCCATCGCGGGTGGTGAGTTCCTCTGCATACGAGCGGCCGTAGAAATCGATGCACATGCCGGCGGCGGCGTTCCCCTGGCCGACGTCGTGGGGGATCTTCGAGGCGCTGTCGGTGAAATAGCGGGCATTGGCGGACATGCGTTGGATGAGGCGCAGGCCGGCTGCCCAGCCGTCTTCCATGGCGGCCGCCGGGTCGGCGCCCGGGCGGTCGAGGGCGCGCTGGATCTCCGCTTGGACGAGGAGTTCGAACGAGCGGGCGACGGAGCCGCTTTTTGTCGGATCGACCAGCGCGATGGCCCCCGCGTAGCGCGGATCGCCGAGATCCCGCCAGGAGGTGGGGACGGGGATCTCCATCCGTTTCAGCACGTCGGGATTGTAGCAGAGGCCGAATTGCGAGAGCGCGGTGGCGATCCAGACACCGTCGTCGGGAAAGTAGCGCTCGCCGGTGAAGGTCTGAGGGATTACGCCGCCTTCGCCGAAGAGTTCGGGTTGTTCTTCAAAGATTTCGAGCGGGACGAGCCGGCCCAGTTTCGCCTGCGAGGAGAAGTCGTATTCACCGCCGCCGAAAAAGATGTCCACGCCGATGCCCCCACGGCCGGTTTCGGCGGCGGCCTTGTAGCCGGCGTCGATGACCATCCGGATCTCGGAGGTGCCGCCGGGCGTGCGCCAATCGACATAGATCGAGCGGCCGGTCGTTTCCTTCCAGAAGGCGGCGAAGGCTTCGCCGAATTCCTGGCGGATCGACTCGTTGTGAGGGGTGAGAATGACGAGCCGGTCATCGGCGTCGCGCGGGGAAGCGGTGGCGGTATCCCGGCGGAGCACCATCGGCAGGGCGACGATGAGGGCGAGGAGGCCGAAGATGATCCAGGCGCGGCGTTTCACGGATCGAGGGCGGTGGGGCGGAGGATCACAACGTCTTCGGGGCGGGCGTGGAGGAGGACGGAATCGCCGGGGGCGTGGATGAGGTGGGGATTCATCTCGACGACCTGCTGGCGGCCTGCGGGGGAGTCGATCCAATACTGGATTCGCTGGCCGAGGTAGGTGCGGTCGGAGACTTTTCCGGGTAGCGAATTGTCGCCCGTTTCCTGGTGGAGCCGCCATGCCTCCGGGCGGATGGAAATGCGGACCGCATCTCTGGGCGCGGGCTGCCAGGCGGGATCGGTAACGCGCCCGAAGACGAGGCCACCGGGGGATTTGACGGCGGCATAGTCCTTGCGGACTTCGATGATTTCGCCATCCATCAGGTTGGTCTCGCCGATGAAACCGGCGACGTGGGCGCTGATGGGCATGCGGTAAATTTCCTCCGGCGTCCCGACCTGCGCGATTTTTCCCAAGTTCAACACGGCCATCCGGTCGGCCATGGCGAGCGCCTCCTCCTGGTCGTGGGTGACGTAAATTCCAGTGAGGCCGTTTTCCTTGACGATGCGGCGGATCTCGCGGCGCATTTCGACGCGGAGCTGGGCGTCGAGATTCGAGAGCGGCTCGTCGAGAAGCAGGCAGCGGGGCCGGACGACGAGGGCGCGGGCGAGGGAAACCCGTTGCTGCTGGCCGCCGGACATCTGGTCGATGCCGCGCGGGCCGAAGCCGGGGAGGCGGACCATTTCCAACGCTTCCTCGACCCGGCGTTTGATTTCCGGCTTGGGAATTTTCCGTTCCTCCAGCCCGAAGGCGATATTCTGGCCGACCGTCAGATGCGGCCATAGTGCGTAGCTCTGGAAAACCATCGCCGCCTCGCGCTTGTGGGGCGGCATCCGGGTGACGTCGAGTTCGCCGAAGCGGATGACGCCCGAGCTGGGCGTCTCCAGACCGGCGATGCAGCGGAGCAGGGTGGTCTTGCCGCAGCCGGACGCGCCTAACAGGAAAAACAACTCGCCCGGGACGATATCGAGGTCGATGCCATCGAGCGCCCGGATGTTTCCGAAGGATTTGACGACAGCTTCTGCGCGAATGGCTTCCATGATGAAATGAACGGCCCATGCTTTCGCTGGAGCTTCGCGAAGCAAGCCGGAACGGTGCAAAGAAGGCCACGGAATTTTCCCAAAGATTCGCTTGCCAAGTCCCAAGGCGGCCCGTAACAAGTGCGCCCACCCAACCGGAAAGCTCGGATGGCGGAATTGGTAGACGCGCTAGACTAAGGATCTAGTAGGGAAACCTGTGGAGGTTCGAGTCCTCTTTCGAGCACTTTCCCTTGGAAATCAACGGGTCCCGGAGCTGAAAGGTTTCGGGATTTTTTGTTAGGGAAATTTCAGTGTGTCCAATTTGTGCCCGATCCTGCGGTCGGTTCAAAATTGGATCCGGAAGGCGGGCAGATCGGTGGTGTCATCGAAGGTATGGGTGAGGGTGTCCAAACCTCCATAGGAAATGCCGGCCAGGGTTTTCGCGGTTCCCCCTGGGAATGCAAGAGGACGGCTCGTGGGGATTCAGGCCATTTCGAGAGCCTCAGCTTGCCGATGAATCCTGCATTCGTCAGGATTTCCCCGTGACCGCCGCTCGTAGAATCATCCTTTCATGGGCGCTGCTGATGCATGCGGTGGCAGCAGCCGAATCATTCACCAGGACGGCTGAAGTGAGAGCCCTGCCGCGGAGCGTGGCGGCGGAGCGACTCCCGGTCGAGATCCGGGGAAGGGTCACACTCACCTACCCGGGGCGGGAACTCAGAAACATCGTTATCGAAGATGAGGGAACCGGCATTTTTCTTCATCTCGGATCGGCCGATGTCTTCGGCCCGGAAGGTGAGGCACTTTCCACCGTGAGCGACTCCGAAATTCAGGTGGGAACGGAACTGCAAGTCTCAGGCTTCACCACGCCAGGTCAGTACGCGCCCGTGATCCACGCGGACGTGGTTCGGATTTTGGGCAAAGGAGAGTTGCCACCGCCGCGGGAGTTCGTGCTGAGCGATGTGCTCACCGGTTCCATGGACTGCCAGCGGATCGAGTTGCAAGGATTGATCCAAGAGGCGGATGTCGATCCCGGAAATCCGCCATCGCTCCGGATGGAGCTGGCGGTGCCGACGGGCCGGATGCTGGTGGAGTGCGCCTATCCGGGTCCATGGACACGCGAGCGGTTGCTTGGTGCCCGTGTGACACTCACAGCCGTAGCGATGACTTACTTCAATCTACGGGGAGAGAAGCTGGCCGTTCGCTTCCAGGTCGGGAGAGCGGAAGATATCACCATTGACAAGCCGCCGCCCGCAGACCCTTTCGCCGTACCTCTCATTTCGCGCGGGGCTCTGCAACCGTTCTCACCCGACGGGCCGGATCTCGAGCGGGTAAGGATCGAAGGGCAGGTGACTCTTTCGCGTCCGGGAAGATATCTCTATCTGGAAGCAGATGGCCGTGCGGTGAGGGTGAATACCCGCGACCTCACACGCTTCTCCCCGGGTGACTTGATCGTTGCGTCTGGATTCATCGACTTGCATCAGAGTTTTGCGGAACTCCGGGGAGCGGAAGTGCGAAAACTTGGAAGCGGGGTGCTTCCTCCACCTCCATTGGTAACTTTCGGAGGCCTGCTCTCAATGCAAGAGCGCAATTGGGCTCGTCCGGCCTCGGTGGACTTCAACGGGCGACTGATCGCCATTCGCGGTCTGCTCTCAAGCATCGAGGTGACTGAGAATCACGGCAGACGATTCATCATCACGACGGACGGCGACCCCATCACGGGGATACTCGAAAATGGCGGTGAATCCAGCGATCTGGTGCTGCCCGCGGTTGGCAGCGAGGTGATGGTAACGGGGGTGTGTGAGTTAAGTTTTCCGAGCACGCGGATGATGACGGACTTCCCGAACCCGAACGGCTTTTCCTTGCTGCTGCGATCGCCGGCGGATCTCACGGTGATCCGACCCGCGCCATGGTGGACGGCCCAACGTCTCTGGATGCTCCTGGGCGGAGTTGCGGGATTGCTCGGCATGGTAATTGTTTGGAACCTCCTTTTGCGGCGGCTCGTCAAGCAACGCAGCGCGCAGCTCATCACTGAGGCGCGGGCGCGCGACCGGGCGGAGATTGAGTTCGACGCCACGCATCGCGAGCGCACCCGGCTGGCGGCGGACCTCCACGACACCTTGGAGCAGGCGCTCACCGGGCTTTCATTCCAGCTCGATACCTCGCGGATGCTTTCTACGAAGGCACCTGAGACGAGCGCGAGGCATCTTGAATTGGGTCGCCAGCTTCTCACCCGCAGCCGCGAGGATCTCCGCCGGTCGATCTGGAACCTTCGGGCAAGGGAGCTCGAGGGTCACAGTCTTGCCGAAGCGCTGCGGGCCACCGCCCTCCAGGCAGCCGAGGGTCGCCCGGTGGAAATTGCGGTCGAGGAGCTTGGCGAACCTCACCCGTTGCGGGAGTTCATCGCAGGCAATCTCCTCCTTCTCGCGCAGGAGGCGATGACGAACGCGATCAAACATGGAGAATCCGGTAGTGTCGCGGTGAGAATTCAATACCAACAGGACTACCTCGTCCTCTATGTGCAAGACGATGGCCGGGGATTCGAACCTGAGAACGCGAGGGGTTTGCTGGAAGGACACTTCGGTCTTCAGGGCATGAAAGAACGAGCCAACCGGCTGGATGGCGAACTCACAATTGCCAGCCAACCGGGAAGGGGAACGCGGATCACGGTGCGGGTGCCCTTGCCAGCAGCAGACCGGCCACAGACGTCCGGCCAAAGTCCGGTAATGCCGGCCGCCAGATGCTGAGGCGTCTGCCGGAGATAGGATGGAATCAGCGGGTGGTTCCGATGGCGTCGCCGATGGCCTTCATCATCGCCTCCATGGATGCATGGAGGGTGGACGAAGCCGCTGTGACGCGCGCGCGCGCCTCGGCGGGATGGTTGAAGATATGCATGACCTTGTCAGCGATGTCGGGACCTGTGGCTTCGTCCACTTCAAAGAACCATTCATCAAGCCCGATGTGCGGCCACATGTAACCTTTGCTGGTGTCGGTCGGCTGGCGGATGTAAAGGGCGGGGACACCGTTGGCAATTGCCATGATCGGCGAGTGCATCTCACAGCTCACGATGGCCGTGGCGCGCGCATAGACGGATGCCGCCTCGTCCGTGAGCCAGTAGCTGTCGCGCCAAATGACATGGGGTTTCACGTCTTCCGGCAGAGGATCAATCAACAGCTCCGGGATCAGGTCCACGGCATAGGTCATTTCGGGACAGGCAAGGACGGGATTGCCGGTTTCCCGAACCCAGCGGATGATCACCTCCCGCAGTTTCGCATGGTCGATCTCCTTCCATGTGTTGTTGTAAATGATTCGCTGCTCCTCGGGGGGAGTGGGTGTCGTGTTGTTGATCTCCCAGTAAGGAGTCCATCGCAGCCGTGGCACCATGCAGATGAAAGGCCGGTCGTCCAGGCCCTTGGATTTGAGATAGGCATCCGCGGCGCTCTCATTGTGCAGGGCAAGCGCGAAAGTGGCATCAGGTCCGAAATCCATGATCGGAGATGTGACTCCGGCCGCCCGGACCGCATCGACAGAGACGGGGTCCCGCAGGAAAACGAAAGCCGCTTGGTTGAGGAGTGTCTTTGTGGAATTTCCGGGGTTGCCTTGCGAAACCCCGCCAATTCCGTAGGGTTTGCTGGTAGCCTGCCTCCAGGCCTCCAGGCTGGACTCCGCCACCAGATAGGGACCCGACCCGTGGATGAGAATGTCCGACCGGTCCCAAGCATCCTGCAGGGCCTGATTGCTCGCAATGCCGGAATTGGAGACATTACCATAGACGATCCGCAGCTCGGGAAATTCCGCGCGAAGCAACTCAGCCACGCCGCGGCTGGTGTCACTCGCCCAGAGGGTGAGTCGCGCTTCGGGGTGATAATTCTGCAGAAGCTGAAGCATCCCCGGTGTGTGCGCGATATCGCCGATATTCACCGCCTGCCACGAAGACCTCAGGAGAATCTCCGGCCGCGGCTCGGCCGGTCCGTCGGCTTCCCTCACTCTGAAGAACAGGCCCGGGGGATAAACATCCTCGAAGAACCTCCTTGTGGTCGATCTGCCTTGCGACGCCACATTGGGAATCACCGTGGTCCAGTCCTTCGCGTCCATGCTGCGTTCGATCGCGTATTGCGTGAGGATTGAGGAACGCCAGTTGAGGCTCACGGTGCGGGCGGTCGAATTGAAATCGAAGTCTCCGATCGCGAACACGTCTCCTGGTGCGGGTGGCAGCGCCGTGAATGCGAGATCGTCCAAGCCCAGGATTGGAATCCCGCTGGAACCGTCACCTGCGAACCCGATCATCACATGACTCACCGTGCCTCCGAATCCGGTGTAGGAGGCGAGATTGGCCATCGAGGACGATGTGATGGTCTGGGTGCTCAGAATGGAGCCATCGACCGCATAATAGGTCACCGATGCCATATCTCCTGCCAGACGTCCGAACGGGCCGGTGAGGGTGAAGCCGAGCGCTTCCACCGTTCCCGGGGTGAAGGTGGAGGTTTCGGGGTCCCAGTTTCCGGTATCGATCCGCAAGGCGAGGGCGCCCGTGTGGTTCGAGATGCCCTTGATGCTCACCGACGATCCGTAGGACGTTTGGAAGC
Source organism: Verrucomicrobiales bacterium (assembly GCA_038256845.1). Classification (GTDB taxonomy): domain Bacteria; phylum Verrucomicrobiota; class Verrucomicrobiia; order Verrucomicrobiales; family Akkermansiaceae; genus Luteolibacter. Next base: position 2,945 of record JBBSJY010000140.1, on the reverse strand, counting down.
CCGCGCTACTCCCGATCTGGAAGGCGTTGGCGGTCGTGGCAAGCGCGCCCGAGTATGAGAACCGGAAAGAGATCTCCGCTGACGTCAGGATGGTGGGATCCGGATGGTTGAGCGGGTTTCCATTTGGAAAGTTGTGGATGACCCGGAGCCCCTCGCGATCCTCAAGGAGGGGTTTGGCATGGAATCCCGGACCGACGGCCATCAAGGATACGTTGCTCGCGTTGACGGGTGTCTCGTTGAGCGGATCAATCCCCGCTGCGTCCCCCTGGAGAAGCGTCACAGGCTGCCGGCCCCGGCTGCCAATGAGACAAGGACGGCTCCGGCGAACTTGAGAGCCGTGGGAATGGATAGGTCGATCATGCGGGATGTGTAGGCAAGAGGTGGCGGAACGAACGCACGCTCGAACCGCCAGGGTGTTGGAAGGAATGATGCCCCAGCCGGTCAACGGCGGCGATGTGCCAGGAAAGCGAGTGCCAGCGAGCCCAGCAGGAAGCTGGAAGGCTCCGGGATGATCTCATAGCCCACGCCATCGAAGGTTGAGCGGCGGACGGTATTGTCAACGTTGGCGAAGTCGTCCAGGAAGATCCGCAGATTGCCGTCCGGACCGATCGTGGTCTCTCCGAGGCCGATCTGCATCAGGCGCTGGTTTCCGCCGGTGAGCGTGCCATTTCCCACAAGGGTGATATCCGCCTGGTTGGAGAAAATGCCGAGTGAGCCGATCTGCGTGGCGAGAATCGACCCGGGCGGAGGAGTTCCATTGAGCGTGCCCACATAGTGTTGGAGCGGTGCGACCGTATCAACCAGTCCGGCGCTCAGGCCCCAGGGTTGGTTGGCTCCCGGCGCACCCCAGAAGTATGCATATGCTTGAACGAGACTTCCGGGGTTCAGGCCGGTGATCGTGGTCATGAGGCGGGGAGCGTCCTCGTTGGGCGTTCCAGCATCGCTGGCTTCGTACCGGCTCACGCTGCTCGAAGTGGTGGTCAGCCCAAGGTTCGTGCTTCCGGTGCGGTCCCGCCAAAGGTTGTCCAGTCCCGGATTGGGAGCTCCATCAGCGGTGGGCGTGAAGGTTCCATAGATGGGGGCATTGGTTTCGGGATCGAGGCCCGTCCGCTGTTGCGTGTTGCTGGTGTTGGCGTCGAGATAGACGATGGCAGCATTGGCCGCAGGGACGGCAGCGAGGATTGCCGGAAGGCATGTGGACAGGATGGTGATAGATCGGGATTTCATGGGTATTGTGGTGGAGGTTCGGTTGATTTGTGCGGTGGAAGTCAGTTGGCGAGGACCCGGGCGAACAACCGGCCCTCCACGGGAGTGGCGGTGAGATCCACCGTGACGGTCTGCACGCCGCCGGCGTCTGGCGGCCCGGCGCTTTGGAGAGCTCCTAAGTCATTGGTCCAGTCGATCAAGTTCGTCGAAGTTTGGATTCTATAAGTCAGGCCGGTGGTCGCTCGGCGCGTATACCTGAATCTTCCGTTGGAGCCGAGCGGAGCGATGATGGCTGAAACGGAAACTCCGGAGGTGGGATCAAGCCCGAAGGCGTACTCATGCTGATTGGTGAGGCCATCATTGTCGTGATCCGCTTCGGGAGCGTTGTTGGTAAAGCCGGGATATTGTGCGATCCAGGCATCGTAGTCCGATGAGCCCGGCGCGGCGACGCGGATGCTTCCGAGGCCGGTGATCGCAGTAGTCTCGATTGCACCCGGTCCATAAACGCCTTCGGGTTGTTCAAGTCCGTTGATGACGAGCCGCGCCACCACGTCGGGATTTCCCGTGTTGTTGGTTGGAAGGTCCAGAACGGCCTGTGAAGCCGGGTTGTCGCCGATGGTGAGCGTGGAAGTGTCGGCGAAGTTCGGGTTCACCACGCGCAGGGTGCCGTTCTTGATCGTGGTGTCGCCGGTGTAGGTGAGGTAACCCGGATGGCCGGTGAGCGATTGGGTCTTTCCAAGGCTGTCGAGCACCAGATGGATTTTCCGGGTTTCGCCGTCGCCAATCCTTCCGCTGTAGGTGTAGGTTCCGTTCGTCGGCGGATCGCTGGCCGCGGTGATACCAGCGATGGTGAGGGTGGAGCCGGAGGTTGGACTGCTGTTTGTGATAAGCGGGATGCTGTTAGGGACGGAAGGGTTCGGGGGAAGCGGAGGAGCGGGTGCGGGCAGGGGAGCGGATGCATTCGCGAACGGCTTGTCCAAGCCGGCCACCGATTGGTCAAATCCGGCGAGATCGATGTGCGCGCCGGCCAGATTGTCGTTGTTGCTGGCCCAGTGGATCCTTGCTGCGGTTGGAAGCGCATTGTCCGCGCCGAGGGTGATCCTGCCGCCGGAAAACCCCTGGTTCACTCCTTCGATACTCGGTCCCACGCCGCTGACGATGCGCGTCACCGACCAGGTGTTGCCGGATGACGCGATGGTCCAGGCGATGTTGTTCGCGTTCTGGGTAAGCTCGAGGATCGCGCCCGGGGCGTTGACCGTGCCGGACACGATGCCCCCGCTGTTTCCCCGGAGAGATAGGGTTCCGCTGTAATCCGGGGCCACGATGGCTCCAGCAATGGTAAACGCATTGCCCGCGCCGCCATCAGCGCTGAAGACCATCGCGTTGGTGCCGCCAAACTCGACGGCGAATGGCGAACTCAAGGTATTCGCGCCGCCGGTGGAAGAGATATGGGATCTTCCGAGGACGGAATCGAAGACGATGGGCCGGGAAAATTCAATTCCACCGTTCAACTCCAGGATCGGGACGCCCGCCGCTGTCTGTGACGATTGGAGATGCAAGGTTCCGGTCGTTCCCATCGCCGCACCATTGCTGATGCGGATCGCGCCGGTGCCTCGCAGGGTGGTGTCCCCTTCATAAGTGTTTTCCTGGGAGATGCCGAAGGTGCCAGCCCCATCCTTGATCAGCGAGCCCGGCCCGCTGAGGATTCCGGAGTAGGTTGACGGGTTGAAAATGGTGAG
>JBBSJY010000139.1:0-12389 GCA_038256845.1 Verrucomicrobiales bacterium | reverse complement strand
GCGGCGATCCCCACACCCTGAGATTATGAGGTTCGTTTTCCTGCTTCTTATCGTTGCGTCCGGGGCAGCCGCAGAGGTGGTTCCGACCCTTCATTTCAAAAATGGAGTCACTTGGAAGGAGGTTTTTGATTCGGGTTTCAGACCAAAGCACCTTGGTGGCTTGGAAAGAAAGAAAGCCGTGTGCCTGGATCAGGTTCTGAGAGTGAAATTTGAAGATTTTCCTGATGTTTTCGAATTGGAAGCAGGAAGGCTTCTTTTTGAACTCGAAGCCGACGATTCGATCCGCATCATCTGGCACCAAGGCGGCGAGGCGATCTCGATGGAGGAGGGGCGGCGGCGTGCGGCGAAGTTCAGGAATATTCTCGAAGGGCATATGATTCAGGAAATTACGATGCCCCGGATCTATGATGTTTCGGGACTTGTAGATGCGGGAAACGACGAGAACAACGTCAAGGCGAGAATTGGCAAACACTTGATTTGGTACGGATTTGACAATTCTTTCGGTACTGAAAAGCCGATCATCCCACACTTTTACATCGCTCACAATTACCGGGGAAAGCCGAATATCAAGATGAGACCGTCGGATGCGATGATCGAGCCTCCCGCAGGCTACGAATGGTATAGCCTCGACCCGAAGGTCGACACCCAGGCTCCCGGCGTCCGCCGACCCGCGGGCACGACGCCCAATGCGGTGGCGGAAGAACGCGCCAGAAAACGCCATGCATTCGCGCGTTCAATCCTCACGGAGCACTCCGTCGAGTCGCTGATCAAATATTGGGCCCGGAATCTTGCGGCGGCGCTCCTATTCGTCGTTGCAATCCTTTATCTGAAGCATCGGATAGACCGGAAGCCCGGATAACCCCGGATTCCCCGCTTGTCGTTGGATCAGTCGATGTTCCGCAATCTCTTCTGATGGGCGATCCAATCCTGGTCCTCGCGCGAGAGATATTTCTCCTGTGTCCGGGAGCGCGTGCCGTCGGGCTCGATCAGCACCAACTCGCCATTCGCATAGTTTGCCAGTTTCGCGAAGATCGTGCGGTTCCGCTTGTCGCTCCAATCGCGGTATCCCTTTTTCTCCAGGGCTGCCTTCCAACTCTGGTGAGCGGTGGAGGAAACCGCCTCGGCGTGTTTGATGAGACCCCAGAAATAATCCGCCTGCCCGCGCTTGTATCCGCGGGGACGCGCGATGACCTCGCCGCTCGGGTTCAGCACGACCACCGAGGGGTGGCCCAATACCTTGTAGCGTTTCTTGAGCTCCCTCACATAGTTGCGGAGTTCCACCTCGCGGTTCATCCTGTCGTCCGAGTCCTGGGAAAATTTGGGATCGATAACCCGAGTATTCGCATCGACTCGCAGGCGCACGAGTTTCTCGTTGGCCCACGTTTCGAACTCCGGAGTCGAGAAAAGTTCCTGGCTCAGCGCCTTGCACATCGGACTGCGGACGGAGTCGGTGAACCAGATCATCAATGGCTTGCCCTCGCGGGCAGCCCGCTGGCGGGCGACCGACTCACTTTGCTCCCACGGTCCCCGGGCAGGAGCCGATAGCAAAGTGGCCAGTTCCGGAATGATGGCCGAAGGATTGTCCGGATCGGTGAAAAAAATGTCCTCCTCCGGCGTCATGTCCGCTGGCGGCGCCTGCAACGGAAGATTCCCCCCCGGGATAATCGCCTCTCCTTCGACGGAGGCGGAGGCGCGGGAACGCAACTCCGGGGGAATTCCGGTGGGACCGTAGGGCTTGGCCGCGGCTTCCTCCTCGGCCTTGCCCGAAGATCCGATCACGCCGCACGAAGGCAGCAGGGCCGAGAGGAACAATGGCAATAGGATGAGACGCCCCGCGGTCGCGGAACGGTAATGGGCACCGGTAGGAATCATTTTTTCAATCGAATGGCCGTGCCACAGAAAGTGCAGCGGAACCAGCGGAAAAGCAGGATATGCAGGCAAACCGGGACGATGTGGCCCAAGCCGGGGATATGGTGAGCTTTGAGATTCTTGAGGCAGGCTTTGGGCATAAACAACTTCTGGCCACAGATGCGGCAGCTCGATCCGGCTCCCCAGATCGCATAGGCGAGCCCGAGAATCGGAAGGGCAATCGGAAACACCAGGATCCATTTCGGCACCCAATCGAACCGGCTCGGGACCTGGTCCGAAAGCAACAGCAGACCTGCTGAGAGGATCGCAAGCGGCAGCACCACGGCCAGAACCAACGTGACAATTGCTCCGAAGGTCATCGCATGAGGATGGGAGTGGAGCACGCCGCGGACGTAGCGCCGGGACCGCGGGTTTCTCCCCCGGTTGGTCTTCTCCAAAGGCGTCCGAATCAAGGCCACGCGGTCGTTTTCCGGCGACACCCGCGGAAGGGGTCCAAGCTCCGTGGCCGGCCGGGGGGCGAGACCAATTGGAGCGAAACTCTTGCGCGGGTCCGCCGGCGAACTCGTGCTCGCCATTTCTCCGACTCTCACTTCGAGATCTCCCGAATAGGAACTCAGGAGCAGCGCGGGCGGAATATCCCCTACGGACACCTGGTTTTCCATGAGATACCGAGCGGGGAGCGGGATCGCGAAGGGCGCGGTGGCAAGCAACGTTGTGATTTCGTCGTCCGGCTCGTGGTCCGCAGGTTCATCCTCCGCCGCGGTGTTCACGGAGGCCGCCGGCGGTTCCACGGTCATTTCGCGCGCCGCATCGATCCACTTTTCCACACTTCGCCGGGCAGGTGCCTTTTTCGCGATGTGAAGGACATCGTTGGCCCGCTCGAGTTCCCGTGAAAGATCCTCGGGATTCGCCAGAGCCAAAGCTTCCACGTTGAGAAGTCCCGCAGCTTCAAGCAGGTCGAGTGACGATTTGCCGATTCCCGGGATGGTGCTGAGGTTGGACATGGGTCAATGGGTGGCGTGAGGCTACCTACGGAAGGATCGCTGACAAGACCGTCATTCCAATGCACCGAGCATCTCTCCGAGTTGCTGGAGTTTCAGCTTCCACTCCTCCAGCCGGACCTTTTCCTGCTCAACCACTTCCACGGGAGCCCGGTCCACAAAGCTCGCGTTCCCAAGCTTGCCTTCCGCCTTGTTCACCTCCGTCCGCACGCGGTCGATCTCCTTTGTCAGGCGACTCTTCTCCGCCTCGACGTCGATCAAACCTTCCAGCGGCATGAAAACCTCGCCGAGCGCGGTTACGGCGGCCGGCGTGCCTCTGGGTGCCTCGTAGCCGGGAGCGATCGCAATTTCCTCCGCCCCGACAAGCAGAGCGACGATCTTCGCCTCCTCCGCCAGCCATTCCGGCGCGCCGCGCACCACGAAGCGCACGTCTTTTCGGGAGCCCATCTTGTATTCCGCCTTGAGATTGCGCATCCGCCCTGCGGATTCATAAACGTCCGCCGCAATGGACTTCGCAGCCCCGACCCGTGCGGCCGGCAACATTCCCACCAAGACGGTTCCGGGAAGCCCCTTTTGCATGAGAAACTCCCCGGCTCCCACATATCCCATCCGCTCGGACAGCTCCTCGGTCACGTGGGGCATATAGGGGTGAAGCAATTGCAGATAGCGGCTCATCACCGCATCGAATGTCCCCAGCGTCATCCGCCGCGCTTCGGGCGTCGCGGTGTCGCGGAGGTCGAGTTTCACCGCTTCCAGAAACCGGTCGCAGAAGTCGCTCCAGAGGAATTCATACAAGCGCTGGGCGATCTCGCCGAAGCGGTAGTCGGCATAGGCGCGTTCGAGATCGGTGGAAAGCTCGTCCAGCTTGGCCATCACGTTGAGATGATAGGGCCGGAAACTTTCGACATCCCCCAACTCTTGGAATGCCTCGCCGCCCATTTGCCGGAGTCGGCACGCATTATACAATTTGTTGGCGAAATTGCGGCCTTCCTCGATCGAGGTCTCATCGAAGCGCACGTCGCTGCCTACCGGTGCGATCCTCATCAGTCCGAAGCGGAGGCCGTCGGCTCCGTATTTCTCCATCAGGTCGATGGGGTCGGGCGAGTCGCCGAGCGACTTGCTCATCTTGAAGCCCTGGAGATCGCGGATGATCGCGGTGAAGTAGACGTTCTTGAACGGCAGCCCTCCGGCGAATTCGAAGCCCGCCATGATCATCCGGGCCACCCAGAAGAAAATGATATCCGGGCCGGTGACAAGATCGGTGGTCGGATAGAATTTCCTCAATGTCGCACTGTCTTCCCCGAGATCGCTCATGGTCGCGAAAGGCCAGAGCCATGAGGAGAACCAGGTATCCATCACATCATCGTCGCGCGTCCAGTTTTGGGAATCAACCGGTGCTTCCAGTGCGACGTGGATGTCGCCGGCGGTGAAATCCGCCATATCGAGCGATTCGGCGATTTTCAGCGCGTCGATCTTATCCTTGCGATACCAGACCGGGATCTGGTGGCCCCACCAGAGCTGGCGGCTGATGCACCAGTCCTGCAGATTCTCCATCCAGTGGGCATAGGTTTTGGACCACCGGGCGGGCCGGAACTGAATATCCCCGTCGGCCACGGCGGCGGCGGCTTCCCCGACCTTGGGATATTTGAGGAACCATTGCATGGAAATGCGCGGCTCGATCGGCACGCCGGCCCGTTCGGAAAACCCCACATTGTTATCATATTCCTCCACCTTGAGAAGCAGTCCCATTCCCTCCAGCTTCGCACCGGCTTTCTTGCGGGCTTCGAAGCGGTCGAGCCCGTCGAGGTCGGGGCAGGCGGGACAATTGATCCGGCCGTCCGGGTGCAAGGTATCGATGATCTCCAGGCCGTGGCGCGTGCCGATCTCGAAGTCCACCTTGTCATGCGCGGGGGTGATCTTCAGCGCGCCCGTGCCGAATTCGATATCCACCATGTCATCCGCGATGACGGGGATCTCCGCTTCTGGAAAAGGCCGGCGCACCTTCCGACCGATGTATTTGGCATATCTCGGGTCTTTGGGATTCACCGCCACGGCGACGTCACCCATCAATGTTTCGGGGCGGGTGGTGGAGATTTCGAGAAACTGGCCGGGAGCGTCCGCGAGCTCGTATTTCATGAAATACAATTTCGAGCGCTGGGGCGTCATGATCACTTCCTCATCGGAGAGAGCGGTGAGTGAGACCGGACACCAGTTCACCATCCGCTTGCCACGATAGATATGTCCTTTCTTGAAGAGCTCGACGAAGACATGGCTGACCCACTCCGTGTAGCCGTCGTCCATGGTGAAACGCTCCCGCGACCAATCGCAGGAGCAGCCGAGCCGTTTGAGCTGGCGGATGATGATGTCGCCGTGGCGGTCCTTGAAATCCCAGACGCGCCTGAGGAACTCCTCGCGGCCGAGATCCCGCCGGCCGACTCCTTCCTTTTCGCGCAGTTCGCGCTCGACCTTCGCCTGGGTGGCGATGCCGGCATGGTCGGTGCCGGGCAGCCACAGGACTTCCTTCCCCTCCTGCCGCGCGCGGCGGGCAAGGATGTCCTGCAGGGTGTTGTTGAGCACGTGGCCGAGGTGGAGGATGCCGGTGACGTTCGGCGGTGGAATGACTATCGAATAGGCTTCCTTCGCGGACGAAGGATCGGCTTCGAAGCATTTCCCGTCGGTCCAGGCCGCATACCATTTGGCTTCCACGGCTTGGGGTTCATAGGCTTTCGGCAACTCGGACATGGGGGCGGATGGATGGCAGAGGCCCCGGGATTTGTCCAGCATCTGGGGAAACCGGCATCCACGCTTCGGGGAACGGGAATCTTCCTTGCTGGATCGCGGTGCCCGGACCGCACGGAACGCTCCCGCCGTTTTCCCTTTGCCTCGCGGGGGGGATGCCTTACCTATCGCGCCCCACGCCGCATGAGAATTTTCCGCATCCTCACCTTCAAGGAATTGAAGGGCTATTTCCTGACTCCCTTCGGCTGGGTGGTGCTCGCTTTCATAACGGTGATGCAGGGAGTCTCGCTCTCGACGGCGATGAAGGGCTTCCGCGACACGCCGGTGCAGGACAGTCTGGTCTACGTGACATTCCACACCCCGCTGTTCTGGTTCTATTTCCTGTTCATTTTCCCGCTGATCACGATGCGGCTGTTTGCGGAGGAGGAAAGGTCGGGGACGCTGGAAACCCTGCTGACGGCGCCGGTGCGCAGTTGGCAGGTGGTGGCCTCGAAATACGCGGCGGCCATGATTTTCTACACGATCCTGTGGGTGCCGGCGCTGATCCAGTTCAAGCTGTTCGACTGGGTGACCGGGCTTCCACCGGCCTACACGCCGGCCGCACTGGGCGGGACCTTCGCGGCAATGATGCTGATGGGCGCGGCTTTCACGGCGATCGGCTGCCTGGCCTCGGCGCTGACCTCCAGCCAGATCATCGCGGGGATCCTGACGATCGGGCTGCTGGTGATCCAATATTTCCTAGGCTATGTGACGGTGATCTGGGGCGAGTCGTTCCCCGGGGCGCCTTTTTTCCACTACATTTCGGCGCAGCGGCACCTGCACTACTTCGCGAGCGGGCTGTTCGATAGCCGACCATTCGTCTATTACCTGAGTTTGGCGGCGCTGGTGCTGTTTCTGACCTATCAGGTGGTGGATTACCGCCGTTGGCGGCGCTGACTTCCCGACCGCCCATGTCCGAACCCGATTCCGTCCCGAATGCCACACCCGCGCGGCCGCTCAACCGCTGGGGGATCGGCACGCTGTCCGTGCTGCAACTGGTGCTCGTCGTCGCGACGGTCGCCGCGCTGAATTATCTGGCGGCCCGGCATTTCACCCGCGCGGATCTGAGCAGGGAGGCGAACTACACGCTATCCCCGGCGACGACCGGCTATCTGGCAGGTCCCGCGCTGGAAGTTCGCGAAGCACCGATGAAATGGATCATGGCCTTCCGGCGGGTGTCTCCGTTTTACGAGCGGGTGAGGGTGCTGGCGGAGGAATACGTCCGGCACTCCGGTGGCAAGATCGAACTGGAAATCCTGGACCCGATCCGTGCTCCCGAGCGGACGAAGGAAGTGATGACCTCCTACGGGCTCACCTTTGTGCGCGACGTGATCATCATGGACGCGCGCGGATCCGACAGCCCGGTTCTGACGACCGACAGCGCCGGGGCCAAAAGCCTCAATCCGAACGTGAAGCTCGTGACGGCGGAGGATATGATCGTTTACACGATCGACGACCAAGGCCAGCGCCGCCCGACGGGCTTCCAGGGGGAGGACACGCTCACCGCGCGGCTGGTGGAGTCGATCGAGGGCCGGCCGCGGCGGATGCTCTTCCTGGCGGACAAGAGCCGGATCGACGCGGAGGGGGAAAACTCCCCGTGGAAATCCCTCGAACGGACATTGCGATTCCAGAATATCGAGCTGGCCGGCGTCGAGTTGGCAGGACTCGCCGAAATCCCCGAGGATGCGGAGGGCGTGGCGCTGGTGGCTCCGCGATACGATCTCACCGATGCGGAAATCGGCGTGCTCGAACGCTATTTCAACCGCCCGAAGGCCGCACTGCTCGTCCTGCTGGAGCCCGGCGCGACCCCGCCGAAACTGCGCGCCTTCCTCCGCGGATACGGCGTCACCCCGCGGCAGGACGTGATGGTCCATCGCGACGGCGAACGGCTCGTTTCAACCGTCCGGGGAAATTTCACCTACGGCAATCCCTTCACGAAGGATCTGGCCGGGCTGGCGGCGATCTTCGAGGGCACCAGCTCCTCGCTCGAAGTCCGCGAGAACGCCGAGGACCTGCTGAATCGGAAGATTTTTCCCGTGAGCCTGATCGTGGCGTCGGAGGGGTTCTGGGGCGAGACGAAGTTCGGCGAAGGCGGGGAAACGTTTGATCCGCAGGAAGACCACCGCGGCCCCCTCACCCTTGCGGCGGGCGTGACCCGCGGCGCGGCCGGCGATGACCGGTTCGCGGAAAGCACCTCGCGGATGGTGGTCGTCTCGAACGTGGATTTCCTCCACCCCGACAACCAGCGTGCCGAGAACATCGATTTCCTCGCCTCTTCGGTGAACTGGCTGGTCGGACGCGAATCGCTGGCCGGAATCGGCCCCCGCTCGCTTGGCACCTACAAGATGCCGATCCTCGATGCGCAGGTGTCGTTCATCAACCGGGCGAACCTGTTTTTCCTGCCCGCGTTCCTGATCGTGCTGGGGGGCTTCGTCTGGTCCTCCCGCCGTGCCTGACCGACCGCCATGCGCTCCCTCGGATTCACCTTCGTCCTCGCCTTGCTGGCCTTCGTGATGTGCGGCTTGGCGGCTTGGACGCTCACCCGCGGAAATCTCGACGCGCTGCTCGGTTCGCCGCCCGCTCCGGTGGGCGCCCCGCTCTACCCCGATTTCAAAGCGGAGGAAGTCGATCAAATCCGCATCAGCGACGGGAAAGTGAACGCCACGTTCATCCGCTCGGAGAACGGCTGGCAGGTCACCGCGCCGTGGCAGGACCGGATGGACCCGCGCGCGCTCGTCGCCATCCTCAAGTTCACCCAGGGACTCTCGGTCCAGGACCGCGCTCCCGCCGACGAAACCGATCCCGCACAGACCGGCCTCGGTGTCGACGCGATCGATATCCGCATGGAGACCCGGGAGGGTGAGAATCTCGCCAGCTACCGGCTCGGCGCACGCACTCCCTGGCTGACGGAGATCCCGGACACCGAAGATCCCGTGCCCACCGTTTTCATCCAGCCCTACGATCCCGGCCGCGGCAGCCACGTCTACACCTGCGCGGGAGACATCCTCGCACTGTTTAACAACGGTCTCCGATTTCTCCGCGACCACCACCCCCTCATCCCCCAGCCGCTGGAGAAAATCCGCATCCGCGGCAACGAGGGCGAACTCACCCTCGGCCGCGAATCGCCCGAATCCGCCTGGCGCATCATCAAGCCGGGCGACCTCCCCACCGACCCTGTCGCCATGAAACGGCTTATCGACGGCCTTGTGAATCTCAAGGCCGTGGAAGTCACGGACCGCACCGATGGCACCCTGCCGCCCGCCGCGCCGGAACAGGCTCGCCAAATCGCGGTGGTCCCCTTCGGCGGTGAAACCGAGACGATCCTCGAAATTTCAGCCCCCGCTACCCCCGACGGCCGCACCGCCCAAGCCACCGTCAGCGACCGGCCCGGGACCGTATTCGAATTGCCGCTGAAGCCCGAACCGGACCTCGTCTCCTTGGCCGACCTGCCTCTCTCGGTCAACGACCTGCGCGATCCCACGCTGACCAATCTCAACATCCCCGCGATTTCCTCCATCGCAATACGGCCCTCGACCGGTCCGGAAATTCTGATCAGCCGCAGCCCGCCCCAGCCATGGATGGCTGCCAGTGGTGGCGTTACCGGACCGGCCAACGAGCAACGGCTGTTCAATCTCTTCAAAGCCGTCACCGAAGGTCGCGCGCTCCGGTTCGAAACGGATGCCGCCTCCGACCTCTCGCCGTGGGGCCTCGACCGTCCCTTTCTCCGTCTCTTGTTTCTTTCCATCGACCATCAGACGATCGAACTCGCTTTCGGAATGGATTCCAGCGGCGCCATCTTCGTCAACCGCACCGGCACCCCCACCGTCATGCGGATCGACCGCCTGCTGCTGGATCAGATCACCTCCCGCCCGCACGAATGGCGCCATGCCAGGCTGTGGTCGCTGAACCGGGTCTATCTGCTCGGCATCAAGCGCACCGTCCCCGGTGAGTCCCCGGTCACTCTCGCCTACCGTTTCATCGATGAGAGATGGACCGGCCTTCAGGATGGTAAGGACGTGACCGCCAATCTCGACCCCGCCCGCGCCAATTTCCTCCTCGACTCCCTCGAGGCCCCGGACGTCAGCCGTTGGCTTGATCGGGACGACGCTGCCGCAGCCACCGCCCTCGAAACCCCCTCCCTCGTCCTCGAAGTGGTGGTGGAAACCGTCGATGACACGGGCGAGAAATCCGGCATCAGCGACCGCAGGCTAGAGCTCGCCCCCGCCCCCGAGCATCGCGGCGCCTACTACGGCCGACTCAGCGGCGAGCCCCACCCCTTCCTCATCGACGGCCCGACCTATGCCAAATTCGCCACCGATCCCCTCGAATAGATCCTTTTCCACCGGATTCACCCGGCTCTGACCTGTCCCGGCATCGCGTCAGCGACTCCGGATCACCCGGCACTTCTTCATGCTCCGCTCCCTGCGACTCCTCGATTTCCGCTGCTTCGCCGCGCTCGACCTCGCAGTCCCCCCCGCCGGAGCCGTAATCACCGGCGACAACGCCCAAGGGAAAACTTCGATTCTCGAGGCCATCTGCCTGCTCGTCCGCCTGCATTCCCCCCGCACCCGCCGCATGACCCCGCTCGCCCGTATCGGCGGCGGCACCTTCGGCATCGCCGGCGATCCCTGGCAGAGCGAGCGCCAGGTCCGCTACTCCCGCGAAGGCTTGCTCCTCCGCGCCGATGACACACCGCGCCCCAGCCAGTCCAGCTACCTCGAAGACGGTGGCCTCCTCGTTTGGATGGGAAACGAAGATCTCCATCTCATTCGCGGCCCCGGAGACGCCCGACGGCGCTATCTCGATTTCATCGGTGCCCAGATCGATCCCAATTACCGCCGCGCCTACTCCCGTTACCAGCGGGCTCTCCGCGCCAAAAACCTCCTTCTCAAGGACAGCCGTTCCCGCTCCGCGGAAATCCGGTCATACGACGAACTCCTCATCGAACACGGGGCCACCCTCACCGCCACACGCGCCCGCATCGTCGCCGGTCTCGCCCCGTTTGCCGCCACCGCCCAGTGCCAGATTTCGGGAAGGGCCGAGCCCCTCACCCTTCACTACCTCCCCGCCAGCGGCCCCGATCTCCGCGAGTCCATCCTCCAGGCCCGCGAGCGCGAAGCCCGCCTCCGCCAAGCCGTCGTCGGTCCCCACCGCGACGACCTCGGCCTGCGCCTCCACGGCATGCCCGCCGCCGATTTCGCCAGCGAAGGCCAGCAACGCACCCTCGCTCTCGCCCTCAAGCTCGCCCAGGGAAAGCTCCTGGAAGCCCGCGGCGGCAAGCCCCCCATCTACCTCATGGACGACATCTTCGGCGAGCTCGACCCCACCCGCCGGAACGCCCTCATGAACCACCTCCCCCCGGCCGCCCAAAAGTGGATCACCACCACCCACCTCGACTGGCTCCACGAAACCCCCGCCCTCGCCGACATCGCCCGGCTCCGGCTCTCCTCCGGAAAAGCAATACCCGCGTAACGGATTTCCAGCTCAAATGGACTCTCCACAGCGGCGATCAGCCGCCGCCGCGACCATTTTCGCCAAAGCCCTCCCCACCTGCCAATCCCCCTTTTTCTGCAGAACCGGCCCGCCCCATCTCGTGGGCCGACCGCAGGGGGGATGCCGGATTTATTTTCACTCGGCGTTCGCTTCAGAACCGCCCTTGAAGCGGAAGAAGCGTTTGTTTCCCGAAAGGTCGATGACGACATCCTCAATGACCACCTCGTCGGTCCAGTTCACGAGATCGCCGGAGGACTGGAAGATCATGTCGAGGGTGGCGTTCTCGGTGAACTCCAGAAATTGGCCGTCGAGCGTGATGCCGGGTGCGGGGAATAGCCCGAATGAGGCGGCGGAGCCAAGCACCTGGTTGCGGCCCACGAGCTCGGTCGCGTCGATCGCCGCCCCGATCGCTGGCGCGCTGGCGACCACGCTGGGACTCACACCCTGTTCAAGGAATGCTGCGCTGAAGGTGTTGATGCGGATCATGTCCGCAAGGCTGAAGGGCAGCACCGTATCGGAGCGGCTTTCCAGCTTCTGGATGCGGGTGTCCGATGTGATCGGGGTATCGGCGATGTTGAAGGCATTCTGAGGGGTGGCGTGGCGATCCTCCAGAAACTCCTCGAATACCTGCTGTTCGCCGATGACGTTGGCGGGAACCACTTCCGCCGCGGTGAAATTGAGCGATTCGTCAATGACCGGGGAGAGGCTGCCGTCGTCGAGGATGAACCGGAAATTGTCCGCGTTGTCCTTGAAGGGGTAGCCATCGCCGCCGTTTGCGAGGAAGTTAAGGGAGACCATGGGGATGACGGCCGGTGCACCGGGAATAAAACCGCCGTTCGCGTAGATCCCCGCGGATTGCAGGCCGTCGTCGCCGATGAGGGAGATGGCGGTAACCCGTTGCCCTACGGGCAAGGCGTCGCTCCAGGAAAAGGCCATGCCGCCGACCTGAGGGAAACGTCCGTTGTTTGGCCAGACCGCGACAGCATGTTCGAGAACCGCCTTCAGACCGACCGGGCTGATTTCAAACGCCATGAGGCGATTGTTGAAACGGAGGGCGTTTTCGATATCCAGTTTTGAGATACCAC
This sequence comes from Verrucomicrobiales bacterium, assembly GCA_038256845.1. Taxonomy (GTDB): domain Bacteria; phylum Verrucomicrobiota; class Verrucomicrobiia; order Verrucomicrobiales; family Akkermansiaceae; genus Luteolibacter. The sequence goes on along the minus strand of JBBSJY010000139.1, from coordinate 163 downwards.
CTGCGGGTTTGCCGGCGTCAGGGTTGGCGAGGGGCGGCAATTTGTCCGCAGAACCGCCGGCGCTTGAGACGGCGCCGATTTGTGCGCGGATGCCGCCACCGTTTTTCAGCGAAATGATCGGTGCGGAGCCGCCAATCACAGAGCGCAGCGCGGCAACGTTCGC
>JBBSJY010000138.1:0-12432 GCA_038256845.1 Verrucomicrobiales bacterium | reverse complement strand
GGACCCAGCCGCGGTAGGGGACGCGGGAATACATGCGGCCGGCCTTGCCCTTGATGGCGTTCCAATCGGACGGCGCGGTCATTTCCTCGCGGGTGAGGCGGCCGATGGAAGTGAAATTACCGCGGATCTCGGGGAGGATGGCGGCTCCGTTCGAGGCGAGGTTGAGGGAGATATAGTAGTGGCCGTCCGGGCCGCGAGCGGGGCCGAAGGCGAATTCGTGGTAATTCCCGGTGAGGCCGAAGTCGTCGCAAAGCGTCTCGAAGCGGTCGGCCCGGCCGTCGCCATCAGTGTCGCGGAGGCGGGTGAGTTCGGCGCGCTGCATGACGACGAGGCTGCCATCTTCCTCGGCAACGACGCCGAGCGGTTCCTGGAGACCGGTGGCGAAGAGCGACCATTCGCCCGTCTCCGGATCGAGGATCATGGCTTCGCCGCGGTGGAAAACGGCGGCCAGGCGGCCATCCGGGAGGAAGTCGAGGCCACCGACCTGGCTGTCGATCCCGGCGGGGGTGGGGATTTTCTCGAAGTCAAAGTAGTCGGTCCAGTCGGCGGATACGGATTGGAAAAGGAGGGTGCAGAGGACGGCGGGAGCGAGGCGGCGCTTCATGGGAAGACGTGGGTGAGGGTGAAATCGGCCGCTTCGGCGGAGGCGAGGGTGAGGGCGGCTCCGTTCCATTTTCCGGCGCTGGTGCGGATGCCGGTCTTTTCCGGGATGTCCGGGAAATTCAGGACGAGCGCGGCGGACGGGGCGGGGCTGAGCTGAATGCGGCGCTCGAAGCCGGCCTCGCCATCAAGCGGGCGGTAGGATTCGCGGATGGCGGTGGCGCCGAGATCGTAGAGGAAAGTGGGGAAGCCGGCGGGATCGAGTTCGTAGCCATGGAATTCCGGGGTGGCGGCGGCGGGGAAGAGGGGCTCGGGCTCGGTGTAGCGGGTTTTTCCGACAATCTTGGCGAGGCCGCTGCCATTGCCGCGCCAGTAGGGGAAGCCGTCGATGAAGCCGCCGGTCCAAGCGTAGCGGAGGCGGCACGGGCCGGCGTCCCAGCAGAGCGAGACGCGGTCATCGAGGGCCACGGCGATCGCGGCTGGGCTGGCATTCGGCAGGAAAATGCGCTGGACGAGCGGGCGGGTCGCCTGGGTGGGAGAGGCTCCGAAGCGGTCCGAATCGCCGCCCTTCTTGGCGACGACGCCTTGGGAGATCTTGAGAATGTGGGCGTGGATGGCCCGCAGGGCGGGCTCGCCGAGATGGGCCATGGAGGGCATCTCGATGGCGGTGGGCCGCTTCTTCTGCGGGGCGATGCTCCATTTCACGAACTCCTCCGGCTTTCCCGTGTAGAGGTCGCGAATCTCGGCGAGGGATGGGCCGACGAGTTGCTGATCCGGCTGGTGGCAGGCGACGCAGTTCTGCGTGAATAGCGTGGCACCGTCCGGCTCGGCGGCGCGGACGGTGGCGGCGAGGGCCAGGATGAGCAGGAAAGGACGAGGATTCATGCGGGGCCCCGTTTACGTGGCGGGCCGGCCGGAACTGTCGGCCGGATCAAACGCTGCAGATTTCAACGCCCTGGCGGAGGCTGGCGATCTTGTCCTCGCGCTTGGGGATGAATTCCTGGCCGACGAAGCCCTTGTAGCCGCTGTCCGCGATGGCCCTCATGATCGCCGGGTAATAGAGTTCCTGGGTCTCGTCGATCTCGTTGCGGCCGGGGACGCCGCCGGTGTGGTAGTGCGAGTAGTATTCGCCGTTCTTGCGGATGGTGGCGATGACGTCGCCCTCCATGATTTGCATGTGATAGATATCATAGAGAAGCTTGAAGTTTTCGCTGCCGATCGTCTTGCACAGGGCGACGCCCCACTCGCTGAGGTCGCACATGTAGTCGGGGTGGTTGACCTTGGAATTGAGCAGTTCCATTGAGACGGTGATGCCGAGCTTTTCGGCGAGCGGGAGGATGCGCTTGAGGCCGAGGGCGCAGTTTTCGAGGCCTTTCCCGTCATCGAGGCCGTCGCGATTTCCTGAAAAGCAGATGACCTGCTTGGCACCGACATCGGCGGATTCCTTGAGCAACTTCTCGTAAATTTCCACCAGCGTGTCGTGGTGCTCGACGCGGTTGAAGGCGCGTTCGATGCCGCCGACTTTCACGCCCTCGGCAGTGGTGCCGGACGGAGCGGTGATCATCGCGCAGGTCATGCCGTGCTCTTCAAGAGTGGGGAAATCGGATGGTGAAAGCAACTCGACGGACTGGAGGCCGAAGTCCTTGCCGGCGGCGCAGAGGTCATCGAGCGGGATGCTGCCGTAGCACCATTTGCAGACCGAGTGGTTGATCCGGGATTTCGCCCCTCCCTCGGCCGCGGCCTCGTCGGCAGCGGAAAGGCGGGTGGAAAGCGAGGCGGCGGCGGCGGTGATGGCGGCGAATTTCCCGGAGGTGGCGAGGAATGACCGGCGGTCGTGAAGGCGGGCGGATTGGGACTTCATGGTTCCGGGAGGCTGGAATCACCTGCTCCGGGTGTCAAGAATGCCAGTCGCTTCCTCAAATCCTCCGTCCACAGCAAAACGATGATCTCTTCTTGTGCCGCCTCCATTGCCGCGCTCTCCTTTGGCCGGGCGTCCTCATGCCCTGCAAGGTGAAGCAACCCATGAACCAGATAGCGGAGAAGCTCCCGGGCGAGCGGTTCCCCATACTCGGCGGCCTGGCGCCGGGCCACTTCGGCACCAATCACAATCTCACCATGATGAAACGTGATCACATCGGTCGGTCCCTCCATCTGCATGAAGTCGCGGTGGACCTGATCGCTGGTGGCGTCGTCTACGAGCGCGACTTCCAGCGTGGCGAGGTGGGAAAGCGGACAATCGGGGGCTGCGGCACGGTCCAATGCCAGCCGCACAGCCTCGGGAGCGATCGCTTCCAAGGCGGTCAGCCAGCTTTCGGGAATTTCCGCCGCCCGCTGGTGGTTTCCAATGATGACTTCGAGCGGCATGGCAATGGAGCGGACAAAGATGACTCACATGCTTTCCGAAAGCGGAGCGACTCTGCCGCGTGTCGAATCGCGTTCACCTGTGGTCAGGCGCTTCGTCTTGCCGCCGGATGACGGCCGCTCGTCGTCCTTCGGATAGTCGATCCGGGTGTGCATCATGCTGCGGAGCGTGCTGGAAAAGCTTTCTTTCACCAGTGCCAACTCTTTCAGCGTCAACGGACATTCGTCGAGCTGGCCATCGTTCACCTTGCCGCGGACGAGTTCCTCTACCAGCGCCTTGATCTTGGCTGGAGTCGGCTTGCGGAGCGATCGTGATGCGCTTTCGACGCTGTCCGCCATGGCGATGATTCCACTCTCCCGGGTGCTCGGCCGCGGACCGGGATATCGGAAGCTCTTCTCCTCCACGACCGGCAGGTCCTCCGGATTCTCCAACCGGCGGTCCACTTTCTCGATCTCGGCTTTTTTCTGCTCCTGCGCCCGGCGGTAGAAATAATACACCAGCGAGTCGCCATGATGCTCTTGAATCACGTCGATCACACGAGGGTTCAATTTGCTCTTCACCGCCAGATCGATTCCATCTTTCACGTGGGCGATGATCACCAGGGCACTCATTGTTGGCGTCAGCGAATCGTGCGGATTTTCCGCGCCATCGTGTTGGTTCTCAATGAAATATCCCGGCTTCTTCAATTTTCCGATATCGTGGAAATAAGAACAAACCCGGCACATCGGGGCGTTGGCACCGATCTTTTCCGCGGCAGCCTCAGATAACGAGGCAACGATCAGACTGTGATGAAACGTCCCCGGTGCTTCCAACTGCATCCGACGCAGCAGCTTATGATTCAAGTCGCTGAGCTCCAGCCAGCTGATGTCGGTGGTGAGCCGAAAAAAGCCTTCGAAAATCGGCAGCAGCCCGCTGATCACCAGCGCGGTGAACACCCCGACGCCAAGCGCCGCGGCCACTCCGGTGCCCAACACCTGCAAACGATCCACAGCGCCAGGACCAAAACACGAAAAAACGTCGAGACGTCCCAAAAGCAAACCTAAAAGCAAGGTGACCACTCCGACGTAGATTCCCGCTCGCAGCAGTTGAACCCGCTTGCGGACGTGACCGGTGAGCAACACGGCCGTCATTCCGCACACCACGCTCAGCATCAGATAACCGAGGACATCCCCCCGGGGAACCAGAAGGCAACCGATCAGGCTCACGCTGACGGTGGTGAACGATCCGATCGTGCGGCCGATGAGCACCCCGTGGAGCATCGGTGCTAAGGCGCATGGCAGGAAAAGGAAGCGATATGGCTCCAACCCGGGCTCCGTGTCGGCGAGGGTCATGACCAGCCGGATGATCAGAAGATGTCCCATGATGGCTCCCAGCACGAGAACCACCCGGCTGTTCCGCCTGCAGGACACCTGCGGCTGGATCGCGTGGAAAACGACGAGCGCCGTGAAGGAAATGATCAGCGCGTAAATGGCGCCGCGGACCCGATCCGCTGCAAAGAATGCTCCCGGAGAGGCTTCGAGAACCAGGACCGTGATTCCAACCGCGAAAATCGCATAGAGCCCCAATTTGACCCAGATGCTTTCCTCAAGCGCCTGGACTACCGGGTTTTCGCTGTGAACCCGGCGTTTTTTGCCCGACGAGAGTCCCTGTCGGGCCAACCGCCAGCGTTTTAAGGCATCCACGTATCCCACTGCGGTAACGGATCGGTTCAGGTCGGGCAGCGAAGGAATTCCCGCCCGCGAGGCGTGACGCTAGGCGGCCGCCCTCCGGTTGGCAACCGACAAATCGAGGGGGGAAGCAGCCACCTGTCGCACCGGTTGGGCGGCTCGGAGTCCGCACTTTGTCATTCTGGAAAAGATTGCTCACAGCAGGCCGCCACGTTCTCGAAACCCGCCGGAGAACTGATCATTTTTGTCAGAACTTCCTTCAAATCCGAAGACCTTGCCGAAATCCGCTTCTCTGCTAGATTCCCGCCATGACCGTCCGAACCCGAATATTGCTCGCATTTGTCACCTCCACAATTTCCCTCCCGGGAGCGATCGGGGTCGAGGAAGTCGCCAAAGGCTTCGAACGACCGGTATGGGCCGGTGTCCCCCCCGGAACGGACGGAAAGCTGTGGATCATGGAACAGGCCGGCCAGGTCTGGATCATCGATGAGGAATCCGGCGGGCGGGCGGAGAAACCGTTTCTCGACATTCGCTCCGAGGTCAGCAGACGAGGCAACGAGGAAGGCCTGCTCGGTCTCGCCTTCGCCCCGGATTTTCAAACGAGCGGCCGCTATTATGTGAATTTCACCGACAATGATCAGCACACCCGGATTGTCAGATTCACTTCGAAAGATCGGACTACCACGGACCCCGATACCGCGGAAGTTCTGCTCCGTTACAAACAGGATTTCAACAACCACAACGGCGGGTGGATCGCATTCGGCCCGGATGGCATGCTCTATATCGGCAATGGTGATGGCGGAGCCGGCAACGACCCAAAGCAACGGGCGCAAGATTTGGACACGCTTCTCGGCAAGTTGCTGCGGATCGACGTTTCCGGCGAGCGGGGCTACACGGTCCCGTCCGACAATCCCTTCGTCAATCGCACTTCGGCAAAGCCGGAAATCTATGCCTTCGGCTTGAGAAACCCGTGGCGCTGCTCGTTTGATCGCGAAACCGGCGACCTTTGGATCGGCGATGTCGGGCAAGGGCTATGGGAAGAAATCAACTTCATGCCCCGGAGCGAAGGGGCGGGCGCAAACTATGGGTGGCGGCTCCGTGAGGGAGATGTGGAAACACCAGAGCCCGGAGTTGGCGGAAGAAAGCCGCCGGGTGCGGTCGACCCGGTTTACGTCTACAAACACGGGGCCGGTCCGCTCGAAGGGATCTCTGTCACCGGCGGTTATCTCTATCGCGGCCCGGTCCGGGAATTGCAGGGACGGTATATCTTTGGAGATTACCAGAATCCCCGGATTTGGTCGTTCGTGATCGAGGACGGCAAGGCCGCCGATCTGGTGGATCATACCTCAGAGCTTCAACCGGAGGGAGGCCGGATTAATCTGGTCGCTTCATTCGCCGAAAACAACGAGGGGGACGTGTATATCATCGATCACAGCGGATCGATCTATCGAATCGAAAACCGCTGAAAGCATCAGACGGTCCTTCCGGAATGGTCCTCGAGCCCCTCGATGATCACACGGAAGTCAGCGTGTGTGGCTTCCAGCCGGGGATCTTCCGCAAGGATCTCCGCGGCCCGTGACCGAGCCTCGCGCATCAATTCGGTGTCGGCCAGAAAGTCGGCGAATCGGAATTCCGAAACGCCGCTCTGGACCGTTCCCAACACATCACCGGGACCGCGGAGACGCAAATCGGCTTCCGCAATCTCGAACCCGTCCGACGTCTTTTCCAGCACTCCCAATTTGTCCAGAGCTTCCGGGCTCTTTCCATCCGTTAGCAGCACGCAATAGCTCCTGTGTCCGCCGCGACCGACCCGCCCGCGCAACTGGTGGAGTTGGGCGAGGCCGAATCTCTCCGCATGATGGATGATCATCAGGTTCGCGTTCGGCACATCCACTCCCACCTCGATCACCGATGTCGAAACCAATGCGTTGATCTCTCCGCTGCGGAACCGGTTCATGATATCATCCTTTTCTTCCCCCTTCATTTTTCCATGCAAAAGCTTCACTTGATACTGAGACAAACGCTTCTTCCACTTTCCGAACGCCGCGATGGCGGATTCGACTTTCAGCGTGCCACTTTCCTCGACGAGCGGATACACCAGATATGCCTGCCGCCCCGCCGCCAGCTCGCGCTTCACGAAAGCGGTGATTTCAGTATGCTTCACTCCGCTCCGCACGGCGGTCACAATTTTGCCACGTCCAGCGGGTTTCCCGTCTAGAATTGATACATCGAGATCACCGTAAACTGTCATTGTCAACGTTCGGGGAATCGGTGTCGCGGTCATGACCAGTACATCCGGAATCGTGCCGCGACGGATCAACGCCGCACGTTGGCCGACGCCGAATTTGTGTTGCTCGTCAATGACGACCAGGCCGAGATCATCGATCCCGGAATCATCATAGATCAGCGCGTGAGTGCCGATCAGGATTTGCGGCAGGGTCTCCGCTTCCGGATGATTGCTTTCCGTGCGGCCGCCCGTCCGTAGTGCGACGCGGACACCCAGAGGTTGCAGCCACTTGCACAGGACGAGATAATGTTGTTCCGCCAGAATCTGCGTCGGGGCCATTAGCGCCGCCTGGCACCCCGAGTCGACCGCGAGAAGCATCGCGGCAATGGCGACAAAGGTCTTGCCGGATCCCACATCCCCTTGAAGCAATCGATTCATCGGTTGAGGCAATCGCATGTCTGCAGCGATCTCACGGATTGATCGCTTTTGGGCCTCTGTCAGATCAAAAGGCAAGCGTTCGCAGAATTGAGTCAGCAATAGGGTTCGTTTGCCGAGAATTCGCCCCTTCAGGTCCTGATGCCGCGCACGAGACCAAAGGACGCGGAGCTGTATTCCGAAGAACTCCTCAAACGCGAGCCGCCGCCGCGCCACCCGAGCCTCGTCACAAGTTTCCGGAAAATGAATGCGCGCCAGTGAATCTGCCCAAGGGAAACCGGGAAGCGATTCATACATTGGCGACAAACTGTCTTTTTCCACGCGAAGGAGCAACAGATGTATCATTTCTCTCAATCTCTTCTGCCCGATCCCGGCGATGTTTTTATAGATGGGGACAATTCTTTCCATGTGAATGGAAGATTGATCGTCATCACGAATTGTCTCCAGCTCGGGATGGTCCATTACCAATCTCCCGGCCAATTCCTTGACTTTCCCAAATGCAATCACCTCCTGGCCTGCGGCGACGGCTTTCTGCATGAATGGCATGTTGAACCATCGGCAGGTGATCTTCGCGGAGCCGAAGAGGCCTCCACTGCCGTTCATCACCACCACCTCGTCGATCCTACGACCCGCCCCCAACCTGCGGGCAAACGTGTCAACCACCGTTCCCCGCAGGCATATTGCCTCTGTGGTCGGCTGGTCGGGAAAAGAATCAAATTTCCTGCGGTCCTCATGACGCTTCGGAAGATGTGCCAGTAACTCGCCGACCCGAGAAAAATTCGCAGCGGAGAGAGCCGAAAGTTCCCGCGGGGACAACAGAGCGGTTTCTGAAAGAGAATCTCGGGCATCAAACACGCCTGAGCATCCTCCGCTTACCCGTCCGGTTCAAGCGTCCGCATCAGGACATCAACTGACCACAGCGGATCAGATAGGGAAAACTATAGATTCCGGAGGAATGGCCGTCGGCCCAAAACAACTGCAGTGCATACCCCCCCACCACTTCAAACTTAGAGAGCTCGAACGCTTTCGCGCCGTGCTCGACTTTCGGCCTTACGACTCTCCCGAGAGCGTCCGGCTCCCCTTGGCAGGCGGCACACGGACACGCGCGGCGGAGTCCGCCGAATGGAAGATACAGCTCCTGGCCATCCGCGAATGAGATCGCGAGTTCGTTTCCTATCAATACGACCTGTTCAAGAATGATTGGCATAAGGCTCATCTGGAAGTTTCAGGAAAGCTCCCCATCCGCCTGGTGCGAACGGTTTCCAAAGACAGCGGTACCCACCCGGACATGGGTGGCGCCCTCCTCGACAGCCACTTCGAAATCCGCACTCATTCCCATACTGAGCGACGGAAGTTGGATTCCCCATTCTTGTTCCAGTTCATCACGGAACTCTCGAAGCTGGCGAAACCACGGACGAGAGCCTTCCGCATCGCCGCAAGCTGGCGGAATGGTCATCAGCCCGAGAATCCGGAGATGATCGAGCAGAAGCAAAGAGCCCATTTCCTTTTTCAAATCGGCGGTCTTGAATCCGCCTTTCGAGACTTCATCGCTCAGGTTCACCTGGAGAAAAATCTCAGGCCGTTTCCCGGTCTCCGCAGCCACCCCATCCACATGGGCGGCCAACCTTTGGGAATCGATCCCATGAAGGACTTGGAATGAGGATATAAGCTTCCGAACCTTGTTCCGCTGGACCCGACCGATGAAGTGCCACGAAAGTTGGGATGGCAGCAGCATCGAAATCTTCGGCTCCGCCTCCTGAAGTTTGCTCTCGCCGAAAACCCGCTGTCCAGCATTTGCCGCTTCGAGGATCAGTTCCGGAGGGAAGGTCTTCGAAACAGCGATCAGCTCCACTGCCCCGGCATCCACTTCCCTGCGGCTCATGGCTTCCGCGATGCGGGCACGGATCGCGGCGAGATTCTCCGCGACATCGGACATCAGCGGACGTCGGAGGCCTGCTTCAGCATGCCGGCCATCCGGGCGTTTTCGGTGAGGTCGACAAGATCGCTCAAAACCGCCAACGCTTCGCGCTTGACCGCGTCCAAGCCGGTTGGCCATTTCGGGGAGTCATCGAGGTCCGAGTTTTCATCTTTTGCCCGCCTCATGTATTCGGTGTCTTCGGCACCGGGGTCGTATGAGCGGAGTTCGGTCCCGTTGTTCAAGTCGTCGAGTGTGATTTTATAGAACTTGAGATTCACCTTATCGCCCGCGCTTTTGTCTGCGAAACGAATTCGCCGTTCCGCATTCCGTTGCTTCTGAACCTCGTCCGCTTCGTTAAGTTCGGACTTCCGGAACTCCTTGTTGAGTGAAACACGATTGAGCTTCAATCTCTCTTTGGCTTTCATCACATCCTCGATCACATAGGCAAAGTCCTTGGACTCGTTCAGGCGTTCCTGACTCAACTCCTTCAGACGTGGCACGAACAGGGACTGGACATCGAGAGGCTTGAAATCAGCAGCTGGCCGAATGCGATCATGGGGCAGGGGGTTGTCCAGATAGGCCTCTCCCATATCCAGGGCGTCCGTGAGGCTGGGAACCACAATATGAGGGACAACCCCATCCATTTGGGTGGATGACCCGGATGGGCGGTAGAACTTTTGAATGGTGACCTTGAGGAAGCCGGCCCGGTTCCGGACCGCGAACAAAGGCAACATCCGCCCGATATCCATCGGCTGCTGAACCGTGCCTTTCCCGAAAGTAGAAGACTCCCCCACCACGACAGCCCGGTTGAGATCCTGCAGGGCACCCGCAAGAATCTCGCTGGCAGACGCGCTACTCTTATCCGTCATGATGACAAGCGGACCTGAATAGATGGGTTTGCCGTTGTCAGTGTCCTTTACCTGGACTTGCCCCAGGGTGTTTTTCACTTGGACCACCGGACCTCGATTGACAAAAAATCCGGTCATACGCCGCACCTCCTCAAGCGATCCCCCGCCGTTGTTGCGGAGGTCCAGGATCAGACCGTCGATTTTCTCCTCCATGAGGCGCTTTAGCAAAGCTTCGACATCATCGGAAGAACTGACTTTGCCATTCTCGAAATCAGCATAAAAGGACGGGAGGGTAATCACTCCCAGCCTTTGTGTCTGCCCGTTGTCGGTCTTCGATTCGATAATTTGAGCGCTTGCTTGCTCATCCTTGAGTTCAACCATCCCACGCTCGATCACCACCAGTTTGGTCTCTCCGGGCGGGCCACCTGCCGGTTCGATTTTGAGAGCGACCGCGGTCCCTTCCTTGCCCCGAATGAGGTCCACCACCTTGTCGATCTTCATGAACATGATATCGGTCATCCCCTCCGAGGTGCCGGTATTGAGAGTATCCACTCCGACAACCCGATCATTGAGCTTGAGCGTGCCTTCCCTGTCTGCCGGACCGCCCACGACAATCCCCATGATTTTCGTGGCGCCATCTTCCTCGCCAGCCAGTAGCGCGCCAATACCGACCAACTCGTTCTTCATGCCATCCTTGAAGCGATTCATCTCCCGATAGCTCATATAGTCCGTGTGAGGATCGTAGGCGCGAGCGATCGAACTCAGAAAATAGTTCGCGATATCCTCATCATCGACGTCTTGCACGCTTTTGAGGAATCGCTTGTATCGCAGGGAAATTTTTTCGATCGGATCGCGATCATCGGCACCGGGATCCACTTTCCCACGCTCCGTAGCCAACTTTGTAAGCATCTCACGACGGAGTATCTCTGACAAGACGGCTTCCTTAATCAAGGTACGCCAGAGTTCCGCGGCCTCTTCCTCACCCTTCGGCCATTGCGCGTCCTTCCGGCTGAGCATGGCGGACTCATCCTTCGTGAAATCAAAATCATCCCGCTCGAGCAGTTGGTCGGCCAAGGCGACCCGATCCTCGACCCTTTTTTCAAAAAGCCTGTAGATCTCCGTCGCCGCATTCATGCTGTTTCCTTGGAGAAGCAAGGTGTGCAGGCGTTCCCCGTATTTCTCTCGGAATTCGTCGACGTCGGCTTGAGTGAAATAGATGCGCTGGTAATCCAGGTTCCGCAGATAGTCGTCCAGGAAGCGATTGCTCAGCTCCGCGTTGTAAGGCAGCCGAGCAAAGTGGCTGTTCTGGAGCATGATCGCCATTTGGCGGCCTACTTCGTTGAAATCGGCCTGCTGGGCGCACGCCGAACAAGCGATGGCGACAGCGGAAACGGCGGTGGTGGCTTTGCGGAACCAGGAAAGTCTCATGGATATCGAGCGGAGCGGGTTGGGAAAATTTTTCAAGAATTTGCCATGAGACCTCGCATTGTCGATGGCTAAAATTCCGGATAGGCCGAGGCGGCCCCTCTACTGGCGGCCCAGCCATTCCCGGAAGAACGCCTCTTTTGCCGCACGGTCGCTTGCTTCGACGTCGATCTCGGGATTCTGAAAGCGTTCCATCTCGTCCGGTTTCCGCATCAACCGCAATTTAAGTTCAATCACGAGATCATCCCGCATAATGCGGAGAGCAATCTCAGTGTCGGGCTTCATCGCCCCCACCCTTTCGCGAAATTCGGCTACCCCGTTGGGCGGCTCGAAGCCCTCCCCGTTCAAGGAGACAATCAGATCCCCCACCATCAGCTCAGCCTTCCTGGCAGGAGTGCCCTCCCTGACTTCCGTGATTCGGACAGCACCTCCCGGCTTTCCTCCCGGAAACGGAACAAGTTCCGGTTCCATGGAAATACCGATCAAACCGCTGCCCCCTTTGAGGTATTCCTGAATCAGCAATGCCTTGAGCACGGCCAAACTTCGGTGTCGAACCTCCGGATCGGCCGCGGACCGGTGCAGGCGCAACAAATCCGTCCGGACCGTGGGTTCTTGGTTCTTTGCCCAATCCAAAAGGCGCGTCTCAGCCGATTCTCGCTCCCGGAACTCTTCAGAGGCTAGAGCGCCAACCAGATCAAGCGGCAATTCCGCCGCCGATCCTCTCCCGCAAACGAAATAGAACAAAAGCCCGACGGAAAGAACCTCTTTCCGCCGGGCGATAGTCGATAGGTTCATAAGAAATCGATCCCGATTTCAGGCCGTGAGCAACGACTCAGTTGAAAAATCCTTTTTGAGGCACTTCGATGGTGTCGTTCGGCTCAAGCGGAATCCGCATAAATTGTGCTTGGGTCAGGTCATATTGCTTCTGATTGCCACCTCGAAACAGTTTT
>JBBSJY010000137.1:0-12493 GCA_038256845.1 Verrucomicrobiales bacterium | reverse complement strand
GGCGCGGGGCACCGAGGATCTGCACGACAGCGGGCTGGCCGCTCCGAAACTGATCTACGGCGACTGGATCACGCTCAAGGCCGGCCAGGAAGTGAAACTGGACATCGGTCTCGGCGAACGCCCGGGCGGAGATGTGGGTTTTATCCTGGTGGTGGAGGAACGCGGTGTGAAACATCGCGAAACCGGCGACGGCCGCCCCATCCTGCCGTTGTTCACCACCCAGCCGATCAGCAAAGAGGCTCGCGAGGAGATTTCCCGGGGATTCGCCAACTACCCCCTCGAGTGGGAGAACGTGCCGGTTTTCCCGGCGCATTGAAAGGCGGGCGGGAGATCAGGGAAGGATCATGAACAGCTTGCCTTGGCTCGCCCAATTGGCGACCGGGACAGGCACCCAGCGGAGTTCGAATCTCGCGCCCCATGAATCGCTGACAGCCAGCTCGTTGGTTTTCTCGTTGTAGCCGATGATCATGCACACATGGCGGTTGCTGTCCGGCTTTGGAGCCGAGGCCACCTTCCCCGACTCTTCAACGATCTCCACCGCGTAGGCGTCCCAATCCTCCACCTCGGCGCGAAGTTTGGTGTTCTTGTCCGCGATATCATTGTAGGCATCCATCGAAGACATCGTCCACATGACCGGAATGCCTTCATCAATGTACCGTTTGACCTCACGGATACGCAATTCCTTGATCTCGTCCTCCTTGGTTCGCCGACCCTTGCGATAGACTTGCGAGCGGACGTTCTCCATCAACCGCTCCACCGAGGTCCCGCCCCCTGCTTTGCTCTGGCCGACCATCGCAAGAAGATACATGTCGGCCTCGATGCCCATTGTCCTCATCGCCCGCTCGAAGGTGGCCGGAACGCAATAACCCTTCGGTCCCTGGTCCACCATCGGGATCTCGCTGATCCGCACATCGCCGTTGTCTTCCCTGATGACGCCCGCGATCAGACGTTCCTTAATGTCCGAATCCCGCATCCGTGCCGAACGGCCGCCGCCATCCGCCACTTCGCTCGGGACGACCGAAAGGCTGACATACTCGCCGTCTTCGTTGGAAAGCAGGAGCGAGTGTCCGTTCCAATCCCAACGACTGATCGTCCGGCGGGTATCCCCTTCGCCAAAGCGTTGGGTGGTCGCGTCGCCAAGGACGGCGGTGAGCGACTTGCTGACCGTTTCCTCGTCCCTGCTCATCGCTTCGGCAAGAGAGCTGGGAGGCGGGACATCGCCGGATTTGAAATGGTCGCGCGCGAATCCCGCCGTGCTGCCGAAGTCCCCTTTGTTCGCATAGACGGCGGAAATTTCTGTCACCATGCCATCCTCATCGGAATAGAGAGCGACCGAATAGGGCATCGCTCCGAATAGAAGGTAGTCTTTGGCATAAGCCGCATAGAGCCGCCAGCTCCGGCCATGCTTCGACTGGGACTCGGGCCGCAGCAACAGTCCCTTGGCAAGATCCTCGGCGGCGCGTTCGGAAAGCGAGTTCCCGGTGAAAAACTCGTGCCCGGCGGCCTCGTTGAGCTTCCTTACATCATCTCCTTCGCGCTCCGCGGCGTCGATGACATAGGCTTGGTCCTCCTCGCTCAGCCTGTCCTTAGGAAGTTCGAAAACCTTCCCGTCTTCGCGGCGCAACGTGACGATATTTCCCTCAAGACCTTCAAAGCGCGCTTGGATCGCTTGTCCTTCCGAACTCTTGAAGGCACGGAAGGTTTCCGCCGCTTGGGCGGACATCGGGAAACAGATTGCCATCGCGGCGCACGACAGTAGCAAAGGTGGGCTTTTCACGGCATTTGGGATTCGGGTTTCGGAGGCGGAAGCTGTCACATGCGGAAATCCTCGCCGAGGTAATGTTTGCGGGCAATCGGATCGTTGACAAGCTCCTGTGAATCTCCCTCGAGGATTACGCGACCGTCGTGAATGAGAAACGCGCGGTCGGTGATCGTGAGCGTCTCGCGGACAGAGTGGTCGGTAATCAGAATCGCGAGCCCGTCACGGTCGCGCAACTCGCGGACAATCCTCTGGATGTCCTCGACGGCGATCGGATCGATGCCCGCGAAGGGCTCGTCGAGCATCAGGAGCTTCGGATCGGAACAAAGCGAGCGGGCGATGGAAAGGCGCCGTTTCTCCCCCCCGGAGAGCGTGATGGCGGTCGATTTCGCCAGTTTCTCGATGCCGAATCGTCTGAGCAGCTCCTGCGCCCGGTCCGCACGGTCGGAGCGGCTCAGCCCCGGCCGGGTCTCCAGGATGGCGAGCAGGTTGTCCCGGACCGACAACTTGCGGAAAATCGATTCCTCCTGCGGCAGGTAGCCAAGGCCAAGACGTGCCCGCCGATGCATGGGCATGCGGGAGATATCCTTGCCATGGAAGCATACCGATCCGGCGTCCGGTGGCACCAGGCCGGCGATCATGTAGAACGACGTCGTCTTGCCGGCGCCATTGGGGCCGAGCAGGCCGACGATTTCACGCGGCTGGACGGAAATGGTGACGCCATCGACCACCGCCCGCCCGCCGTAGGTCTTGCGAAGGCCGGAGACGAACAGGACGGCGGAGTCCGTTTGGGTGCAGGACGAGCCAGGGTGGTGCATCGCGTGGAATGGGGAGGAGAAGCCGGCGGAGATCTCAACGCTTCTCGTTGAGGGGGAGTCCCATTTCCCAAAACCCTTCAGTGACAAAACTGCCGGTAGTGAGGATCCGGAGCCGTTCATTCGGCCGCATGGCTTTGAAATGTTTGTTAGGGCCCGGCCTCACCCATGGGAAGCCTCCGCTGATGATGATTTGGCCGGCTTTGACATCATAACTGAGGATCGCGCCGCTGGCTTCGATGGGCTCGCCGCCATCGACGCCCTTCTGAAGGATTCTAACCGCCCCCGTCGCCACAATTCTCGAGACCTCGCCGAAGCCGGCCCCCACGCGGCCCAGGTCAACTCCGTCGCCGGGCTCCTCCTCCGGCTCGTCGGCCCCGGCGTCCGCGGCCTTCTTTTCAAAGTAAACCTTCAGCTCGTTCGCCCCGCTGAGATTGAAACGCGGGTCGGTGACGGTCACATTTTTCAGATAGACGAGAACTCCCTCCTCCGCATCGAAGTACATCCCATTCTCACACTTGATGAGGGTATTGTTGGGATTGGGTTCCACGGCCAAGGGCTCGCCCGCAGGAATCTCCGCGCCGGGTGCCGCGGCCTCGTTCGCAATGAGGACGAGGCCGGATTTCTTGAGGAATCGGAGAGCATCCGATTTCGCCTTCTCGTCCGCGGCGACAATTGCTTCGAAAGAGCGGTTCACGGCTGCCACAGCCTCGGATGCGAGCTCTGATTTCGAAGCCGCATCGCGTTCGAGCGCCGCGAGTTCAGCCGGTGTCAAGGGAGGCGGAGGAGCGGCCACAACGGGAAGGGAAAAAAGCGAGACACCCAGCAGCGCGGCCGCGGCGAGGGGAGAGGGTCGGAGGTTCATGGCAGTCTCAGCGGGAGTGGTGATCCGGGTGGCGACTGGACCCAGCAGGAATCCCTCACCATTTCGAAAGTCATAGACGAGGCCCGACCCGGTCGCAACCAATCCTTCGGCATCGATTTGCACCTCCTCGGACGCCGTGAGCAGGCCGTTTTCCTGATCGAACAGCGCCTCCCTGAGGTCGATCCTGCCGCGGCGGCTCCGGTCCGGGTTGTAGAATTCGATCGAAACTTCCTGCCCGCTGATCCGCTCGGAATCGACCAGCTCGATCACCTTCGCACGCAGCACATCCACAAGTTTCCTGTCTTGGTCGTATCGCGGAAGCATGACCGATTCCAGCACGCTGCCGTTCGGAAGCATGGAAACCGCGGGGATTTTCCGCCGGCTGGCCTCCGTAGTGTCATCCTCCGCGCTCACGGCCATGGCGCCGGAGAGAAAGAGGATGGGAGAAAGGAGTTTCACAGGCGGGGTGGTTCAGTGGGAAGCGTGGTGGATGGCGACGAGCTTGACGAGCAGGTCTTCGATAAATTCGAGGGGAATCTGGTTCGGGCCGTCGGAAAGCGCGTTGAGGGGATCGGAATGGACCTCCATGAACAACCCGTCCACACCGGTGGCCACCGCCGCGCGAGCAAGCACGGGAGCCAGCTCGCCATCCCCTCCCGTCGATCCCCCGAGCCCACCGGGCCGCTGGACCGAATGGGTCGCATCGAAAATGACGGGCAGGCCCTCCTTCCGCATCCAAAACAAGGAGCGCATGTCCACCACAAGGTTGTTGTAGCCGAATGTGGTGCCGCGCTCGGTTAGCAGAAACCGCTCGCATCCGAACGAGCGGAGCTTGTCCGCGATGTTCACCGTGTCGAGTGGCGCCAGGAACTGGCCCTTTTTCACGTTCACCGCGCGGCGGGTCTTGGCGGCCGCCTCCAGCAAATCCGTCTGGCGGCAGAGAAAAGCGGGAATCTGCAGCAAGTCCACGTGCTCCGCCGCCATCTCGGCTTGCCCGGCGGTATGGATGTCCGTTGTCACGGGCACCCCCAGCTCCTTGCCGATTTCCCCGAGGATCCGGCAGCCTTCTTCCGGCCCCGGTCCGCGAAAGGAGCCCGCCGAGGTGCGGTTCGCTTTGTCGAAGGAGGCCTTGAAAATGAAATGGATTCCCGTGCGGTCGGCGATCTCCTTGAGCGACCGCGCCATTTCCCACGCGAATTCCTCGGATTCGAGCGCGCATGGACCAACGATGAAAAACGGAACAGGCCCGCCGACCGGGACGTTGCCAATATTGAAAGGATCGAATGCCATGGGTGTGGGAATATCAGTTTTCAGCGGCTCCCAGATAGAGCGGGCGGAGGTTTTGCAGCGCCATTTCCAACAGCTTCTCCTCCTGCGTGGTCAGGTTTCCACGGGCTTTTCCGGCCAACATCTCCAGCGAGTCGATCACCGATTTCGCGGCGCGCAGATTCACTTGCTTTTCGCCGGTGAGAGGATTGGGAATCTGTCCGAGAAACAGCCCGGCGTTCTGGGCTTGGAGGATGACGAATTCATTGAAGCGCGGATCGGCTTCGGGCGCGGCGGGCATGGCGGAACCGTGGATCAGATCCGCCCCGATGTCCAAGCTTGAAGCAGCGGACAACAGCCTTATGGACCGCCCGGCTGAATTGATGCGCGGGGCGTCCGAATCACTGGCGGGCCGGGTGAATTTCATCCACATGGGCGGCCTGAACTGCGGCGAGGCGGGCACAGACAGTCGCAACCGGCTTTGGTTGCGCGGCGGCTTTCCGGAATCCTATCTGGCGCCTTTCGATGAAGTGAGCGGCCGATGGCGGAGATCGTTTATCGTCGAACGTGGAGGCAGGCGTTATGGCTTCGAGAGATCGGTGACGGAGAAACCCGGAGTTACCCACTCGATGACCATCGCCAAAGAGGATTTGGGGCTGGACATGGTATATCTGATTTATCCGGGCGGGCTTTCCTTTTCATTGCGCGATGGGATGGAGGCGCCCGGGTATGCGCGGATCCCGGAGTTCCGGTTTCCGTGATTGGGGTTTCCAATCGCCTCACCAGACCCTGACTTGCCACTGGCGCTTCCGCCATTTCCGCAAGAGCCAGCCGTAGAGACCGACGGTGACACGGGAGTGGTTTTCCCGCGAGGTAATGACAATGGCGCGGCAGCCGCCGCGAGTGCTCACGCAGTGTTTGGTGCCGGGCGCGCACCTCAGGTAATCGCCTGGCGCCAACATCAGCCCGTCCGACTCCACGTCCCCGCTGATCAGATACAGCTCCTCGTGGCCCTTGTGGCGGTGCAGCGGGAAACTCCCGCCGGCGTCGACATCAAAAAGGATCGACGTGTGCGCCGCCCCCGGCAAATCGGACAACACCTTCATGCGGATTTTCCCGCCCGGCAGCGGAATCCAGTCGTCGCTCTGGTCCTTGAGAACCAGAAAATCGGGCTCCGCGGCAGGCGGCGCGCCAACGTCAGCGATGCCGGCGAGGACACGCTCCCTCAGTTCCGCCGGCGGCTCGGCCGGCTGGAAACAAGCGGCAGCCATCGCGGCGACCGCAAGGTAGTTTTCCTCCAG
Source organism: Verrucomicrobiales bacterium (assembly GCA_038256845.1). Classification (GTDB taxonomy): domain Bacteria; phylum Verrucomicrobiota; class Verrucomicrobiia; order Verrucomicrobiales; family Akkermansiaceae; genus Luteolibacter. The sequence continues at coordinate 6,487 of JBBSJY010000137.1, read as the reverse complement.
CTCCCCCGCCGCCATGCGCAGCGAGCAGCCGCGGCATTGTTCCAGCGCGGCGGCGACGTCCCCTTCCAAGGCACCCAAGCTGTGTACTGCCGCGATTTCTGCAGCAGCGTCCTGCGACGCGGGTGATGGGCTGGCGCTACTCATGGAGGTCTGGGTCAACTGCCAATGATCGAACACGGTCCATTGCCCTTCGGATGCGCGATTTGATCGTACCGAGGGGCAAATGCAATCTCTGCGCGATCTCCACTTGGGTTAGTCCGTCATAAAACGCCAGCTCCAGCGCCGTCCGCTGGTCGTCCGGCAGCGTCTTCAGAAGGCGGATCATCTCCCGCGCGACCTCCGCCTCGATCAGCGGGCTGTCGGGGGAAATGGAGTCGGGAGAGCAGCGGGGCTCGACGGCGATCTGGTCGAGGAGCTTGCCTCGCCGTCTTTTCCTGCGGATGCGGTCGATCGCGGTGTTGCGCGTCAGGTGGATCAACCAGGTCGAGGCCTTTCCCAGCGAAGGATCATAAAGACCGGCATTTTTCCACGCGGTGATGAATGAATCCTGCAGAACTTCCTGCGCTTCCGCGTGGTCCCTCATCATCCCCAGCGCGATGCCATAGAGGGCGGCGGCAAACCGGTCATAAAGAATCGCGAAGGAATGGGGACAGCCGGCTGCGACCCGCGTGAGCAGTGCCTCCGGGCTTGTTCCATCGTCGTCCGCCGCCATCAAGTGGAGATCCTGACGAGCGACGCCGCCCGCTGGAAGCTCGAAAATCACGCATCAAATCTTCCAACGCCGCAATCGGCGGAATTGCACTCTGCGGCGGCACCTGCCCCGCCGTCTTTTTACTCTTCGGCTTCAACGGGCGGCTTGGGAACGGCGGTGAGGGATTTCAGTGCGTCCCGCGCGGTCGCCGCGTCAAGCGGGTGAAAATTCGGGTTCATGTTCAGGCAGCGGGAAAGCAGCTCGCGCGCCTTTCGCTCGTCACCCGATTTGTGATAGATCATGCCACCGTGGAACAACAGCGATGGGTCCCGCGTTTTCCATTTCAGCGCCCGCTGGATCATCCTGCGCGCCTTTTGCAGGTCTCCGGTCTTGTAGTAACACCACGCCAGCGTGTCCGCCACGAGAACGTTTTTGTAGGTTTTGTAAACAGCCTCCGCTTCCCGCACCGCGGCATCGGGATCAATGTTGTGGTTTGCCATGAAAAGCGCGAGTTCCGCACTCTCCTGATGGTGGCTGTGGCTCGATGCCCCGCCGTGCGTGTGTCCGCCGTGCGTGTGCCCCTCCGCGGCCTCCCCGCCATGAGTGTGCTTCTTGTGAAAATGCAGGACCGCGTGCTTCTGCTTCTCCGCCGCCTTTACATCGCCGCTCGCGAGATATAGATCAACCAAGGCTGCCAGGGCCTGGTGGGTCGGCATGATCTCGACCGACTTGCCATAATAGGAAATGGCTTCCGCGTGATCTCCCTTTGCGGCGCTCACCCTGCCCATCCCGGCCAGCACCCGCGGGTTTTCCGGTGCCTCCGCCAATGCCTTGCGCACGCCCATCTCCGCCGCGAGAAGCGCCCCGGAGTTCAGTTGCATCATCGCAAGCTCCACCCGGCACCATGCCCGGTTCTCCGGATACGGACCGCCGGCTGCGATCGCCTTTTCCATTAAAAACTGCGCTTGTGATGAATCTCCTGTCACCCATAGCAAATGCCCCGCCCTTGCATAGCTGGCGAGGTCCGGCCGGATATCGAGCGCGGTCTGGTAGTGATCATACGCTTCATCGTAATCCCCAAGCTCCACCGCATGATCGCCGAGCAGCGAATGGGCATCCTGAGCCCTCGGATCCAGCGCCAGCGCCTTCTCCGCCCACTCCTTGCCCGCTTCGAAATCATGTTCGGAATTTTTCACCCATGCCATTCCGATCAATGCCTCTATGAGAGCGGGATCAATGGCGAGGGCCTTTTGGAATGCTTCCTCGGCAGCCGCAAAGTTGTGCGATTGGGTTTCCCGCGCCTGTTGCATTTCGTTGTTCCCCAGCCGCGCCCAGGCGGCCGCGTCCGCCCCTGCGCCTTTTGATTTCATCACCTCAACAGGCGGATGGGCCGAGGAAGTTAACGTCGCGGAAACAATGGCAGCGCAAACAAGGAGGGCCGGATTCGTGTGCTTTAACATGAGTTTGAAGGAGGTAAATGGAAGAAGGCGGGCGGCGGAATTCCCACCGCCCGCCTCGCCAGGATGAACTTGTGTGGCAATCTCTATTTACCGTTTGCGGCGAACGCTGGGCCGTGTTGGCTCCGGCTGCGATACGGCTGACTGCACGCTTGACTGCGTCGTCACCGCTTGCGGCGGCTGTGGCGCTTGGCGTTGATCGGTGGTAGTGCCGGCATGAGGAGTTCCGAGATAAGGGAACACCTGGTTATACAATTGATCATTGGAATCCACATTGTCTCCGACTACGGTGACAGTTTCATACGTAGGACCGCTGGCGATGGCGGTGAGGGCGATGTCAACAACATCGTCACCCGGTCTGCGGCCGTTGGGCCATCCGCTCGAGATGGTCCGGCCCGCGCCGTTGACCACCGTATCTCCACCGGCAAAACCAAACCGGCTGAAGCCAGTTTGTCCCGGCAGCCTGACGGGCGGCGTGGTGGTGTCCACTCGAAGGACATCAGGGATGAAAACAAGCGCGAGGTCGCCGCGGCCGGTAGTCGCGAAGGTCGTGCCGAAAACGGCGTTGATCAGAACCGGCAGCTCCGGAGTGGTGGCATAGCTGCTGTAGTCGGCGTCCCCTAGTGGGAATGTGCGGTTGTAGCGGTCTTTGTCCTCGTTGGCGACGAGCACCTCATTGAAAAGCGGATTACCGAGGCGGTTGACCTGCAGCCACGGGCCGACGTTCAAGGGTTCCGCGTTGCTGCGCCGGAGCGTGATGCGCTTGCGGCTGACGGATGCGAAGACGCCCACACCGGTGTTGGTGTCCGCTCCTCCGTCGGCGATGCCATTGCCAATGTCGGCGAATGCGGCCGTGTAGGTCGAGGTGTTCAGCTGGTCCAACGGAATCTGGATGCCATAGGTGAGAACGTTGTATCCCTTGAAGCCGTCCACGCCGCCGCCGTCCTGGCCAAGGCCGTCCCCGCTGTCGCCATCATTGTCGATGATCCGCGCGTTGAGAAGGTCGAAGATCCCGGGGGTGTCGGCGTAGAATCCATCCTCGCGAGGGCCTGCGAAAGCTGCCTCACCGGATGTGCCAACATTGAAGATCCCTTCCATGGTATATTTGTCCAGGCTGGCGAAATCGGCGGCTCCGGACATGGCGAAGCCGTTGGCGTCGTTGTATTCGGGAGTGGTCTTGCCGCCGACGTTCGGCGGAGGGACGATCATATCTGCCCGGAGGAGATTGCCATTTTTACGGACGGAGTAGAACTGGGTGTAGTTCTGTTGCGCGTCCCCGGCGGTCTCGATCGCGCCGATCGCGGTGCCGCGCCCGTACGACAGGATGGTGTCCGGATTCTTCAACCCGGGTTGGGTCAGCGGATTGACATCCGAAAATTCGAAATCATACCGGAGCGTTTCCTCTCCGGTGGAGGGATTTGTGATATGGATGCTATAGAGCGCATCGTCCGCGAAGCGCTCGTAGATCAACCCGTCACCGGGATCGGAAAATGGCCGGACGCTCACAATGACGTTGAGCACATTCTGTGCCGTGTCATATTCCGTGCCGATGAACGCGTACACGTCCGTGAGGTTTGCATTGGGATCCTGCTTGATCAGCGGTGCGTCGCTGTGGCTGGAGGAAAACGCGGGAACTGAAGCGGCGAACGCTAGAGCGAGGGATTTTGCGGCAGTGCCGGAGATTCGCGTCCGGCAGAGATTTTGGTTTGGTTTCATAGAATTGTTTTTTGTGCGCTATGGTTTAGCGGCGTCTTCTCATCATTGCGACGATCAGTCCGAGAGCGGCTGCCATGCTTGAAGCCGGCTCCGGCACAATCGTCGTCGTCACCGTGGCCGGCTGGCCCTCGTTGGTGAATGCCGAGAAGTCGTTGAACGCGGTGCCGGGCGCCGCGGCGCTTTCAAAGGAAAATCCGCTGATCATGCTGCCGGACGAAAAGGATGAAGTGGTCCCTGCGAAGTCGATGAACCCGATCGGATCATAGCTTCCCGCGAAACCCGTCGGCACCGTAATGGTGGACCCGATCCTTGCTTCGTTGGCTGGAGCATCATTGATGCTTAGCAACGGGACGTCTTCGGGGCCGGAGTTCGAGACGGTGAGATCATAGCGAAACGCGCCGTCGCCGAGGATCGAGAAAACAATATCGACCTGAAGGCTGGCAGCACCCGCCTGTGCGGCGCATACCACCAAAAGGACGGGAGCAGCAAGAAGGCTGACAAAGGATCGGCAACGGGAGAGGGAATTCTTCATGAGTTCGGTTGGCTGGTGTCAAAAGAAGCGGATAGCTGCTTTACCTTGAACTAACGCCTGCCAACCGCGGGCGGATGCACCTGGTGTGCCGCACTATTCACTCACCGTCCGGGTGGCCGCGCCGCCCTTGTTGTCAAAAAAGATCCTCTTGTCGCGCGGGTTCTTCAAGGCTAGCGGGTAACCGATGAAACCATCCTACCGGATCTGTCTCGCGCTCACGGTCGCCGCGCTGGCGATCGCTTTCTTCATCGTTCTGCGTGGTGGGGGAGAGTCCGCGGCGGAGGTGAAAGCAGACGACCCGGAGATGCGGGCGCCCGGCCGCAGCCGGACAAGACCCGCGCCCGGGCCTGGGCAGGAGCGCCGAACGTCCGATCGAATGGAACGCGACGACGTGGTCCGGATGACGTCGGCGGATTGGGAAAAGCGGTTGGCCACCGAGCGCGCGGACCTGGATCCGGAGCTCAAGGAGCAGGTCCTGCTGCTTTCCCGCGAGCTGGAGGAGGCGCTGGCGGGCGGACTGGACCCGAAGGGGCCGAAGGCGGGCGCATATGCGCAAACCATCCTCGTGCTGCTATTCGAAACCACCGCGCCTGAGAAGGAGTAGCCGCTGGCGAGACCGCATGTTCTCCGGCATACGCCCCGCAAAATGAGGCCGGCCTCCCATTGTGGGAAGCCGGCCTGGTGATGATGGAGCCCTCACGGAAGTGCATCAGTGCAGCTGCACCGATCCGCGGGCAGGAAATCATTTCCTTGCCATTCACTACATTTGTCGTTAACTACCGCCCGACGGCCTCATCTCTTCCTCACCCATCCGATGATCGACCACTCCTATCCCGCCACTGTCGCCTTACAGGCTCTCGCGCTTGCAGGAAGCTCGCTGTTGATGATCGCCTGCACCACCTCTGGCTACTGAGATTTTCAATCGATTGACCGGGGATGTATCGTCCGGAATGTGCACGGCCTATGAACTGGGGAAGCGCGGCGGATCTTTTCCGAGCCACGTCAATGCCAAGGCGGCGGAAACCCTCCTCTGCCACGCTGGCACCTCCCTTGTCCGGCCGACTTTGCCAGCTCCGGTGATCCTCCCCGACGGCGGGCTGGTGACGATGCGCTGGGGCTTCCGGCGGGAGTTCGCGGCGAGGAAAAAGGGCGGCAAGCCGGTGCGGCGGACGATCGTCAATTCACGAGAGGACAAGCTCGGCGGGATCACCTGGCGCCGGGCCTTCGCCGAGCGCAGGTGTCTGATCCCGGCCGCGGCATTCTACGAGTGGGTGGAGGTCGCCGGAGAGAACCGGCCGCTGCGCTTCCAGCGGCCGGATGTGGGCTGGATCTGGATCGCCGGCATTTGGGAGGAGCACCCGGAGCATGGCAGGTGCTACTCGATGATCACTACCGATCCCAACACCGCGGTGGAGCCGGTCCACGACCGGATGCCGGCGGTGCTCGATGACGGGCAAATCGGCCCGTATCTGGAGGGGACGCTCGACGGGTTCGGTCCGTCGTCGGTTGGGCTGGAATACCGGGAGGCCGCCAATTTCCTCAAGCCTGCGATGAAACGGGAGACTCCCCCGCCTCCCAGCGAGCAGGAACTTTTCTGATGGTCGGGGTCACCGCTCACCCGAGTTTGACCTGCCGCAGCTGCGCCACGGTGACCCGCTGCGGTTTCATCTCCATCCATTCCGAGGGGATCTTGGGCTGCTGGCGGATCTATTCGCTGGTCGCCGCTCCGGCCTACTCCTTGTGGCCCCGCCCGGACTGGCCGAATCTGCTCCTTCTGTCATACGCGCCATTCGTCAGTGTGACGAACAACACGGACCAGCCCGTCGTCCTCAACGGCGGAGCGGCCGACGGAGTGGCAAACGTCACCTTCCATCAGCCCCCGCTGGGACTCAGGCTGGAGAGGACGGGCGACTTGCGGGCCGGCCTCGTGACGCTTGAGCCCGTTCCGCTCGGATCAGCGCGTTTCCTTTCAAGATTTCGGACTTCCGTCCCGCCATCCTCACCAGTTCCATCATGGTCTCTCAGACCGGGCCGATCAAGAATTGGGACGTGGCGCCCTTGTTCTCGGTGCTGCTGCCCCCCGAGTTGTCC
>JBBSJY010000136.1:0-12719 GCA_038256845.1 Verrucomicrobiales bacterium | reverse complement strand
GGGCCTGCCGGGGTGGCAAGCGGGGATGCTCGCTGAGGATGTGAGAGATGGCAGGGCTGTTCCGGCTTGCGGGACGAGGAGGGACCTCCTAGCTTTTCTCCACTCGTCCCCGGCAATCGCGCGCCGAAACCGGGGGAGTGGGAGACGGTATGAAAATCGACGAAGCACATCTTTCAGAATCACACGGGCTCTCCGGCAAGGGTTGAACGGGCATGTCAATTCTCTCCCGGCTCGTGCTCCTTGTTCTGGCGGTGTTGATCCCCGCCATGCTCGCGTCCCTGGTGGGGATGTTCCACGTTTACCAGGAACGGGAACGGTCGGTGGAGCGGAGTCTGGTGGAAATGTCCCGCGCACTCGCGCTGGTGGTGGACAGGGAGATCGGCCGGAGGGAAAACACCCTCTCCCTGATGTCCCTCGCACCGTCGCTCGTCCGGGATGATTTGCCAACATTCGGGGCTTATCTCAGGGACGCCGCGCATGAGGCGCAGGCGGAGCTCATCCTTTTTGACGGCCAAGGGCAGGCGGTGCTGGGTTCGGCGGCATTCGCGGCCACCGTGATTCCCCCGGATTCATTGATGAGAGGCCGTCGCGTCGCTTCAGGCGCGATGATTTCAAACACGTTCGTGCCGGCATCCGGGGAGAAGTCGTTCGCGGTGGTGATGCCGGTCATCCGGGAGGGGAAGCAGGTTTACCGGCTGGCGATGATCTCTCCCATCACCCAGTTCCAGAAGGTGCTGACCGATCTCGATCTGCCCGCCCAGTGGACCGGGGTGGTGCTCGACAGTGACGGAGTAATCGTGGCGCGGAACAGGGATCCGGCGGACCACGTCGGGAGTCACGCGAATCCGGACGTCCTCAAGCATTTGTCCTCCGGGACGCAAGGCGTTTTCCACTCCACCACGCGGGACGGTCTGCCGTCGCTGGCCGCTTTCAACAAGGCACCCGGCTCCGGATGGACTTTCCTTGCCGCGCTGCCCGAGAGTGAAATCAACAGAAGCGCGACCGATGCGTTGAAGGCGCTGGCGCTGGTGGCGATGATCCTCCTTGCGGCGGCCCTTCTTCTGGCCGCCCGGGTCGGACGTTCGATCGTCAAGCCGATGAGGATCCTGACCCGGCAGGCGGAATCGCTGGGTCGCGGCGATCTGGTGGAGGCGGGAAACACCGGGCTGCGTGAGACCGACGTCGTAAGCGATTCGATGGGCAAGGCCAGCCGTCTGATCCGGACCGCCAACGGTACGATGGAACGGCGGGTCTCCGAGGCCGTGGCGGCGTCCCACCGATCTCAGGCGGCACTTCTGCAAAGCCAGAAACTGGAGGCTCTGGGCCGATTGACCGGAGGGATTGCCCACGATTTCAACAACCTCCTGCAAACTCTCAGCACCGGGCTCCACATCATCGGCCTGCTGACGGACAAGCCTGACGCGAAGGGCGCGCTGGATTCTTGCAAACGGGCGGTGGGCCGGGCTGCGAAGCTCACCCGGCAGCTGATGGCATTCGGCAGGAACCAGGTATCGGAGGCCCGGCGGATCGATCTGCGCAACCAGCTTTTGGGAATGGAGGATCTCCTTCGAGGAGCGCTGCGGAGCGACATCGCGCTGCGGCTGGATCTGGCCGAGGACCTGTGGCCGGTGCATGCCGATCCCCTCCAATTCGAGCTGGCGGTGCTCAATTTGGCGATCAATGCCCGCGACGCCACCCCGGGAAACGGCAACGTCCTCATTTCCGCCGAGAACGTGGTGGCCCGCCCCGGCGAGGTGGCCGGATTGCAGGTAGGCGATTATGTGAAACTCGCCTTTGCGGATGATGGGGAAGGGATGAGTGCCGAGGTGCTGGAAAAGGCGCTGGATCCTTTTTTCACGACCAAGGCGCCCGGCAAGGGATCCGGTCTCGGGTTGGCCCAGGTGTATGGTTTCGTCCAGCAATCCCACGGCGTTGTCACCCTCAGCAGCAAACCCGGAAGAGGCACGGCCGTCTCGTTTTACCTCCCCCGCAGCGTGGCTGGGGATCGGACGGAGCCCGCCACGGACTCCACCCCGGGGGCGTCCTGCGGAGGTGGAGCCTCGGTCCTCGTGGTGGAGGACGATGTGCTGGTGCGGGATGTCATCGGTCCCGCTCTGGCTGCCCATGGCTTCCGGGTGACCCTGGCCGCCGATGGAGACGAGGCCCTGGCAATGCTCGACGGCACTCCGCCGGACATCGTCTTTTCGGATATCGTGATGCCGGGATCGATGAACGGCGTGCGCTTGGCGGAGGTGCTGCTCGAGCGATTTCCGGATCTTCCCGTCGTTCTTGCGACCGGGTATTCCGAGGCGGCGGGCATCCCGAAGGATATCAAAACGATCACGAAGCCCTACGAGATCGGAGCGGTCATTTCGGCGTTGCAGGAGGCCCTCAATGCGAAGAAACAAGCGGCCTCGGACGATCGATGATGAAATTTTTTCCGGCAATCCTGAAATGATTGCAGGCTTTTGCGCTAACAGAACGGATCAAAGGCCGACTCCAAGCCCCCGAATCGGGCATAATTCCATTGTTAGGTGCAAAATATCCTCTCTGGCGTTGATCGTGCATTCCTTGGAATTAGAAAAGCCACCCGCATGAGTTCTCTAACGGTCCCGTCCAACATTATTCGCTTCCCACGCCCTCTTGTCAGGAAACCCGAAACCAACGGCGTCACCCGGTCTCGTAAAAAATCGGGTTCCGCTGGCTCCGTCTCGAAAATCGTGATGTTTCCCGTGGCGAAGCAGAAGGCCGACATGCGCTCGTTGTTTGAAGAGATCCAGGAAATCCTCGGGAGGAGGCCGGACATCGCTCCGCCGCTTACGCCGCGTTATGAGACCCGCCGCCGGGTCTACGGCGGTGACCGTCCCTGAGGGTCCCGCGGCGGTCCTTGATGAGCGGCAGTCCGACGACCGCAGCCCCTATTTCGCTGGGAGGCGGAGTTTGGTAGGGCTGTAGCCCGGGGCGCTGGCAGTGATCTCCCAGGCTCCGCCGGCGGTGCCGGCGCCTGCGGGAGCGGAGGCGAGCTTGATTTCGCCCTTGGCGCTGCCGCGGGTTTCGCTAATTCCTTCGCCCAAGCCGAGTATCGCGCGGACGATGGTGTCGCTGTCCTCGTCCTTGAGAGCGATCTGCGGCGGCATGGGGACTTCACCCCAGACGCCGGCTCCGCCGGTTTTGAGTTTTCCCTTGAGGTAATCGGAAGCGTCCGTCCGGTCGTGGTATTTCAGAGCGACATTCAAGTAGGAGGGCCCGACGGACGGATGGTCGACCTGGTGGCAGGCGAGGCACTGGTTGGCGGTGACGAGGGAGTTGATTTCCGATGAGAACTGCGGTCCGCCGGAATCGTGTCCGGTGGGCGGGATGTAGCGGACGCGGACGGTGACGTCCTTCGCATTCGGAGCGGGGTCGGCGCTGACTTCGAAAGGAACCGACTGGCCGAAGCCGAGGGATGCGGGATCACCGGGGAGTTTGAGGGCGAGAGTGACACCGGTGTCGCCCGATTCCAGCGGGATGCGGGCAATGGCGGTGCCGCCCTTGCCATCGGTGGCGACGGCGCGGATCTCGGAGCCGCCGGCCGGGGGCAAAGTCACGGACGAGCCGCTGCCGACGTTCTGCTCGATAGGGCCGACGGTAAGGAACCAGGTGACGGTGATCTTGTCTCCATCGGGATCGGAAGCCTCCTTGACCTTGAAGGTGCGCTCTTCTCCAGCGCTTGCCTCGATGGCGATGGCGGGTGGCTTGTTGGAGCTCTCGGGCAGGATACGGGTGATTTTGCCGTTGGTGCCAAACCACCACTCGGATCCGTATTCGAGCAGCCAGAGGCTGCCGTCCTCGGCCATTTCCAAATCCATGGGGTGGGTGAGGCCTTCCATGAGGACTTCGAGGTTTTCCAGGTTTTCCTGATCGTCGAGCTTGGCCTTGAAGATCCTTCCGCGCATCCATTCGTAAACGAGGAGGGCGCGGTCGTCTTCCCGGGAAAGAATGTTGTGGGTGCGCTTTTCGTCGAAATAGAAGACCGGACCGGCCATGGCGTTGCGGCCGCCGTCGCCGATGACGGGGAATTCCTCGCTCTTGGCGTAGGGATACCAGATGAGGGCGGGTTGGGCGGGCGGAAGCTCGCGGAGGCCGGTGTTGCGGGAGCCGGTGTTGAGCGGAGAGGCCGGGTCGGTGATCGGACCGAGGTCTCCGGTGGCGAAGTCGCGGATCGGGTAGGGCTTGTTGTCGGCGATGACGAAGGGCCACCCGAAGTTGCCGGCGGCCTTGGCCTGGTTGACTTCGTCGTGACCCCGCGGGCCTTTGTCGGAGGGTTCGCCCGCGTCCGGTCCGACTTCGCCCCAGTAGAGGGTCTTGGTCTTGGGATCGATGGAGATGCGGAAGGGATTGCGGCAGCCCATGACGTAGATTTCCGGGCGGGTCTTGTCGGTGCCTTCGGGAAAGAGGTTTCCTTCGGGGATTTCGTAGCCGTCCTCGGTGGGTCGGATGCGGAGGATCTTGCCACGGAGGTCGTTGGTGTTGCCGGCGGCGCGCATGGCGTCGGCAAACGCGCGATCCTCGCGATCGTCGATGGGAGCGTAGCCGTCGCTTTCGAATGGGTTGGTGTTGTCGCCGGCGGAAAGGTAGAGGAGTCCATCGGGTCCGAACTCGATCGAGCCGCCGTGGTGGCAGACGCGGTTGTCGCGCTGGGTGGGAATTTCCAAGAGCATGAGCTCCGAATCCATGTCGAGCACGCCATCGCGGAGTTGGAAGCGGGAAAGGCGGTTGAGGAGCTTGTCGGGAGCGCTGTAGTAGAGATAAAGACGCTGGTTCTCCGCGAATTTCGGATCGAGCGCGATGCCTTGGAGGCCGTCCTCGCGGGCATAGGCGCTGTCGCGGTCGGCGATGCGGAGTGCCTCCACCTCGAGCTGTCCGATTTCGAACATGCCGCCGGTGGGAGGATGGACGCGGAGCACGCGGCCTTCGCGTTCCGTGACGTAGAGGTCGCCATCCGGAGCGATGGCGATTTCCATGGGATCGCGGAGGCCTTCGGCGACGATCTCTTTGGAAAGCGGGGCGGCGCTGGCTGCGCCGGCGAGGAGGAGGCTGAATAGGGGTGGGGTTTTCATCGTGAATCGGCGGGCACCGTGGGAATGATGGCTAGCAGGTGATCGGAGGCAAACGGATTAGGCCGTGGGGAACTTTTCGTTGGCGCTGGCCGTCTCGTCCGGGGGCGGGGGATTTTCGTCGGTCGCTGCGATTTCAGGTTCCTCCAACGCATCTCCTGAGGGGGATGGTTCCGGGGATGCGGTCGGTTCGTCGACACCCGGAGGGTCTGCGGCGGTGGGGAAAGACGGGGCGGTCGGCGGGTCGGCGGGAAACGCAAGCTGTGGCTGGACCGGCAGGGAGGGGATCGGTCGCTCCGGTGCGGAGCTGCGGAGGGAGTTGAGCCGGGCCACTTCCGCCTTGGCGGCAATGACGCGGTCGGAATCACCACTGCGGACAGGTGCCGCTGCGATGGCCGGGGTGGGGGAATTGGCGATCCGGTCCTGGAGCTTGGCGAGCGCTTCGTTGGCAGCGGTTTCCCGTTTGCGGAGTTCCCCGGCATAGCGGGTGGTCACGGCGACGGATTCGCGGAGGCGTTCGATTTCCGCTTGGAGAACGGCGGTGTCGTCCGGCCGGGACTGGAGCAGGGCGAGCTGTTCGCGGGTCTTGGAGAGTTCGTTTTCCAAGGCGAAGGCGCGATCGTTGCGGGATTTGTCGACGTCGGTGTTCTTGCTGTTGAGCTGGCGGATGGTTTCGCGGGCTTTCCGGAGGTCGGTGTCGAGGGCGGCGGCGCGGTTTTGCTCGGCGGCGAGGGATTGGCGGGAGTTTTCGAGCTCGGCGGTGGCGGATTCCAGCGAGGCCTTGGGCGCGGATTCCGCGCGAAGGGCATCGAGATCCGCCTTGAGGGACTGGTTGCTTGCCCGGGCTTGTTCGAGCGCGGCGTCGGCCGACTTCGATCGCTCGCGCGGGGCAGGCTCCGGAGCTTTCGGGGCAGGGCTCATCTTGGCGCGGAGAGCCCAGCCGATGCCGGCGGAAAGAGCGGCGATGAGCACCAGGTGCGGGATGACTTGGGACAGGATTTCGAGGTTCATGAGGTAAGGGTGTTAGATCGCGTATTCGGTGCCGGGCATCGGGACGATGACCTCGGTATCGGGAAGGCGGCGTTTGATTTCGCCTGCAAACCAATCGACAGCCCCGTCGTCGCCGTGGACAAGGAAGGCTTTTTTCGGCCGGACTTTGACCACGTAGTCGGCGATGGCGTCACGGGTGGAGTGGCCGCTGAAATCGAAGATGCGCGTTTCGCAGCGCAGCGGGACGGAGGGGAAAGCGGGATCGAGAAGCACCTGGTCGCCGGGCTGTGCGGCCCGGATCCGGCCGCCGGGCGTCTCGGGATCGGCGTATCCGACGAAGAACAGCCCGTGCCTGGCGTTTTCGAGGACCCCTTGGCGGGCAAAGTTGTTAGATACGGTTTTCTCCGACATCATGCCGCTGGAAAGGGCGTAGATGCAGCCGTTGGAAAACGGGATGGGAGTCTTGCGTTTCTTGTTCCCGGCTTCGAGCTGCATGTCCTTGAGGAACCGGAAGCCGGGGAGCTGGCGGCGGGAGGTTTCGCTGAAGCGGTCGTATACGGTGGTCATCTTGGTGCTGAGCCCGCCGATGTAAACCGGGGTGTGCTTGGGGATGAGGCCTTCCTTTTTAAAACGATGGAGCATCGCGAGGACCTCCTGGGTCTTGCCCATCGCAAACACCGGGATGAGGACGGAACCCTTGCGGGCGATGACCCGGGCGATGGCCTCGGCAAAAGTGTCCTCCTCGTCCTGACGGGTATAGCCCGGGGCACGCGCCTGCTCGCCGCGGGTGGTTTCCACGATCAGGGCGTCCACCGATTCCGTGGGGAAAAGCGCGCCTTTCTGAAGCGTGCTGTTCTCGAAGTTCACATCGCCGGTGTAAAACACCTGCTTTCCCTCCGCCTTGATGGTGACGCCGACGGAGCCGAGAATGTGGCCCGCATCGTGGAAGGTCGCCCGCACGGTGCCCGCGCGATCCAGGTCGAACGGCCGCTCGAGCCCGCGTTTTTCGAGGGATTCCTCGATCCGGTCGAGCTCGCGGTGTTCGAAGAGCGGGTATTCGGCGATGCCCAGTTCGATCCGCTTCGACTGCATGACATTCACGGAGTTGTGAAGCATGGCACCTGCCAGGCTCGCGGTTTCGGCGGTGAGGAATACCTTCGCCTGCGGCTGATTTTCGAGGAAAACCGGGAGCGTGCCGACGTGATCGAGGTGGGAGTGGGAGATGATGATGGAGTCCGCCGTGCCGGGTTTGAGAAACTCGTAATGGGGAACCGCCTCGGAACCTTCGTGCTTGGGATGCATGCCCGCATCCAGGACCACTTTCGCGGATTGGGTCTTAAGCAGGTAGGAATTCGCGCCGATTCCGGCGTGGCGACAAAGGCTCTTAAAAATCATGTGGGAAACGAGGCGCGGACCATGAGTGCGCAACCGGTGGCTGTCAACCCGCCCGCAAAGGCCCGCGATGCGGCAAACAGCGCCCCGGATGGGGTGTTTGCGAGCGCGGGGGCGGACATCGGGATGCTGCCGCTTTCTGTAGTTGGATGTTCTTGTGAAAACGCCTCACCGTCAGGAGCGACGGCGAGGCGGAGATTTAGGAATTCGACGGCCCGTCCGAGCTGGATCTGGCGACCGGCCCGTGGTGCCGGTGCCAAGCGGCGCGGGACGGATCAGATCTTGTCGCTCGAATACTCCCAGCCGTCGCGGTAAGCGGGGCGCTTGACGAGTTGGTTCGCTTCGTCGTTGCCGATGGCTTGGAATTTCTCCTGATCCCATTCGACGGCTTTGCCGGTGCGGATGGCGAGATTGCCGAGCAGGCAGAGTTCGGTGAGGGGGACGGAGTAGTCGAACTCGGACATGAACGGGAAGGCTTTGCCCTGCTTGATGGCGAGCGACCATTCCTTTTGCGGGTCGCCGGGTGTGGGGCTGCGGGCGAGGGTTTTCTCGGGCGGATTCGCAAGAAATTCCTTGGAGCGGCCTTCCGGCAGGATGGTGAGCTTGTTGGCTTGGTCGCCCTGGTTGTAAAGGACGCCCTCGGTTCCGACGACGTAGAAGCCGGTGGCGCTGAGTTCCTGGTTGCCAAGTTCCTTGGGAACGGGCGGTTTGGATGGGGAGCCATCGGCGTTCTTGCCCTCATACCAGTAGAGCTTGATCTCGCCGTGCCCGGCGACGTCTTTCCAAACGTACTGCACTTTCGCGCCGGCGGGCCATGCGATGTCGGTGAGACCCTCGGAGCTGGCAGTGATTTTGTTCGGGACTCCAAGGGCGAGCGCCCAGACGAGCGGATCGAGATTGTGGCAGCCCATATCGCCGAGGGCCCCGCTGCCCCACTCGAAAAAGCCGCGCCACGCGAAGGGATGCACGCCGGGCGAGTAGTGTGCCTCGGGGGTGGCGGCGAGCCAAAGCTCCCAGTCGAGGTGGTCCGGCGCATCGGAGGGCTTGAGGACGGCGGATTCTCCCTGCGGCCAGATCGGCCGGTTGGTCCACACGTAGATTTCGGTGACTTTTCCGACCACGTCCGCCTGGAACCATTCCTTGAGCACGCGGTTTTCCTCGTAGGTGTGTCCTTGGTTTCCCATCTGGGAAATGATGCCCTTTTTGGTGGCCGCCTTGTGGAGCTCGTTGGCCTCCCAGAGCGTGTTGACCAGCGGCTTTTGGACGCAGACGTGCTTGCCAAGGGCGATGGCGTGCATCGCCGCGGGGTAGTGCGAGTGGTCCGGAGTAGCGACGGTGACGGCGTCGATCGACTTCATCTCATCGAGCATCTTGCGGAAGTCGGTGTATTGCTTGGCCTGCGGGAACTTCGCGGCGGCCTTGGCGAGGTGGTTGGCGTCCACGTCGCAGATGGCGACAATCTCGTTTTCGAAGGACGCGCTTTCCATGTCGGAGAATCCCTTGCCGCCGACACCGATGCAGCCGATGCCGAGTTTTTTGGAAGCGGGGGTATCCTGGGCGCGGAGAAGCAGATTCGGAAAAGCGATGCTGCCGGCGGAGGCGGCGGTGATGCCTCTGAGGAAGCTGCGGCGGGATGAGAGGAAGTGTTGTGACATGGGTTGGGAGGTTTTGGTGAATAGACGCTGCTGATTACTGCCGGGAATGCAGGGCTCGTTCAAGCGATCTTCCCGGATTTCCAAAAATCAGCCGAGGGGTGGCCCGGCGCTTTGAATTTGGTCAATTTTCAATAGACATTTCCGTCCCGGAGCGATACCGGAGTGGCCCTCCGGAGTGGCAAGAGCCGCTCACGGTCGAACCTGGCAGAGTAGCTCAGTGGTAGAGCAGAGGACTCATAAGCCTTTGGTCGGCGGTTCAAATCCGCCCTCTGCTACCAGGTTGGATCACAGGTCCGGCATCCGACGTCGGTTCGGCTTGGAATCCGGCGGGCCGGTCGCGGGATTACCGGGCGGAAGGTTTGAACCTGATGTTCCGGAGGGCGACGATGCCGTGGTCGCCCTGGATCATGAGAGGGCCTTCGGCAGCCTCGCCTCCCTCAAGCTGGCCGCCGGTGGGGCCGTTCACTTCCACGTCTTTCTGGATTTCGGTTCCATTGAGTTTGATGCTGAGGAACTTGGCTTTGGCGTTTTTTTTCCCATCGGCGTCGAAACGGGGAGCTTGGAAGACGATGTGGAAGGTTTGCCAGGCACCGGGTTCCTTGGCGGCGTTGGTCGAGGGGGCTGCGGCGCTGTAGATCGCCCCCACGTCGCCTTGGCCGAGCTCGCCATCGGGCTTGCCGAATGAATCGAGCACCTGCACTTCGTATTGGCCCATGAGATAGATTCCGGAATTCGAATTCTCAGGCACCATGAACTCGAGTTGGAATTCGCCGTCGCCGAACTGTTTCTCAGTGAAGAGATCGGAGCCGTGGGCGATGGGCTGGCGGAAGAGGATTCCGCTCTCGCCGCCGGAGCCTTCGCCCACGAGCTTTTTAGGGTCGGCGGGATCGAGTTTGACGGAGGAAACGACTTTCCAGGTGGGGCGGTGGGCTTCGTCGTCCTGTTTGAGCTTCCAGCCGTCGAGATCCTTGCCGTCGAAGAGGGAGATCCAGCCGTCCTTGTCCTGGGCTTGGAGGCGGGCGGTGATACCCGGCAGTAGCAAGGCGGAAACGGCGACGAGGGTGAACGTGCGGCGGGCGAGATGGGAGTTGAGCATGGGGGGGAGATTATCGCAGTCTTGGCATCAGGCAAGCCAACGATGACAATGATGCGAGATCCGAGAGTTTTTTTTGCGGTAGTGATGGTGACTGCGGTGAGTCCGCCCGCTTGGTCCGGACCATACACGGCCCGGCAGCAGGGGGCGGTTGTGGAACTCCATGACGCGAAGCACGAAACGAGCGTCTCGCTGATCCCCTCGATCGGGAACATCACTTCAGGAATCAAGGTGAAGGGGCATGACGTGCTGCGCTGGCCAGCGGTGACGGTGGAGGAGTTCCGGGCCAAACCGCAGTTTGCCGGCAATCCGTTCATGGCCCCGTGGGCCAACCGCCTCGACGAGCAGGCCTTCCATGCCAACGGCACCCGGTATGCGTTCGATATGGAACTCGGCAACGTGCGTGGAGAAATCCCGATCCACGGCATGCTGCTGTGGACGGACGAGTGGCAGGTCACCGACCTGAGCGCCGACGCGACTTCGGCCCGAACCACCAGCCGGCTCGATTTCCATCGGAACCCGAAGTGGATGAAGCAGTTTCCCTTCGCCCACACGATCGAGGTCACGCATACATTGCAAGACGGCGTGTTGCAGGTCACCACCCGGCTGCACAACATGAGCGCCGAGCCGATGCCCGTGTCGATCGGCTTTCACCCTTATTTTCAACTCACCGACTCGACGCGCGACGAGTGGACGATTTCGGTCGGTGCGAAAACCCATTGGCTGCTGTCGGAAAACAAACTTCCCACGGGCGAAACCGAACCGATCGGCAAGGTGTTCCCCGACCCGCAGGCGATCGCGCTGAAGGACCATGATCTCGACCATGTGTTCGGCGATCTGGTGAGGGACGGGTCCGGGCGCGCGATCATGAGTGTCAAGGGCCGCTCGCAACAGTTGGATGTGATGCTCGGGCCGAACTATCGCGCAATGGTGATCTACGCGCCCAAGCCCGGCGCGCAACCCGCCGACCGCAACTTCATCTGCTTCGAGCCGATGGTTGGCATCACCAACGCGATGAACCTCGCGCACCGGGATCAGTACGACGAGTTGCAAAGCATCGCGCCCGGGGAGACATGGGAGGAAAGCTTCTGGATCCGGACGAGCGGATTCTGATAGATAAGTCTTTCCGGCGCTATTCCTTGTGTGAAACCTTCCGGACCTCGGTCCGGACGCCGGCGGGAAGGGTATTGAACCATCGACCGGCGGCCTGGGGATCGTAATCGGTCCAAACGGAATGAAGGTTGATTTGAGCCCAGAGCTTGGGCTGACCCTCGGGCAGGGTCCGGATCCATTCGCCCGCCCTTTCAGGATCTTGAACGGCCAGGTTTCCCACATAATTCGCTGCGCTCCGGGTCGCCGGCTCCAAGCCGTTTTGCGTCGGGGGGGAATTGGCAGCGAGATAGCGGATGGCTTCTCCGACCAGAGGAGGACTGACATCCCTGCCATATACGCCACCAGCCATGATCTCGGCGACCTGTCGCTTCCGGTCATCTGGCAGGGTGTGAAAATGATCGCTCAGAGCTGATAGCCTCGCCGGATCCCAGGAGGTCAACAGGGTTCGGAGTTCATAGCGGCCGGCGCCAGCGGACCCTAAGGCTTGCTCCAGCCATTGTTCGGGAGTTTCGACAACGCTTGCAGCCTTCTCCGCGGTATTTTCGGAAATGCGATCCAGGACTCGCCGCGCAAGCGCCCGGTCCGTCTCGGATTCCAACATGGCGATGAACTCCCCGGCTCGATCCAAGCGCCCGGTAAGGGCGTTTTCGATAATGATCCAATGATCATCACCGTGGGGGTGGGTTTCTTCGATTCCAGCCATCAGCTTGAGGGCTCGTTCGGGATCCTTCACGGCGATTCCCGCGAGTGCGCGATTGTGGATCCGTGCCTCATCCAGTTCCGTGAAGCCAAGTGCCGCGAGGTCGGCATTCCACCACTTTTCGGCACTCGCTTCATCGATGAAGCTGCTGGCATTTGAGGCGATGGATGCCCGCCAATCGGGCGGGAGATTTGCAAGTACATCAAAGATTCTGCCCTTATCCTTGATGTGGTGAAAGGCGCTCATATAGATCGCCAGGCCGTCGGGGCGCTCCCAAAGCTTGCGAACTTCCTCAGCATGGGAATTGTTCAGGTTTTGGCCGATCAGAATCTGCTCCGCCCGTGTCCTCATCGGTTCGTCCAGAGAATGGATGATCGCTCCGAACGCGGCGGGTGATTTCTCGGCCAGGTTTTCAAACAGGTCGCGGGAATTGTGAAAATCGCGTTCGGAAAGCCCGGCTTCGCTCAGCTCCTGCAGGCGTTGAAGCGCGAGGGTCGGATGGTTGATGGCCATGTCCGCGAGCACCCCTAACTCGACCTGATTGTTCGGATGCTGATTGAAATAGGCCAGCACCCGCCCGGGTTCCGTTTTGGCCAATGAAGCGAGCACGGAAGTGGTATTCCAAGGATTGTTTTTGAAACCCCATCGGGCGAACCCTTCGAGGTCTTCCTGGATCCAGC
>JBBSJY010000135.1:0-12720 GCA_038256845.1 Verrucomicrobiales bacterium | reverse complement strand
GCGCGTGGCGCGAGAATGAAAAAGCGAATGTGCGGCGCGCTGGCTCCATTCATTCGCGGATCATTCGCATCCCACGCGCCGGACGCCCCGGAGGTGCGTCCCTGCCATCCTCGCAGGGCGACGAATGAACGATCCCGTTTTCACAAAACCTCGCGAGCGGCAGTATAGTAGCTATCCACCGGCGTGTAGGAGCGCAGCACGTCGAGGATGAAGCCCTCCTGGATCGCCTGCTTCATTGTGTAGCTGTTGAAGGGGCGATGCTTGACCTTGCCCTCCCCGTCCGGAGGAAGCGGAATGCCGAACAATTCCAACGTCTTGTTCTTGGGCGTGGCGGTGAATGCGAAGTAGCTCGCGGTGGAAAGCAGCTTGCGGGATTTGATACGCTTCTCGATGGCATCGTTGATCTCGTCCTCGGCATCCGTTTCGCCCAGCGCCTTGCTCATCGCGGAAGCGGTCTTGCACCCCTGGCTGCTATGCGCTTCGTCGATTACGATCGCGAAGTTCTTCCCGGCTCCCTCGCCCTCCATTTCATCGAGGATGAACGGGAACTTCTGCACCGTGGTGATGATGATCTTTCGGCCCTCGGCGATGAAGCGGCGCAGGTCTTGTATTCCGGATAAGGTTTCAGTTCCGCGATCATAGCGTGTGGAACCAGGTTTGGATTTTCCTGGCCATGAGCACGCTCCGCTCGCGGAGGAAGGTTTCGTAGTCGGGTGGCATGAGGAATTAGGATTTGTCGGACGAGTCGGACGAGTCTGACTTGTCCGACATCTCGGAGGAAATATCGATGATGCCCCGGCAGTTTGGATAGGCGGTGCAACCCCAGAACCCCTTGCCGGCGCGGGGGCCTTTGGCGGCGGTGCGGCGGCGGGTCGGTTGGCCGCAGAGCGGGCAGGGCGGGCCGTCGGGCGAGGTGCCCTGGGCGGCTCGGGCATTGGTGCGGGTAGCGTGGAGACTTTCGGTGTAGCCGCCCTGTTCGGTAAAAGTGCGAGCCTGCTTTTTGAGTTGGCGTTTCAGCAGGTAGGCGGCTTGGTTCACGACGCAGAGCATGGCGTTGGCGGCCAGTTCCGGGCTGGCTTCTCGGATGAAGGCGGAGAGGCCGGTGAGCGTGGGGCGGCCTGGTTTTGCAGGCGGTAGGTCTGGGGCGATTGGTCATGGGTGCGGGAGCGCTTGTCGATGAAGCGGTCGCAGAAGACGACGGTGGCGTCATAGACCGTCTCCGCGACTTGGTAGCTGCGGAGTTTCTCATAGCCGCCGTGGGGGAGCAGCGGGGAGTTTGGTGTTTGGTCTGACGGGTTTGACATGTCTGACGGGTCGGGCAACGGGTTCGATTTCCTCGGCCGGATTCTCTCCGAAAAGATCGATGTAGGGTTGGTAGCGGAAGACGCGGTTGCGTTTATAGCCGGTGGCTTCGACAAGGATTCCGAGCGCCGCGGACACCGTGGAGCAGGCGTTCGTGGATTTCCTTGATCAAGCGCACGGAGACAGGCAGATCGTGGAGGCGTCCGAGACCGTGGTTCATGGCGTTGACATAGTTGACGACCTCATCGACATCCGTAGGCAGCTCGGGCGAAAACATCTTCGCCTCCGCCGATAGGAGATCCTGCAGGGAACTCTGGGTGCCCTCGATCTGGCTGGAGAGAACAGCCTCCTTGCGCACCTACATGAAAACGAACAGATCCGGGTTGGGAAGCGTCTGGATGGAGCCGTCGAGGCGACCCAGTGCATGATCTGCCAGAGAAAGGAGGGATTGCAGGTTTCCCTCCATCCGGATTGGAGGATCGGGCGGCAATGGTTCCGGCAAAAAAGCCCGGTAACCCGTGGCCTGCGAGACATAGCGTCCGGCACGATAACGGGATTCCGAGTGTGATGGAGGGGTTTCGCTCATGACAAGCAGCATGCAATATGGAATGGAATGGCGTCCATGTTAAAGTCTGCGTTGCGTATGGAGAGGGATTCAGGCCAAATGCTAATGAACTGAATCATTTCACCCTTCCCAGAAAATCCACCGGAGAAATCGCGGGCACGGGGGATTTTCGATAATCGGGTAAATTCCGGGTGATGATGAATTCGGCTTTCCAGGAAAGGGCCGCAGCAGCTTGGAAGGCGTCTTCCAAATCGGTCATGGGCAAGCGGAGGGCATTGCAGGCATCCTCCGTTTTCACCGGGGCAACTTCGACGAATTCCAACAGTTTTTTCAGAAACGGCCTGCCGCCTTTGAGCAGGTAGGAGCAATTGGTGAGCGAGTGCCAGGCGACGGCCGCCTCGCCTCCCGCTTCGGCCCATTCCAGCACGGCGGCACTTGCAGCGACATGGGGTTCCCGGGCGAGCGCCACGTCCAACAGGACATCCGAGTCGATCAGGATCCTCATTCGCGGAGGTGTTTGGCCTGCAAGGCGTCATAAAGTGGATCGGTGCCCGGCGCAGGTGACCTGAGGCTGGCGATGCCCACCATGCTGGCGACGATTCCCCTTTTTTGAGCCAAAGTTTCAGTTTGTAGCAGGGACTCGATGAGACCGGAAACGGTGGTTTGCTTCTTCCGCGCGGTTTGCCTGGCGAGCCGGTGGATTTCCGGATCGAGTGTGATTGTGACGCGAGTTTTCATGAGTATGTATCTATCTCTGATCGTGCATACTGTCAAGTTTCGGAATGGCACATCCGGGTTGGCCGGTCCGCGCCCCGCTCCCTAAGGATTCGCAGCGTTCAAGGAGCGTGCGGTTCCCGTGGGATTGGGCCCGCTTGCCGTCCTCGTCACGCGTGGTGAAGGAGGATGGAGTTGGCGGCGAAGTGGTCGGAGAGGATGTCCGAGACGATGACGAGGGGGGTGCCGGGGCGGACGAGGTCGTCGGCCCGGAGCATTTTGGAAACGCGCTGGATGGTTTCCTCGATGTTGGCGGCGAAGGGGAGCTTGAAGGCGCGGACGCCGCGGGTCATGGAAAGCTGGCGGCAGACGCGGTCGGTGGGGGTGAAGGCGTAGAAACCGGCGGTGCGCGGACGCAGCAGGGCGACGTGGTTGGCGAGCACGCCGCGGCGGGTGAGGACGACGAGGCGGGCGTCGGGCAACGAATCGGCCAGGGTGACGGCGGCGCGGGCGGCCTTCTGGCGCTCGTCGCGGAGGAGGACGTTCTGGCCGAAGCCGTGGCCGCCGGAGCGCTCGATGCGGGAGGAAATGCGGACGAGAGCCTCGACGCAGCGCTCGGGATAGCGGCCGACGGACGTTTCGCCGGAAAGCATCAGGGCGTCGGCTTCCTCGTAGGCGGCGTTCATGACATCGGTGACTTCCGCGCGGGTGGGCGTGGGATTGGTGATCATCGATTCGAGGAGCTGGGTGGCGACGATGACGCGGGTGCCGAGCTCGTGGCAGCGCTTGACGATGCGGCGCTGGAGGATGGGGAGTTCCTCGAAGGCGACCTCGGTGCCGAGGTCGCCGCGGGCGATCATGATGACATCGGCGGCGTGGATGATGGCGTCGATGTTTCTGACCGCCTCCTGATCCTCCACTTTCGCGACGATCTGGGCCTCGCCTTCGAGCGCTTCCATGGCTTCGCGAAGCTCGCGGACGTGGGCGGAATCGCGGACGAAGGAGCCGGCGATGTAGTCGGCATCGCACTCGACGGCGAGGGCGAGGTCCTTGAAATCCTTCTCGGTGAGGGCGGGCAGATTGAGGCGGACGCCCGGGAGATTGATGTGCCGTCTGGAGCCCATGAGGCCCGGGGTTTTGACGGTGCAGAGGATGCGGTCTTCCTCCACGACATCGATCCGCATGAGCAGCGCGCCGTTGTCCACCACGAGCGTGTTGCCGGCGTGGACGTCGGCCATCATGCCGTCGTAGTTGACGGTGGTGGAGAGGGGGACGGTGGCGTCGGTGCCGGTTTTGCGGAATTCGACGGTGTCGCCTTCCTTGAGATTGAACGGCTCCGTGAGATCGCCGGTGCGGATGGAGGGTCCGGTGAGGTCGAAAAGGACGGAGACGTGGATGTTGCGGGCATCGGATTGGCGGCGGACGCGCTTGGACATTTCGGCGGCCCATTCGTGTTTGGCGTGGCTCATGTTGAGGCGGAACACGTTGGTGCCGCCGTCGATGAGCTTGCCGATCATTTCCTCGGATTCAGTGGCGGGTCCGAGAGTGATGATGAGCTTGGTTTTGCGGGACATGGTAATGGGGAAGGGGACTCGGGGGCACGGGTTCGCAGCCGCGCGTTTCGCGGAGCAGGAAACACGCCGCGCCCGGGAGGAGCAAGCGGGGATGCGGGCAGTCCCAGCAGGCCGGCGAGGGGGACGATCCAGTCGGGCGGGTTCGTACGATCGTTCGGGCGCTTGGGGTGGCGCCGCGCTTCCAACGAAAGCACTATGTCGCGTCGGCGGGCCGGAAAAGAAGATACCGCCCCGCTCCCGTCTTCCCCTCTTGGAAGCGGGGCCGATTCACCGGGCTCTTGCCGAGCGAGCGCTGCCGGGGCGTCAGCCCTGATCGATGGTTTTCTCCGTGGCGGCGTCGATGATGGCGAAACGCTCGCGATTGAGAGTGGGATCGGAGCGGAAGATCAGCCGGCCGGAGTGCGAGCGCTCGAGTTCGACGAGGAGTTTCGCGTCGTCCGATTTGAAACGGTTCAGCACGTCGCTGTTGACGATGACAACGAGATCTCCAATCGCGTCGCGGTGCTTCTGGATGACGGTGTGGAGCCGGCGTTGGATCTCGACCGACATGCTCATCGGGGTTTTGACGCGGCCACGGCCGGCGCAGTATGGGCAAGGCTCATACATCGAATCCCGGAGCGATTCGTTGAGGCGCTGGCGGGTCATCTCCATCAGACCGATGGGCGAGATCTGCAGGACCTGGGTCTTGGCCTTGTCCTTTTTGAGCCGTTCCTTGATCGCTTTGTAAACCGTTTGCTGGTCCTTGCGGTGGCGCATGTCGATCAAGTCGATGACGACGATGCCGCCGATGTTGCGGAGGCGGAGCTGGCGGGCGACCTCCTCGGCGGCCTCGACATTGGTTTCGAGAATCATGCGGTCCACATCCTTGGCACCGCGGTTGCGGCCGGTGTTGACGTCGATGGAAATGAGCGCCTCGGTTTCGTCGATGACGATGTAGCCGCCGCAACGCAACCAGACCTGGCGGGAGAAAGCCTCGTCGATCTGTTTCTGGATGCCGACCCGTTCGAAGATGGGCTCGATGGAAGTGGGAAGGTGATGGACGCGGCGCTTCGCGCGGCGGGAGATTTTGCCGGCGATCTCGCGGATCATCTCGGTGGTTTCGGCATCGTCGCAGAGAACCTGGTCGATCTCATCGGTGAGGAAATCGCGGGCGGTGCGCTCGATGAGGCCGGGCTCCTGGAAAATGCAGGCCGGGGCGGGATTGGCCGCGCGGCGTTCCTCGATCTCGTCCCATTGTTCAAGTAACATGGCAAGATCGCGGACGAAGTGACGGGCCCGGGTGCCTTGGGCGATGGTCCGCATGATGATGCCCATCCCTTCCGGAACCGAGAGCTTCTGGACGATCTTGCGGAGACGGAGGCGCTCATTCGGATCTTCGATTTTGCGGGAAATGCCGAATTGCTCGGTGAATGGCATCAACACGAGATAGCGGCCGGCCAACGAGATGTTGGTGGTGACGCGGGGTCCCTTGGTGCCGATCGGTCCTTTGGAGACCTGGATCACAATCTCGGAGCCGATCGGATAGATATCGGGGATGTCCTTCGAGGTGATTTTCTTCTGCTGTTTTTTCTTCGAGCCTTCGCGCTGGATTTCCTCAAGCCCGCCATCCAGGGCGGCGGGGATGGCATCCCAGAAATGAAGGAAGGCGTTCTTGTCATGGCCGATGTCGACAAACATGGCCTTGAGACCCTGTTCGATGTTTTTGACGCGGCCTTTGAAGATTCCGCCGACGATGTTCTGATCGCCTTCGCGTTCGACCGTGTATTCTTCCAGGATGCCGTTTTCGAGGAGGGCGACACGGCGCTCGAGCTTTTCGACGTTGACGACAATGCTGTTGCCTTGTGAGGGGTCGGGTTTGCCGATTCCGAGGAGTCGTTTGATTTTGTGGATCATGGTATTCAAAATGAGTTCTGTGAGATTGGTGGTTAGCGGAAGTCAGGGTTCCTCGACCGGGACGGCCTTGGGAATCACGGAGCCCTCGGCATCCACTTCGGGTGTGATGGTGGGAGTGGGGATGATGGTGTCGGAGCCGATGTCCGGGGTCGGAACGAGAGGAAGGAGGTCGCCGGCCTCGTCGCCGGTTTCACCGAGGTCTTCCATTTCGGTGGCATCGATGGCGGCGAGGACGTTTTCAGGCAGTTCGATCTCCTCGATGCGGTCGAGGTGGCCGATGTACTCGGTCTGGGCCCTGAGCGGCAGGCGGAGCCCCTCGTCCTGGGCGAAGAGGCCGCGATAGACGAGATTGACCAGCGGCCCGCAGACGGCACCGCCGGAGCCCGCATTCTGGACCATGATGCAGATGGCATATTTCGGATTCTCGTAGGGCCCGAAACTGATGACCCACGAGTTGTTGGATTTCTTGCCATCATCCACGGTCTGGGCGGTACCCGTCTTGGCGGCGACCTCGACGGTGGGCAGGCGGACTCGGCCCGCGGTGCCGCCCGGCTGGTTGACGGCCATCCACATCCCCTTGCGGATGAGTTCGAAGTCCTCCGGCTTGACGCCCGCCTGGAGGAGGTCCACCTCGAGTTTCGGTTTGTTTTCGATCTCGATGGAGCCGTCGTCGGCGATGGCTTGGCGGACAATGCGCGGCTGGTAGTATTTGCCGCCATTGGCGACGCAGGCGGCGACCGCGCAAAGCTGAAGCGGGGTGGCCATGGTGTCGCCCTGGCCGATCGAAAGCATGGCATTGAGGGCGGGAGTCATGACGGCGCCGGAGGCGCGCCAGGCACGGCTGCCGGGGAGAATGCCGGGATCTTCCTTGGGAAGTTCGATGCCGGTCCGCCGGCCGATTCCGACCGTCTGGCAACCTTCCACCATTCCTTCCGAGCCGATGGCCATGGCCAGCCTGTTGAAATACGGGTTGCAGGATTGCTGGATCGCCCGCGAAAGATTCAGGGAGCCGTGCCTGCCGCCCTTCGTGTTCCATAGCCAGCAGCCGATCCGGTGGTTTCCGAAGGGGACGTATCCATCGCAGGAGAACGAGCGGTTCGCCATGCCCGCGAGTGCGCCGGCGATGGCGGTGGGAACCTTCATGGTGGACCCCGGGGTGAAGCTGGAGATGGCCCGGTTGGTGAAAGGGGAGCGCTGTTTATCCGCGTTGTAGGCCTCCCATTGTTCCGCCGAGATGCTGGGAATGAAGGCGTTCGGATCGTAGTCGGGCACGGAGGCCATGGCGATCACCTCGCCGGTATTCACCTCCATCACCACGCCCGCGGCCCGGCCGGCGCGCCGGAGGGTGTTTTCCAGAAGATACTGGGCTCGGGCATCGATGGTCAGCTCGACCCGCGCGCCGACACCCGGGGTGATGCGATCGATCATCTTGATCGTGCGGCCCTTCTCATCCTTGAGCATGATTTTTTGCCCTTCCGGCCCGCGGAGTCTGTCATTCATCGTAGCCTCGATGCCGGCGATGCCCTTTTCCTCGCCGATGTAGTGATCGAATTCGCGGGCCGCGGCTTCCGGGATGTCGCCTTTTTCCCACTGTTTGAGGTAGCCGAGGACGTGACTGGCCAGGGTGCCGTACGGGTAGTGGCGCTGCGGGCGGGTGCTGAGAGTGACGCCGGGAAGGTCGAGATTGTGCTCGGCGAAGCGGGCGAATTCCTCGTAGGTGAGATCGGTGCGATAACTGAACGGAACCAGGCCGCCGTGGGTGAGGTAGTGGACTTCGAGCGCCTTGGCGCTGTAATTCTTGGCGAGGTCGAGTTTCTTGAGCCTCTCGATGGTCCAGTCGTTGACGATGCTTACGATGTCCTTCTGGGAACGCTTGCGGGTGTGGCCCTGCTCGGTGGTGAGCCGTTCGAGGGTGGGATCCTCAAGATGCTGGGACCGGTAGGAGCGGTGGATTTCCTCAAGATTGAAGGAAACCTCGTAATTCCGCAGGTTCTGGGCGAGGAGAATGCCGTTGCGATCGGTGATCTCGCCGCGAATGCCGGGCTCGCGGACGGTGACGGTGCGATTGCCCGGCACGAGCTGGAGGAACTCGGCGCGGCGCTCGATCTGGAATTCGTGGAGGCGGGTGAGCAAGGCGCCGAAGCCGACGAGCACGAGTGCGGTCAGCAGGTAAAGGCGGAATCGGTAGTGGGGTTCCATGACGGGTCAGAAGGTTCGCCGGCGGTTTCTTTTGCCGGCTTCGGGGTTGATGGAATGATCGCAGGCCTTGGCGATCCGGAAAAGCATCCAGAATATCAGCGGGGAAAACAACATGGTGAGAAGGGAAGTGAAGGCCATCTGGTTGACAGTGGCTGGGGTAAGGATCATGCCGCCGCGGACGAAGCTGATCAGCATGTACTCGGCACCAAGATAGAGCAGGACGGCAATGCCGGAAAGGAGCGCGGAAAAGTGCCATTTCCCCTGTTTGAAGAGCGGCTGGATGCCATGCATCAGGAATCCCATGGCGCCGAAAAGGATGATCGAGTAGCCGAAGCGGAGGGATTCGACCTGCTGGGCGTAGACATCCGGGTCGCCTCCGTGAGGCCCCATCACCGAGTGGGCGTCCCACAGCAGCCCGCCGGCGAACGCGAGGAGGAGCATGGTCGGCGTCCCCACCGTGACGGCGACGCAGAGGAAAACCAGCTGGACGAGCAGGATGCGCGAATGATGGAGCCCCGTGAACGCGGGCAGGAACTGCTGAACCACGAATGCGGCGAGCAGCAGGAAAATGGAGAGGATCGAATAGCGGATCACGGAAAGGGTCAGGGTTCGTCGGGCAGCACCACGAACACCGTCCCCAGATCCGCGAAGTTGACCGACGGGCGGACAAGAGCTTCGGAATCCAGAGGGCCTCGTTCGACGGTCTCGATGGTTCCAAGAAGGATGTTGGACTGGAAGATGCCTCCCCGTCCGGTGGTGAAGACTCGCTGCCCCGGGCGGAGCGTCGCGTCCTTTGACAAAAACTTGAGTCGGAGCATGGGGTTGCCCTCGAACTGGCCGCGCTGGCCGCTGAGGATGCCGACCTCCGCGGTGCCCTCGACCCGGGCGGAAACGAGGCAGGTCTCATCGGTGAGCAGCAGGACCGATGAGCGGGACTTTTCCACGCGGTCGATTTTCCCGACCAGGCCTTCGTTCGAGAGAACCGGGAGCTGGGTGCCGACGCCGCTGTCCTGCCCTGCGTCGATCTCCACCGTCTGCCACCAGGTGGTGGGCTGGCGGCGGATGACCTGGGCGGCGGCGACATCGAACTCGGTGGTTTTCTTGAAGTCGAGGGCGTGGCGGAGCTGCGCGTTTTCGCGTTCGAGGTCACGGAAGCGGGACTCGATCATGCGGAGCCGGCCGATTTCGCCTTTGATGGCCGAGAGCTCGGCTTCCAGCGCCTTGGAGTTGCGCGTTTCCTCAAGCAGGCCGCGGGCCTTCGTTTCGAGCTGGGAGCCGGACTTGAGGAAAGGCGACATCGCGGAGAAATAGAGCGCCTGGATGTCCCGGACGGCGGCTTCGCTGCGGGTGAGCGCCCACACCGCTCCGGTGAGGAAGAGGAGGAGGGCGATGAGATTGAGCGGCTTCATGGCCGGAAGGGGCCTGGCACCCGCTTAGCGATCGGAATTGGTGACCCGCTTCAGGAGCGAGAGTTCCTGGAGTGCCTTGCCTGTGCCTTCGGCCACCGCGCTGAGAGGATCCTCGGCGACGTGGACGGGCAGTCCGGTCTCTTCGCGCAGGAGGCGGTCGAGCCCCTTGAGCAGCGCCCCGCCGCCCGCCAGAACGATGCCACGGTCCACAAGGTCGGCGGCGAGTTCGGGCGGGCAGCGTTCGAGAGTGGTGCGGACGGCGTCCACGATGGTGCTGAGCGGGTCCGCCATGGCCTCACGGATTTCCTGCGAGGTGATGGTGATGGTTTTGGGAAGTCCGGCGACGAGGTCGCGCCCCTTGACCTCCATGGTCATTTCCTTGGGAAGCGGCGCGGCGGATCCGAGCCGGATCTTGATATCTTCGGAGGTGCGCTCGCCGATCATCAGGTTGTAGGCGCGCTTCATGTATTGGATGATCGCCTCGTCCAGCTCGTCGCCGGCGGTGCGGACGCTGCGCGCGTAAACGATGCCCGAGAGGGAGATGAGGGCCACTTCGGTGGTGCCGCCGCCGATGTCGACGATCATGTTGCCGGAAGCCTCCTGGACCGGCAGGCCGACGCCGATCGCGGCGGCCATCGGCTCCTCGATCAGGTAGACCTCGCGCGCTCCGGCCTGCTCGGCGGACTCGCGGACGGCGCGGCGCTCTACCTCCGTAATGCCGGACGGAATGGCGATGAGAACGCGGGGATTGGACTTCCGGTTCTTGTTCACCTTGCGGATGAAATGGCGGAGCATCGCCTCGGTCACCTCGAAATCGGCGATGACGCCATCTTTCAGCGGGCGGATGGCGACGATGTTTCCCGGCGTGCGGCCGAGCATGCGTTTGGCGTCGTCGCCGACCGCGAGGACCTCGTTGGTGCCGGCCTTGACGGCGACGACCGAGGGTTCGCGGAGCACGATGCCGTGGTCCTTGACGTTGATCAGGGTGTTCGCGGTGCCGAGATCGATGCCGATGTCGTTGGAAAAGAAATTCCCGAAGAACTTTTTGAACATGGAAGGAATTGAAAAATGGAAAGTGGGAGAACGGGTGGGAAAAGCGGTGGGAGCGGTGGGAAATTCAGCGGCCCGGGGACGTCCGGACGGCACCTCGCCCCGGCGGGGAGACCGGCCGGGACGAAGGGATTGGCGGAACGCCGCCGTAACAGTCCTCGAACGTCTCCATTCGACTTTCCGAGGTCAAGCGGGAATCCATGATCCGCGGAGGCCCGGTGAATGTTCCGCGGACCGGAAAGAGGGGTGCCGGACATTTGAAGCGAGCGGGCCGCTCCGGATACCGGATAAAGCGGCGGAGCCTTCCGACAGGGAATCCACCTGCTCAACAACCTCCGGGGGCGCTCTGCGCCGGTGGTGCCTGCGGATCCGCTCGTCCTCTCCGCGGCCACCCCCGGCACTCCGTACGAAGCCAACGTGGGATTATTTCAACGGAGCTATCGCCAGCTTCCGCATCATCGGCCGCGCGCTGGACGCCGCGGAGGTGAAATCGCTGGCCGTCCCTCCTCCCGCCGTGACCGTGGTCCCGCCCGCTGGCTATGCCGCATGGGCCGCCGCGTTCCCCTTCGCCGATCGCGACGCGGCGCCGGATTGAGATGCCGATGGCGACGGGCTGCCAAACGGGACCGAATGGCTGCTGGGCACCGGCCGCCTCGATGGTGCCAGCGGCTTGGTCCCCGGCGGTGGTCTTCGACGCGGACGAGATCGGCTAGGACGATGGGAAAACGTATCTCGGCTTCGGCGCCCGCGTCCTCAAGGACCGCCCCGGCGTCGTCCTGATCCCCGAAGCGGCCGCCAGCCCGCCGGAACTTGGCACCCCGGATTCTGCCGCCAGCGTCCATCAGGCCGGTCCACCTGCCGATGACGGCGATTACGAGATCTCTACCTGGTGCAACAACGTGGCGATCAACGCCGCCGCCAAGGCTTCATGCGCCTGCGGGTGCTTCACGAGTGACGCGGAGCCCGGTTGCCCGGGGGGCCGCGCGCGATACGGCTTGGAGAGGTTGCCCAGTAGAAGAAGGGAAATCCCCAGCAACTGGTATGCCTGTGGAGGGCGACGTGGAGCCGCAGAGCCGCAAAGGCTGTTGGCGGATGAGCCCACCGGTGCCGCCACTACAGAAACGCACCAGACTGCCAATGCGGAATAGATCAGTGGGACAAGGACCAAGGCAAGGATGACAGAGAACAACAAATAGGCGCCATAGGACTCTTTTCCGACGGAAGTTAGCGCTCCGACCGAATCGCCCGTCGTAACGGCCGCGAAAATCCTCAAGGCAGTTCCCGATGCCCAGAAGGCGATATTCGCCAGAACAATCTGCGAGCTTATCGCCGGTCTAAACCGACGTTTTTAAGAGAATCTGATGGGAACATTGTGTCGTTCAATTCTTGACGTCAAAGCAATGGCGCGCCGGGGTCAAGCTCTTAATTTAATCAGACGGCCCGCTCGGCGTCGCCATCTGCGTCTTGTTAGGTTTCTTTTTCATTAGTCAAAGTGCCGCCATTCACGGTCAGAGCTTCTTAGCACGTAGCCATCCATCATCCTTGACGCATCCCAATACTCAAAGCTGAATGCGTTCCCGGTAGATGAGTAACCACCGGATTCCTGTAAAAGCGGTGGGACGGACGTGATGCCTAATTCTGCCAGTGCTAATGGATAAGAGCCATGCCTGATATGATATTCGTCGAGGGACGAAACAGTCGCATCAACGAACTGCCTCACCTCACGAATCTCCCAGTGATGAAGTAGCGAACCCGCTCCTAAAGACAAGATTAGACCTCCCCCAATCACAGCCGATATCGTCGTTGTCTTCCGCCATCCAGAGGGCATTCCACCGCTGCGCTTCAAACCAAATAGGAGCCAGAGAATCAGAAATAGCGCTATCGGAACTCCGATGAAGATCAACAAGCTCATCACAAGGATCGCGTGACCGAAACTTCCTCGCGCAATGATGCCTGACAGCAGTGCGAGCGCGGCGGTAATGATCGCGAAAGTCTTCATTTCTTTACCTAACGT
>JBBSJY010000134.1:0-12931 GCA_038256845.1 Verrucomicrobiales bacterium | reverse complement strand
GCGGGTGGGGATGCCTTCGGCCTCGAGGAGCGACTGGATGTGGCCTGCGGTGGTGAAGTCGATGTGTTCGAAGACGAGTTTCATAGCGTCGGGACGGTTGACGAGGGCGATGGCTGGGAACGGCAACAGGCAATCATAGCATGGATATCATTCCTCCGACAATAAGGAGATATCCTGCGATGGTCCCGCACAACCGGAGCGAATCGTCGTTCCCGACCGGCCGCGCTTTGAGTTTGAGGCTGGAGAGACCGAGCAGGATGAAGCCTGCGCCGTAAAGGACTGCGGAGGTTCCGGTGACGGGTGCGCGGGCTGAAATGAGGCCGCCGATCCCGAGGGTCACCAAGGACAGCGGAACAAGAACGTGGAAGATAAGGCCGCCCAGTGTGGTATCCCGCAGGTCTTTGGTGAGGATGCTCATGGATGACTGGGGGGAAATAAGGAGGAGATTCGGCGGATTCGACGAGGAACTTGATCAGGTTGAGACGGGATTCTTCACCGCCTGAGAGGACGCCGCAGCGCTTTTCCACATCGGCACGGCGAAAGAGGAACGTTCCGAGGGTCGCGCGGGCGGCTGGTTTTCGCGGGATTGCGGGATTTTCCGGAGGGCGCTGGTGTAGCGGCAGGGGGGGAGGCGGAGTGTCACTTGCTGGTGGCGGCGCCGGAGGAGGAGGCAGAGCATTCGATGAGTGGGGTCGGCCGACCCAAGACGCTTGGGAGCATCGGGATCTGCGGTGGCCGTAGACGGGCGGGGTGGAACTGGCGGCGCATGCGCGGCGGGCGGTGGAGATCATGGCGCGGGAGGGGACGGGTTCGGACGAGCTGACGCCGGGCTGCGCGGACGAGGAGACGGCGGGGGAGTTGCTGCAGTCTCCGGGACGCCTTTGTCATTCCGGCGAGTCTCCGGTGGCTCACGCCACCGGCTCATTTCGTAAGACCCGACGGGCCAAAGCGCCCCAGAATTGGGGAGCCCGCACGGTGGCCTGGGTGCTTGTCGGACGAGCCTTCGGGCCCTATCTCATAGGGAAATGAGCGCGCCGGAAGATCCGCAGGTTCGGAAATCAATGTCCATTGCTTTTCCTGCTTTCATGGCAGGTACGAGCTGGTGACCCGGGACGAGAAGTATTCGATGACGGACGGGAGCAGGATGGTGTTGCCGCGGGTGAATTACCTCCGCTGCGTGGAGTGTGGCAAGGAGGTGCTGACGGCTGAAAGCAATCGCTACCTCGGAGAATTCGGGCCGCCGACGGTGGATGTCGGGGCCCTTTGGGAAGAGATTGAGGAGCCGCGATTTTGCGAGAACGATTGATTCCTGCTTCGTTCCTACCACACCGCTCGCGGATGGATCGGGCCGTTGACCCTCCGTGGAATTGTTGGGCTGTGATCCCAAGCCGTTCGTCTCGGCTGGGAAGGGGCGCGCATTCAACGCTTGGGGCTACGGCGATTTCGGCGCGGCGGAAGAGAATGCAATCCGTGCTGTTGGTGGTGCCGACGGCGCAGACGGGGCGGCGGTTGCGGGAGGCTGTCTGAAGTCGGAAGGTCGTCTCAAAGTTGAGACTTCAAGCCTGCGCGATTGCCGTCTCCAGCTCTGGAGTGAGGTCGCCGAGAATCAGGTCAATTGGCAGCACACCGAAGTCGGTTTTCTTGAAGTTGGGTTTTCGGGGGTCCAACAGCACCAAAGCTTCGGCCGGGTGCCACCACCCGGATCCCATGAGCTGGTAGGGTAGTTCTTGGCGAGGGACGAGGATCCGCATCCAGCCCGCTTCTTCAAGCGTATTTCGGATCTCGTTCTCCGACGGCTCGCCAACCCGGAGCGTGGGCTGGCTGATCACGAATCGGTTCGCCCGCGTCAATCCCTTCACGCGGATGCCATCCCCGAAGAGATTGTTATGCAGGTCCAGCCGCAGAAGGTACTCGCTTGCCAACGCCCAGCTTGCCGGAGGCCGTTATCATAGGTACCCACGCTTCGGCTCGCTGAAACTTCTCGACTCGCACGCTCCGGTAGCGGACGGCTAGCGCTCCACGCTGGCGTTCCGAGATGCGTCCCCGATTTTCGTCACCCGGAGTTCCCGTGGTGTCTGCTGCAGGAATTCGGCGCGCGACATCAGTTGGGAAGAGGAAGACTCTCGAGTTTCCCTCATCCGGTCGGCCAGAATCCTGTGTTTCTCGGTCTTCGGCATCGGGCCGGCACGCTAGGCCGAGGCTGAATCAGAGTCGAGCCGTTTTCCAGCACGAATCGGCACCTGGTGGCGGCACCGGAGGACGAGGCGGCGGGAGAGTTGGTGCAGTACTTCCCAGATATGGCCTTTGCTGGCTCGCGAACGTTCGAATTCCGGGACCAAACTCTTCCATATTTTACCCTTTCTTTCCGAACGCTAGTGGTTGGGATTGCCGGGGAGGGCGAGGGATCTCAAGGGGAGAGGCCGCTGGCTAGATGAGAAGGCGGTGTTGGCGAGCCTGATCAGGACGCTGACGAGAGTTCGCAATGCGTGGGTGGCCGATCGGCTGGGAGTCGGGAGGGAAGGGGATGTGACGCGGCGTTGCGCCGCGGGGGCGGGAGGAGAAAAAGGTTAGGGAAGAAGTCACGCAAAAAAGGGGCAGGACTGATGCGGTCCTGCCCCTCTAGGTTTGAAGGGAATGAGGTTTGGTTGGAACTCAGGCTGCCATGCGGCGGGCTAAGGAAAGTCCACCCAAGGCGATTCCGAGAAGGGCGAAGGTTGCGCCGCCATCCGGAACTGAGGTAGTGCCACCGCTCACGTGATAGATCTGGTTTGTGTAGAGTTTTTCGGCGACTGCGGCATCCGTAATGGTATCTGTTAAGAAGCCGTTGACGATGGTGCGTCCTCCGTTGCCAACAACGATGGCGGACTCGCCACCTTCAAATACGGCAGCGGAGCTTCCTCCTCCAGCAGTTCCGAGGTCAGTTGAGTAGATGCCCCAACCGGGGTTAGTCAGTGAAAAAGGATTGCTTGTCAGGCCCGCGGCCAGAGCAGGGTCACTCACGGTTACTTGATTCTGATTGGCGCTGCCGGTGAAGCTGGCATCAAATGCGGAGAGATCAGTGGCGGTCAGCCAGGTCTGGAGGATCGCAGCGCCGCCGCCACTGACAAACGAATCCAGAGCTCCAAAGGCCGAGCTTCCACTGTTTTGGATCGCGAGAATTGCGACATCGAAGGTGCCGGTTCCAAGCTGGGTTGAAAAGTCTCCACCACTTGTTGCCGTGGTCACTGAGAAGCTTCCTGGAAGGGCGGCGAGCGCGCTTCCCATGTGGTCGGTGCCCACTGCATGATCAACGTAATAGAGGATGGAAGTGGCGGAGGCATTCCCGGCAAGCGCGAGCGTCGCGCCGAGGAACATTGAACGTAGTGATTTAGTCATGGCGGGGGTAGTTGGGTTGAGGGCGAGCGTCGGGATTGGAATTGCCCAATATTATGGACCGTGCTCTTCCTGCGGGGGGCATTGAGCAATAGTAGTGCCATGTTTACTGATAGAATTATAAAAGGCGTGAATTAAGCTTGTTATAGAAGCTAAAATTTTCAGCGCGCTCTATTTGGGCACGGCTGCTGTAAGGTTTTCCCGGATACTGAATAAGCGGGTGTAAGCGATTCTGACAGGTTTCCAAAAAGAAAGGAAAAAAGGGTAGACAAGAATGGCTGCTAGAAATTTGATTGTGGGGTAAAGGCCATTGAAAGAGGGGGGTGGCCGGACCGGAGGGCGGGGGAAAGGGGACGGCCACATCGGGCTTCGGTCGAAGACTTCCGGGTCGGAGTTGGAAGGGGGTGGAGGGACGCCGGGGTCGGTTGAACCAGTAGAGAGGTTCGATTCGTCGTGGGGAATCCACTCCTTGATGGCTTGCCGTGGCGGCTCGATGGGCTTCATGAAATCGATATGGAAGGGGGGCGGTGGTGGACGAGCGAGTTGGATGATGCCCTCGCAGGGGATCTCGCCGGGGGTGATGGTGAGTGGGCTCGCGGATCTAGCGTGTGACGTAACAAGCGGTCTGTCGATAATACTGGCGGATGGCGACGTCGGCAGGGCCGTCATCGGTCCAGCGGAAGTGGGAGCCGTTCTTCAGCATCGATTGATCGTTCGAAGCTCTGTGGGGAACAGAACGCGGTGGTGGCATCCCTAGGGATGCGGGGAGGCTTTGAATTGTCTTCCGGTGGTGTCGCTTCGCTCAACCACCGGCTACAGGCGTTGATCCCCGCTGGGATCATTGGGTTGGCGGAGTCGCGAGGGCGAGGGGTTGGAACGAATGGGTTCCGTTGAGTCGGGGTAGGCAAAACGGCCTGCCGCGAGCCGCGGCAGCCAAGGTTGATGGTGGAGTTGGAGCGTTCGCTGCGGGAGAACGCGCTGAGGATCCCGGTGGCGGCGGGGTGGCTGAAGGAGTTGATCGGGGCGGAGCGCTGGGCGGAACTGGCGCGGCTGCGGGACGAGGTGCTGCGCGGGTGGAGGTTGGCCATCAGACGCCTGGAGGCGAGCCTGCGCGTCCAGCCCCCCCATTGGTTTTTGAGTTCGTCGAAACAGTCTTCCGCGTCGGTAGGTCACAGCAGTGTAACCCATCTAAGACGGATGTTATGCGCCTCGCTCAAAAGGCACCCAACGAGCGCGCCCATCTCCCTTTTGAGCCTGATCGTCGCTCATTCCCAACGCTATCCAGCCTCCGAGTAAAGTGCGGCGTTCGCAGACCGCAAGCCGCCGCCACGAATCAAGCCGTCACGGCTCCGCGGTCGTCGGCGAGACCGGATTTCTCGAGGAAATAGTCGTATCCGCCGGTATAGCGGGTGACGATGGCTCCGTCCTCAGGCTTCTTGTCGTTGCGGGTGATATGGAGGGTGGTTTCCGCGAGGGTCCGGATGAAATGGACGTCGTGCGAGATGAAAACGAGGGTGCCTTCGTAATTCTTGAGGGCGGAGACGAGGGAGTCGATGGAAAGGATGTCGAGGTGGGTGGTGGGCTCGTCCATGAGGAGGAGGTTCGGCGGATCGACGAGGAACTTGACCAGGTTGAGGCGGGATTTCTCGCCGCCCGAGAGGACGCCGCAGCGCTTTTCCACGTCGGCACGGCGGAAAAGGAAAGTGCCAAGGATGGCGCGGGCGTCCTCCTCGCGGAGCGTGGTGCAGGCTCCCATGACTTCTTCGAGCACGGTGTTGTCCTCAGTGAGAGCCTCGGCGCGGTGCTGGGAGTAGTAGCCGATCTTGGTGGCGTAGCCGGGCTCGCGCTTGCCGGAATCGATGGGCAGTTCCCCGGCAAGGAGTTTGAGGAGGGTGGTTTTGCCGGCGCCGTTGGGGCCCACGAGGACGATGCGGTCTCCCCGCTCCACGGTGACGTCGAGGTCCTTGTAAACGCGCTTTTTGCCGTAGGCCTGGCCGACCTTTTCCAACTCGATGACCTTCTGGTTGGACCGGGGAGGCTGGGGAAAGGCGAACTTGAACGGCTTGCGCGGCGTCCGGGGTTTCTCGATGCGATCGAGCTTCTCAAGGCTTTTGACCCGGGACTGGACCTGCGCCGCTTTGGACGAGACCTGGCGGAAGCGGTCGATGAATTCCTGGACGCGATCGATTTCCTTCTGCTGGTTGCGATACGCCTGCACCAGTTGTTCATAGCGCTTTTCCCGCTGATCAAGGTAGGAGGTGTAATTTCCGGTGTAGGAAATGAGCTGGGCGGCGTCGGGATCGATTTCAATGACGGTCTCGATCATGGTGTCCATGAAATCGCGGTCGTGGGAAATCATGAGGATGGCACCGGAGTAGTTCAGCAGATAACGCTGGAGCCAGAGCAGGGAGATCAGGTCGAGGTGGTTGGTCGGCTCGTCTAGCATCAGGAGGTCGGGCTCCATGACGAGGAGCTGCGCGAGGTGGGCGCGCATGACCCAGCCGCCGGAAAACTCTCGGGCGGGCTTGTGGAAGTCCTCCTGTTTGAAACCGAGACCGGCGAGGATTTTTTTCGCCTTGGGCTCTAGCTGATAGCCGTTGAGGAGGGTGAACTGGTCCTGGGCCTTGGCGAATTCCGGGCTGGAGAGATCGCCGGTTTTCTCATGCTCGCGGATGGTCCGGAGCAGGCCGATCATTTCCGGGGTGATGCCCATCGCGATCTCGATGATCGTCTCATCGGTCGGTTCGCCCGCTTCCTGGGGGAGGTAGCCCGTGATGGCGTATTCGTCACGCTCGATGGTGCCTTCATCAGGTTGGTCCTCTTCGAGGATCATGCGGAACAGAGTGGATTTGCCGGCTCCGTTAGGGCCGACGAGGGCGACGCGTTCGCCCCAGTTGATCGACATTTCGGCCTCGCGGAGGAGGGTGCGGCCGCCGAGGGTCTTGGTAAGCTTTTTGATCGTAAGCACAAGGGGGATGTAACGGAGGGTGCCGTATCCGGCAAGGACTTCAGCGGCGCGTGAACCCGCAGGCGGGGATTTGAAAGGGTCTTATTGAACCTTGACGGAAAGGGGGCTTGACGGGCTTTATTGCGCAACCAGAACACCTGCATGCGACTACCCATTTCTCCCGCACCTATCGTGGCCTCCGGTTTCGGCCGATTCGCAGCTCTTTCCCCGATCGTCGCACTTTCCCTCGGGGGGGTGCTTCACGCTCAGGACTTCGAGGGGAAAAACATTTCGGAAGTGGTGGTCCGCTACCAAGGGGAAAAGACCGTCGACGAGGAGCGCATCCGCAATCTGATGGGCACGCGGGCGGGCACAACCTATCGGGCGGAGCGTCTGGATGAAGACATCAAGTCACTGTATGAGTCCGGTCTGGTGGACGACGTCCGTTTCCTGGCGGAAGCGGTGGGCGAAAACGTGCGTGTGATCGCGGAGGTGACCACACGGCCGGGCCTTGGGGGAGTTGGGTTTGCGGGAAACACGATTTTTTCGGACCAGAAACTGGCACGCGAGTCCAAGTTGGAAGCCGGCGGGGCTCTGAGCGACGAGCAAATCCTGGAAGCCCGTCGCAACATCGAAGCGTACTATCAGGGCTATGGGTATCCTGATGTGGTGGTCACCCACCGGACCCAGGCGACCGGACAGCAGGGGCTCTCGGATCTGATTTTCATCATTGATGAGGGATCGAAGAACGAGGTCCGCAGGATTCGATTCGAAGGCAATACGGTGTTTACCGACCCGGAACTTCGCAAGGAGATGAAAGTGAAGGAGAAGGGTTGGTTCTCATGGCTGACGAAGTCGGGCCGGATCGAAGCCGACCAGCTGGACGAGGATATGGATGCGATCCTCGATTACTATCGCAGCCGGGGATATCTCCGTGCGAGCAGCCCGGGGTTCCGGCGCGAACCGGTCAAGGACGGCCGGGTGGATTTGGTGATACCCATCAACGAGGGTGATAAGTACACGGTGGCAGGGGTGGGTTTCGGGCGGATGACGGTGTTCACTCCCGAAGAGCTTTACCCATCGCTGACCCTGACGGGTAACGACGCCTATTCCTCCAAGAAAATGCGCGCGGACATTACGACCATCCGAAATTTCTACGGGTCGCGTGGTTATGCCGACGCGTTGGTGACTCCGGACATCCGCGATGCCGGTCCCAACCAGGTCAGCATCACTTACCGGGTGACCGAGGGCAGCCGTTTCCGGGTGGGCCGGGTGAACATTCAGGGCAATACGAAGACGAAGGACAAAGTGATCCGTCGCGAGATCCCTCTCAAGCCGGGCGACCAATTCAATTCGGTGGAACTGGATACCACGCAGTCCCGCCTGGAAGGCCTGCAATACTTTAGCGATGTGCAGGTCAGCGGTTCTCCCGGTGGTGCCGGATATCGCGATGTGAACGTCCTCGTCGAGGAACGGGCGACCGGTTCGGTGGGTGTCGGTGTGGGATTCAGTTCGATCGACAACATCGTCGGTTTCCTGACATTGGAGCAGGCGAACTTCGACCTTTTCAATCCGTGGAACTTCACCGGCGGCGGGCAGCGGTTCGCGATGAACCTGAGGCTGGGTTCCGAGCGCAGCGAGTTCAGCGTCTCGCTGGTGGAGCCATGGTTCATGGACCGGCAGCTCGCTCTCGGCGGCGAGGTGTTCTTCCGGCAATCGACCTACTTCAGCGATTTTTACGAACAACAGAATGTGGGAGCCTCGGTTTTCCTGAGAAAGCCGCTGGGGGACAGGGCTTCAATCAAAGGGGAATACCGCCTCGAGCAAATCGATATCGATGTGGACGGCTCGGTGCCTCCGACATCCGCCTTTGCGAAAGAGGACGGCGATTACATCCGCAGCGCCCTGGCATTCAACTATGTCTATGATACCCGCGACAGTGCCATCCTGCCGCGCAGCGGGGGGAAAGTGGATATCGGACTGACGTTTGCCGGCACCGTCCTCGGCGGCGACGTCGATACCGTGACGCTCTCGATGCAAGGTCAGAAGTATTGGAATCTCCGCTGGGACACGATTTTCTCGGTCAATGGAGAGATTGCGTTCGTGGACGCGCTCAGTGGCGACGTTCCCATCTTCGAGCGCCTGTTCCTTGGTGGCGGCCGGACCTTGCGGGGCTTCGAGTTCCGCGACATCGGGCCGCGCGACACGGGCCCGGGGAATACCAACGAGGTGTTTGGCGGACAGTCACTCGGCTTCGTTTCAATGGAATACACCGTGCCGATCATCGAAACCGTCCGCGCGGCGGTGTTCTACGATACGGGCTTTGTGAATTCCGGAGCGTGGGATCCCAGTCCGAGCGATCTCTACAGCGATGTGGGTATCGGGGTGCGCCTGAAGCTGCCAATCAGCCCGCTTCCGCTTGCGCTCGACTACGCC
This sequence comes from Verrucomicrobiales bacterium, assembly GCA_038256845.1. Taxonomy (GTDB): domain Bacteria; phylum Verrucomicrobiota; class Verrucomicrobiia; order Verrucomicrobiales; family Akkermansiaceae; genus Luteolibacter. Next base: position 4,176 of record JBBSJY010000134.1, on the reverse strand, counting down.
ATTCCGGTTTCATCTCCGGATGACGAGGCTGACAAAGGCGGACAGTTCAATTTCTATCTGAACTATCAGTATTGATCGGCCCGAATGATCTCAAACCGGTCCTCCGCCTTGCGGGGGCCGGTTTTTTGTTGGACGTGTTCCGCAAGCGGCCGGTGAAAGTTTCCATGTCCGGCGGAACAGGGAGTGCTATGAATCCATCCTGCCCAAGTCCTCCCCAACGTTAGAATCCGACGCTGCCTCCGCTGTTTCAGCGTGGGAGAGAATTGACGTGGAGTTGGAAAAGCTCGCGCCGCGGTTGGTGGAATTCCGGCGTCATCTCCACCAGCATCCGGAGCTGAGCTTGCAGGAGTTCGCGACCACCGCGTATGTCGCCCAACAATTTGATTTGGAAGCGGTTCCCTATCGGATGGGATCGGGCAATCGTGGGCTGTTAGTCGATCTCGGGAACTCGGACACTGAAATGAGACTCGGCCTGCGCGCGGATTGCGATGCGTTGCCCATCCAAGAGGAGAATGCGTTTTCCCATGCATCGCGGCACCCGGGGGTGATGCACGCCTGCGGGCACGATGCGCATACGGCGATGTTGCTGGGTGCAATGCTGGCAATGCATCGTGCGGGGTCGCCGGTGGCTGTGCGCGGAATTTTCCAACCCGCAGAGGAGGCCGGCGATGGGGCGTTGGGAATGATCGCGGACGGCGCGATAGACGGAGTGTCCGCAGTCATCGCGCTGCATGTGGATCCGAGCCTTCCGGTAGGGGAAGCGGCGGCGGTGGCAGGGCAGCAATCGGCGAGTTGCCAGGATTTCCAGATCCGGATCGAGGGCCGTGGCGGTCATGCGGCACGGCCTCATTTGACGGTCGATCCGATCGCGGTCTCCGCCGCATTGATTACCCAGGTCTATCAGGCGATCCCTCGCCACGTCGATTCTCGGACTCCGGTGGTGGTGAGCATTTGTATGATTCGTGCGGGCCACGCGACGAACGTGATTCCGGAGACGGCCGAACTGGGCGGGACGATCCGTGCCCTCGACAACGGCGCGGCGGTGGCCGCAGAGGAAAAGCTCGAGCAGATTTGCAAAGGCATCGGAGCGAGCTTCGGCGCGAAGCTCGTGGTGGATTTCCAACGGCGGATTCCGGGAGTGGTGAACGATCCGGCAGTCACCGAGAGGTGTGCGGCGGCTGCGAAGGACATTCTGGGGCACGATGCGGTGCTCACCACGGGGGCCGCTGGACTGGGAGCAGAGGATTTTGCGGACTATCTTGAAAAGATCCCGGGCTGCATGATGCGGATCGGAGTCAAATATCCGGATCGGATGGTCACCCCGTTGCATACTCCGACCTTCGATGTGGATGAGCGCGCGTTGGTTGTTGGAGCCCGGCTGCTGCTTCGCTCGATCTTACACCTGAAATCACCATGTTAATTGAAATCGGCTATGACATTGCGCTGCGGGTGAACCTTCCGACCGCGATACTTTTTGCGCTCCGAATTCACCCTTCCCGGGAAATGGATCTGGTGGACCCCGAGAACGTCAGGATCGAACCGGATGTTCCCGTCAAGGAATACCTGGACGTTTTTGGCAACCGCTGCGGGCGGATTTCGGTGGAGGCGGGCCTGGTTAGATTCACGAACCGCGCGGTAGTGAGCGATCGCGGCGAACTGAACGACATTGCGCCCGAAACCCCTTATTCGGATGTGCGGGAATTGCCATTGGATGTTCTGCCGTTCGTGCAACCGAGCCGCTATTGTGAGGCCGATAGCGAGCTGTTGAATCTCGCATGGAACCGATTCGGCGGCGTGGTGGGAGGGTGGAACAAGGTGCAGGCAATTTGTGATTTCACCCATGAGCGCCTGCAGTTCGATTACCTTAGGGCGCGTTCGAACCGGACCGCGCTGGAATCTCTCCGTGAAGGGACCGGCGTGTGCCGGGATTTCACCCATCTGGCGATCACACTCTGCCGTTGTCTCAACATCCCGGCAAGATATGTCACCGGATATCTAGGCGACATCGGAGTTCCGGCTGATCCGGCTCCGATGGATTTCAGCGCTTGGATTGAGGCCTATCTGGGTGGGCGATGGTATGCGTTCGACCCGAGGCATAACACGAGAAGGATCGGATTGATCCCGATGGCGATGGGCAAGGATGCCGGTGATTGCGCGCTGACGACGGTGTTCGGGCTTCACTCGATCGAAACCTTCCAAGTGGTCGCAAATGAAGTGAAAGAACCCTGAGTCCTCAGTCCAATATCGAGGAGTTTAGCGATTGGCCATCGGTTCCTCATTGAGGCGGAACACCATGACCCGACGGTCCTCCTGACGAAGGGATTCCGCCGCGTTTGCGGGGTGACGAGCTTCGCTTTCTCCGTAGCCTACGGGAAGGAGACGATAGGGCGAAACACCCCGACGGACCATTTCGCGGACGATTCGCTCCGCGCGTTGCTGCGACAGGATCATGTTGGAATCATAGCTGCCCTCAGCCGAAGCGTGACCTTCGATCGCAAACCGTTCCTCCTGGGGAAGTTCTTTCATTGCGTCCGCCAGTGTGGAAACGATCTCATAGGAGAAAGGATCCGCAAATTGCGTAGAGCCTTGTTTGAAAAGGATGTCGTCGCTGGTGATTAAGGAGGCTTCGTCGACGGAATATGAAACGGCAAGGGCGTTCTCGTCGCGGTAGTTTGCCGGTGGCAGCGGACTGTCTTGGGGAGCGGGGACTCCGCCCCGTTCGTAGAACATCGGAGCGATCTCGCGCGCGGGCTGGAACCTCACACGGTTCATCGCTTGGGCCGCAAGCAGTATCGCGGGGATGGAAGCGCGTGAATCGAAGTGCACATAGCGCCGCCCTTCGTTCAGGTATCGCGGCTGGCGGATTTCGACACGTTCCTCAATCACTTCGCGCTGCACGCGGGGAAGGTCCCTGCCGTCGCGGCGATATTCAGATTGACGAAAAAATATCGGGGGCGGTGTGTCGCCACCCTCGCCGCGCAGGCGTCTTTGGAAGTAGGCGACCGCGTCTCGCCGCTGCTCGGGGGAAACTTCCGGCCCCCTTTCGGATCCACGGCGGCGGCGATCGTCCATGCGCGGACGGATGCGATCTTCGCGTTCGATTTCCGCACGCGAAATGCGGCTTTCAGCGCCGATAATTTCGTCGATCAACGCCCGGGCATCTTCACGGCCACTGATGTCGGCCGCACGTCGGCCGATCTCGCGTTCCACTTCGCGGGTCGCCTCCTGGACCTGGATTTCAGCTTGCTGCTCAGGCTCGGATGGCGGTGATTCGGCCGTTGGCTCCTCCGCAGGCGGCATGTCTTCACTGCGGGACACCGCAGGTGGATCGACGGGTGCCTCTTCGGTTGCGGGGACGGGGCGCGGTTGGGCGGACTTGCCGCGGGGGGATCTTTCCGCCTGCTCGGCAGGCTCTCTAGGTTGCTCGGCGGCAGGGGGCATTTCCGGTTCGCCGGGCTTCGGAGAGTCGGCGGGCTTCGGAGCTTCCTTCTCAGCTGCGGGCGCGTCTTTCGGCCGCTCGCGGGATTCGGCCGTTTCGGTCTGTGGGTCGGCAGCCTTGTCTCCCTTCGCTGCGGGAGGACGCATCTCACGGGCACGCTCGCGGCCGGGAGCGGCGGGTCGCGCGGGTCTCTCACGCTCCCGGGGTGCGGTTTGCGTGCGACGGTTGGGTTTTTCGACGGGCGCCTCCTCGGCCTCCGACGGCTCTGCCGGTTTTTCAGTTCCTTCGGTTTTGTCCGGAGGGGCGGTTTCCTCCGCAGCCGGCTCGTTCTCCGGAACTTCCTCGCCGACATCGTCCGTCAGTGGCTCTCCCTCGTCGTCAGATGGTTCATCCTCCACTTCAGCCGGTTCGGGTTTCTCGTCGGACGGACTTTCTTCATTTCCCGGGGGCTTTGATTCCGCGGCAGCGGCATCGGCGGATGCCTCTTCGGATTGGTCAGCCTTGGGCTCTTCTGCGGCCGACGCCGGACTGCTGAGGAACATCAGTGGTGCTCCAAGCAGGGCGATAAACTTGAAATGAGAGAGTGGTTTCATGATCTGGGTCGTGTTTCGAACCAGATGTTTTGCTCACGGTGTGCCTTATAATATAGTATTGGTATCCAGTAATTTATAAAGATTGCCAGCGGTCCGTGCATGCAAATGCAGCCTGACTTCCGTGCAAGATGCGGTTTTGATGAT
>JBBSJY010000133.1:0-12956 GCA_038256845.1 Verrucomicrobiales bacterium | reverse complement strand
GGGTATTCGTATCTCAATGTGAGCGCCGACGGCTTGCCGAGGGCGGAACTGGGACCGACAAGTTATACCAATCCGAAGCTCCGCTTCACCCAGGTGCTCGACTACCGGGACAGCCCCGTGCTGCCGAAACGAGGCTGGCATCTGAGGATGCCGCTGGAAATCGGCGCGGCGGTTTCCAGCGACGCGAACGTCGGATATGTCAAGGGAGCGCTCACTGGCGGCTGGTATTATCCCATCAGCAAAAAGCTCGATCTTGGGGTCGGGGCGGAGATCGCTGCGGTGCTCCCCTCCGGCGAGAGTTCCGAACTGCCGATCGACCTGCGTATTTTCAATGGCGGCGCGAGGAGCGTCCGCAGCTTTCCGGAGCGCGAGCTGGGCCCGCGGGTGGGGAGTTTTGCCACCGGGGGTGAGGCGTCATGGACGGCGAATGTGGAAATGGTGCGCGATATTGCAGGGCCCTTGAGAGGGGTCGCCTTCGTGGATGCAGGCACGCTCGCGAGAAGTTTCGATGACTTGGGTGCGGCGGAAATCGAGCTGGCGGCGGGTCTTGGTTTGCGGCTTGAGTTGCCGATCGGCCCGGTCCGCCTGGAATACGGTCACAACCTCACCCGGGATTCCGGCGAACCGAACGGGACGTTCCATTTCGCCATCGGCGTCGCTTTCTAACATGCCGACCGGATGTGCCGGGTGGAGGGTTGGCCAAATCATGCGGATGGACCTGCCATTGCGGGACGGGCGCCTGCGGCTACGATGGAGGATGAAACTTCATCGAAACCACCGCGTCGGCGGCATTCTGGCGGTCGCCGCGCTTCTACCGCTGGGCATGGCCATGGCGGAGTCCGTTAAGGTCGAATCGATTTCCCGGGACGAGGTGCGGGAGCGGGTGGAACCGATGTTGGAGGCGCTGGACCTCAGCGAAGAGAGAAAGGGGAAGCTCGTGGAGGAACTTGAAGAGTTGCATTCCGGCGAATATGGGGAGGTGGAGCTCCCTGATTTCGGCGACCGTGAAGGAGCCGAAAAGATTCGCGGATTCATGGTCCTGCACGGTTTTACTCCGCAAGCGCTCCGCTGGCTCGATGAGGACGCGAACGGGCTGACCTCCGCCGTCAGGATTCTCCACGCACGGCGGCTGCTGCGCGAGGGGCCGCCCGAACTGGAGGGTCATTGGCCCAAATGGAACGAGGGCGACGTTCCCGGCAAGGAATCTGACAAGGAAAAATCCGCGGCAGTCGCGGACCTGACAGATGTCTCGGCGGAGGATGGTGACGCGTTGTTGGAATCGTTCGTGCCGAAGAACGCCATTTATGAGCAACTTCAGAAGCATTTTTCAGATATGGAAAAGAACCTGGAGAAACTACAGGATGCATTTGAGGAGATCCCTCCGATCCAAGAGGGGGAAATCGTCAAATCAGGCGAAAGTTATGAGGGAGCGGAGGTGCTGGCCCGGCGCCTGAAGGAAGAGGGGTATTTCGATAGCGACGCGGAAGGGGCGGCAGGAACGATCTTCACTGAGGATTTGTCGGAGGCGGTGAAGCGCTTCCAGCAACGGAACGGACGCGCTGCGGATGGAATCCTCGGACCAAATACCTTGACGGAGTTGAACCGAAGCCCGGAAGACGAATTGGAGGTCCTGCGCATCAACCTCCACCGCGCGCGGCTTCTTCCCGATGAACCGGGAGAACGCCATATCATTGTCAACATTCCTTCGACGCAGGTGTTCGCCTTCGAAGGGGAAAGCAGTCCGAAGTTGCAGATGAAAGTGATCGTGGGGAAAACGGTAAGTGAACAACAGACTCCCGTTTTCCGCGATGTGATGGAGACCTTGGAATTCGCCCCACCTTGGAATGTGCCGATCTCGATCGCCAAGCGTGATATCGTTCCCAAAGCGCGCGAAAACGCCGGGTATCTTGAACAGAATCGGTATGAGATTGTGGCGGATTTCGGCGCGGACGAAGCGGTTTCCGTCAGTAGCGACGCGCTCTCGCGGGTGGAGGACGGTGAGCTGTTCATCCGCCAGAAGCCGGGGCCTGGTAACTCGCTCGGCAACGTGAAGTTTTTGTTTCCGAACGACTACGCGATCTATCTGCACGATACGCCCAAGGGGGAGTTGTTCGAGGAATCGGAACGGGACTTTTCCAACGGCTGCATCCGCGTCGAGGATCCGGCGGCGTTGGCCGAGTATGTCCTCGGTCCCCAGGGTTGGGATAAGTCCAAGGTGGAGGACAAGCTGGACAACGAGGAAACCGAGGTCGTGGAGGTGGAGAATCCGCTGAATGTTTATATCATTTATCTCACGGCCTTTCCGGAGTGGGATGACGATGGTTCTCCCACCATCCGGGTTTATCCGGACCTGTATGAACTGGATGGGAAGTTGCTCGCCAAGGAAGAAGAAGAAGATTAGCCGCCAGGTTCACCCGTGAGCGTGATGGCGATGCTGGACTTGCGCACGCCATGGGATCGCTCCGGTCATCGAGTCGTTTGCGATGGATGGACGTGAACGCGGGGATCGAGTATCCGCGGGCGGGGAAAGCCCGGCACCGGATCGTGCTGGAGAATTGATCAACCGGCCAATGCGGCGGGAAGTTCGATGACGGCTCCGAGATGGGCGACGAAAATCCGGTCGTTGGGTTCCGGCTTGATAATGGCGCCGCCGGTGAAGCTGCCGAAGGAGGGGAGAATCAGGGTGTTTTTCCGCCACAGGAAGCAGGGGAGGCGGAGGGCGGTGCGTTTGCCATCGGGAATCCGCACGACGGGATGGAGGTGCCCGGCGAGATGGAGAAAACCGGGCGAAGCATCGGCGGGATCATGGATGATGCGGAGGGGGCCGACATCGAGGTAGGGAACCGCGTGGAGATTTGCGGGAAGTTCCCTCAGTTTCGCATCGTGATTGCCAAGAACGAGCTCGATGGAAATCGGGTGGCGGGACCGGAAATTTTCCAGAGCGCCCTCGAGTTCGGATGAGATCCCTGAGGGTGCGTGGAAAAGGTCGCCCGCGATGATGAGTCGTGCGGCGGAGTGGCGCTCGATCAGGTCACCGAGGCGGTCGAGGTCGCGTTGGTTGTCGCCTTCCGGAACGGGGAGGCCGCGGGCGCGGAAGGCGGCGGATTTGCCGAGATGGAGATCGGCGACAACCAGCGTTCTGGAATTGGATAGATATGCCGCTCCTTCCGCCAGCAGGCAGGGCGAGTCAGGACCGAAAAGTTTCATTCTACCGCCCCAGGATGCCGCGGGACTTCCCCACCGTCATCTGGCGTTGGGCCTGCCACTCGATGACCGAGGGTTCCGTGAAAACGCGGCGGCGGACGTCGGATTCGGCATCGGAAGGACGGCCCAACCGGGTGGAACCGGCTTCGTTGGCGGTACTGGTGGCGTAGCTGCCGGTGTCGTAGGTGCCGGGGAGGCGGGCGCTGGTTCCGGCCTCTCGCGATGTCAGCCCCTGTAGCCGGGAGCTTTGTTGGAAGCGGCTGCCGTCGGTATTTCCGGCATAGGACTTGCGGGCGTATTCGCTTTTTCCCCACCAGGACTTTTTCGTGTAGTCTGCCGTTTTGAACTCCTTCTTGTTGTATTCCCCCTTGAAGTAGGCGGACTTCCGGTTGGTTTCAAAGGAGGAGCGTTTATCGCTTTTGGGGACCATATTGCCGCTGGCGTCTTGCTTGAAGCCGCTGTCCCTCGCATTTTCATCGACCCATTCCGATGCATCCCGGATGCGGGCTCCGGTGGAAGTGGACGCGGAGGTGGAGCCGCTGTCTCCCCCCGTGGAGCAGGCGGCGACAGCGAGGATGGGAATCAAGATGAGAAACCGGGAAATCATTGGCCGAAAAGTTTTTGTTCCAGGGCGGGCTCCGGAAGCGCGCCGCGTTCGAGTGCTTGGCTGTAGTATGCTTTCGCCTCTTCCATGCGTTTGTCGAGGGCGCAAAGGTAAGCGAGGTTGTAGTAGGGTTCGCTGAGCAGCGGATCAGCGGAGATGGCGGCTTTGTAATGGGATTCCGCTTCCTCGGGGCGGCTCAGGCGGAAGGATATATCGGCCAGAAGAATGCGGCTTTTCGCGTCGTCGGGCGCAAGGTCCACGCTGCGGCTTACATTTGTCTCAGCGGCGGGGAGGTCACCGAGGGTCATGAGGGAATAGCCGAGCATCAGGTGGGCGTAGGGATTGCTGGTGTTCAGTTCGACGGCGCGGCGGAAGGTCTCAGCCGCGGAGGCCGGGTCCTCGAGCTTGAGGTGGACGACGCCAAGTTTGCACAAGGCGGAGGAATCGCCGGGGTTCGCCTCGACCATCATCTGGAAGAGTTCTTTGGCCGGATGATAGCGATCCGAGGCAAAAGCCTTGGTGGCGGCGCGGTCGTAGCTTGCCAGCTCGCGGTTCAAGTCTTCCGTAGCCCGGCCGACGGTGGCCCGGTCGCGGGCGAAAGGCGAAATGAACTCGCCGTCCACCTGCTTGTCGGCGATGAGCCTTTGTTCTTCGGGCGAGAGGACGATCTTCTGGCCATCGAAGAGCTCGATTGCCTGGGCGAGCTTTTCGTCCTTCGCGCCGAGTTCTTTCGCCGCGGCGACAAGGAGGTCGCGTGCCTGGCGGCGGCGCTCCTGGACGCGGAGCTGGCGCCGGATGATGTCCCGCAGGACTTCGACCTCGGCGGGGTCCGCACTGGCCTGGCCGCGCGAGAGGGCGACCTCTTCCGCTTTCAGGCGATTTTCCAGATCGGCGAGGCGTTGATCCTGTGCGCGCTTTTCCTGATGGAGTTTGTTGATGCGGGCCTTGGCGATCGTCAGGTCGTTGCGGGCGTTGGCGAGCTGGTCCTTGGTGGAGTTGTTGTCCAGATTGAGGCGCTCGACCTTCTCGCTGGCTTCGCGGAGATCTTTCGCGAGGCCCATGTTCTGTTCGATCAGATCCTGGATGCGGCTGGACTCGTTGAGTTTGAGCAGGGCTGCCATCTGGTCCCGTTCGCGGAGCAGGGAGTCGCGCTCGTCCCGCAACTGGGCGAAGGCATCGCGGCTCTCCCGGAGTTCCTGGCGGAGCCCGGCGATCTGTTCGTTGGCCTGGGCCAGTTCGACGTCCTTCTGCTTCAACTGCTGGTCAAGTTCCTGAAGTTGCCGCCTCTGGCCGGCGACGACCTCTTTGGCGATCTCGCGCTCGGTCTTCAGATCGCGTTCGAGATCGGCCTGCTTCTGGCGCATGATGTTCAGATCGGTCTCCAGCGTGCGGATGCGGGCGATGGACTCGGTGTGGGCACCGAGGCTCTGATTGAGCGCCTTGGCCATGGCCTGACGCTCTTGTTCGAGCCCTGCGATCTTGTCGCTGAGCGACTTCATCTCGTTCTCCACCGGGCTGGAGGCGAGGCGCGAGCGAAGGGACTGCATGTGGGTTTCCGCGGCTTGGAGCTGTCTCTGGAGATGGTCGCGCTGGCGGGCGACATCCCGCAGCCGGGAAGCGGTGCGGGAGGCCTCCGACGGAGGGGTGTTCGAATCTTCCAACAAACCCCGGAGCCTCTCGACCTCGGCCTGTGCGTCGGAAAGGCGGCGGGCGGCAAGTGGCTCTACTTCAAGGATGCCAGGGGTAAGGGGCAGGACGCCTTCCGCCGGGTCGATGGTGGTTCCCGACATCCGGTCACCCCCTTCGAGCTCGGCAACCACGGTTTGCTCTTTCAATCGCTGTTCCTCAGCTTTCGGGCGAATCCTGGCGAGAGACTCGCCGGTTTTTTCGCTGCGGCCTGTGACCATTTCCGGTTTCCAGTCGGGGAAATACAGGCGGACGGAGTGGAAGAGTTTTCTCGCCTGCTCGAGTTTTTCCCAAGCCGCGGCAAAATCGCCTTCCGCCTCCAGCGTTTCGGCCGCCCGGGACGCGAGAAAGCCTTGGAAATACACGTCGGAAGGGTCGAATTGCGCGGGCAATACGGGCGGTGCTTCCTGGGAGAATGCCAGCGGAAACGGCAGGAAGCAGCCGAATCCGGCCAGTGCGGCGGCACGGAGGCGAAGGGTTTTCACATTCCGGTCAAACATCGGGACGCGAACGCTAGGAAGAAGATCGCGGGTGGGCAAGGCGGATTCTCGGATTAGCCCCAATGCCTTGGGGATTGGCGCAATGAAACGCCGGAAATCTTTATCCTGAAAGGATTTCAGGTGGTAGCCCGGGAGTCGAGGAGCCATCGCGACGACCACCCCGGGTTGGGTGATCTTGGATTTGCACCCTGAAAGGCGTGCCAGCGACGCCGGATGTGCTCTTCGGACGTCCGCATCCTCAGCGATCCGCCTGCGGGGTCGAATCCGCCGATAAGGAGCCACGACACATTTGTTGTGGGGGCGGGTGGAGGGACGATGGGAGGAGCTTCGGGCTTGTGATTGGCTGCGCACCCGCCCTCACCACGAGCGGCGCGCCCCCATCCGCCGGCTCATCATCTGCGGTTTGGAGGAATACCTTTTCGGTGAAATCTCCGAATTGCATGGCGAACAATTGCAGCATCTCCTCGGCTGACTGAGTTCTCATGAGGGATAGGAGTAATGGCAAAGTTCGAATGCCAGCCATGTGCCTGACGGTTGGAAATCGTAAAAGGAGCCGGTATCATAAGGATTACCACTGAGCCCAGAGGACCGCGACCATCTCACCAAATGCCCGACCCGACGGCCGTCCTTACGGGCGCGGTCGAGCAGGCTGAGTATGTATTCCATGAAAAGTTCTTCTGAACCATTTGCTCACAGGGAGTGATCTCGCCCCAGAAAATCCGAGTGCGGTCAAGACCGGCTGGAATATCAATTTTCATAAAGGATGCGGGTCAAACGTCCGGTTGCAGCCCAGGAGAAAGAAGGTCGTCCACTGGGATGGCAGCCCCGGAGATTCACCATGAATGAGAAGTAAGCCGTTTATCCAACGGGTGAAAGCGAAATTTCAATTGTCACGAATGCCCCCCGGGGACGAGCGTCGTCCCAGGTAGAACCACGTATGGATTCATGCAAATTTAGCAAAACATCGTGCAAATTTTACGTGAGATGCTCATTGATCAAATCCATTGGGTCCGGCGGACCGATTTTGAAAGATTGCATCATCAAGACCTTACAAGGATCGGAAGAATGTGGCACATGATATGCAAATCAGATGTCGTTCTCCGGGGGGAGAAAACAAAATGGGTTTCGGCCCAGCGTTCCACCCGCCGGGCGTGAGGCCTTCTTCGGAAGGCCCCGCCGGCGGGTCGAATCGTTTTATCGCGAAAATCCCGCTTCGGGTTGCTCGGGGAGCAACCCGTTGCGACCGGGCAAAACTTCGGATTGCGCGTTCGGATTGGACCCGGCAAGTTTGCGGCGATGAAACAAGCCGCGATTGGATTTGTCGGAGTGGGACGGATGGGGGCGAACATGGCGCGCCGTCTGCACGATCTGGGATATGAGGTGAAGGCGGTTTACGACCGTCATGCGCCGACTGCAGAGGCCCTTGCGGAGGAACTGGGGTGTTCCGCCGTAAGTGGTTTGGCAGCAGTCACCTCGGCTGCTGAAATTATTTTTACCGTCGTAACGGACGATGCCGCGATGGAGGGTATTTTCGGCGGCGGGGACTCCTTGCTCGAAAATGCGGCGGGTCGCACATTCATCAATTGCGCCACAGTAAGCCCGGAAGCCCACGAGAAAGCGGCCGCGATGGCCGCGGCCGCGGGCGCATCGGCGTTGGCCGCGAGCATGGCGTCGAGCATTACCCAGGCTCGTGAAGGGACGCTTTACCTGATGGTGGGGGGGGACAAGGAAGTCTTCGAGTCCTGTGCCCCGCTTTTGAAGGACCTTTCCTCCTCGTTGCGCCATGTCGGCCCGGTGGGGGATGCCGCCCGGATCAAAGCGTTGGTCAATATGGTGATGAACATCAATACGGCCGGCTTGGCGGAGGGCCTTGGCCTGGGAGCCGCGCTGGGCCTCGATCCACAGGTGTTGAAAGAGGTTTTCTCGCAGACCGGGGCGAACTCCCGCGTGCTGGAAACCGACGGCGATGACATGATCGCCCGCGAACACGACTGCTATTTTTCCGCGGCCCACGCGGCAAAGGACAGTGGGATCGCCAACGCGCTGGCGGCGGACGCCGGTGTGAAGGTGCCGCTTTCCTCTGCCACCGAAGCACAATACCGACGGCTCATGGAGCTGGGTCTCGGGGAACTCGACAAGTCCGGGATCGCCGAGATCACTTTTCCCGGCCGTTCGGCGGATTGACCGGCCGAAGTATTCCAGACAGAAATCCCTTCAACTCCAACACACCAACATGTCCAACGGCGAGATGCAAAACAACGAAGGCGAACGCCTCGACCACAGCTTTCACCCCGGCATCCGTTCCGAGGAACTGGTCATCCTGGGCCACGGCGTGACCGGAAACAAAGACAGGCCGTTGCTGGTGGCGGTGGCCGAGGGACTCGCCAAGCGCGGCTGGCCGTGCCTGAGATTTTCATTCAGCGGGAACGGCCAATCACAGGGCCGATTCGAGGATTCCACGATATCGAAGGAAATCGGCGACCTCTCCTCGGTGCTGGCGGCCGTGCCTCCGGATGTGAGCGTGATCTACATCGGCCATAGCATGGGGGCTGCCGTGGGAGTTCTCAAGGCGGCGAAAGATCTGCGCATCCGTGCGCTGGTTTCCCTGGCAGGGATGACTCACACCGCGGAGTTCGTCCGGCGCGAGTTCGGCGATCAAACCCCGGATGCCGGGCACATGTGGGACGACGAGGATTGCCCGCTATCGCAGGCTTTCGTCGATGATCTGGAGTCCGTCGGAAACACCCTCGCCGCTGCCGCAGCCGTGGCCCAACCGTGGCTGCTGATCCACGGGACCGCCGATGACGTGGTGCCTCTTCAGGACAGCCGCGATGCGCTCGAGGCCGCCTCGACGGAGAAGCGGCTGCTGGAAATCGAGGGGGCGGGTCACGTGTTCGACGAGAGCAGCCATCAGGCGATCGTGGATGAGATCGACCTCTGGTTGCGGGAGCATTTCGGCTGACGGATTGTGTCTTGCCGGATGGCACTCGGGTTGCCAGTGTCCCGCCCCATGGTGAGGCACTTGACGCGGAAGGTTCTCGGGGGATTGGCCGCCTCTGTTATTTTTCTCGCACTCAGTCCCGTGTGCGGCGCTCAGGATGAGATTCCGGCACTGCCGCCAGCCGAGGAACTGACGGTCGACAAGCGGATCGACCAATTCTTCAAGCCGGCGACGGACGCGATCAGCGACATCATTTTCTTCAGCGTATTCAACAGTTCGGAGAAGAACGCGAAGGGCGATCCGGTGCTGGCGGTTCCACTGATCCTCCTCTGGCTGGGAGGCGGGGCGGTCTTTCTGACGATATTCTTCCGCTTCATCAATTTGAGAGCCTTCGGCCTCGCGCTGCGGACCGTCCGCGGCCGCTACTCGAGCCAGGATGACCCGGGCGAAATCACGCACTTCCAGGCCCTAACCTCCGCGGTTTCCGGAACGGTGGGCCTCGGCAATATCGCCGGGGTCGCGATCGCGATCAACACCGGCGGACCGGGCGCCGCTTTCTGGATGGTCGTTCTCGGTCTGCTAGGGATGACCAGCAAGTTCGCGGAGTGCACGCTGGGCGTGAAATACCGGCAGATCGATAAGGACGGAAAGGTCCATGGCGGCCCGATGATGTATCTCAGCCGCGGACTCGCGGAAAAGGGACTGGGGCCGCTGGGGAGAACGCTTGCAGTTGTTTTCGCCATCCTGTGTATCGGCGGTTCCTTTGGCGGGGGGAACATGTTCCAGATCAACCAGGCGGCTTCGCAATTTGTCAATGTCACCGGAGGGGAAGGCAGTTTCATCGACCAGAACCGCTGGATCTTCGGGCTGGTGGTCGCAGTGATTGTCGGATTGGTCATCATCGGCGGCATCACCCGGATCGGCCAGGTGACAAGCAAGCTGGTGCCATTCATGACGGTGGTCTACATCGTTGGCTGTGGCGTCGTGTTCGTCGAACATTGGGACCGGATCGGCGAAACGTTCCGCCTGATTTTCTCAAGCGCCTTCAATGGCGAGGCCGCCGCCGGAGGGCTGCTAGGAACCATGTTGATCGGCATCCGCAGGGCCGCCTTCTCCAACGAGGCTGGCGTCGGCTCCGCGCCCATCGCCCATGCCGCGGCCAAGACACGGTATCCTGCGAGCGAGGGAGTGGTCGCCCTGCTCGAACCGTTCGTGGACACGGTGATCATCTGCACCATGACGGCTCTGGTGGTGATTTGCACCGGGGACTATCTGGACCAAGGCAAGGATGGCATAACTCTTACTTCAGAGTCGTTCGCCTCCGTGGTCCCGTGGTTCGCCTATGTGTTGTCTCTGGCGGTGATCCTATTCGCGCTCTCCACGCTGATCACCTGGTCCTACTATGGTTTGCAGGCATGGAAGTTCATCTTCGGGAAATCCAATGCTGCGGACATGTCCTATAAAATTCTCTTTTGCCTGGTGGTGGTCATCGGTGCGGCGATGGCTCCTGGAAATGTGGTCGATTTCTCGGACGCGGCGTTGTTGGGAATGTGTTTTCCCAATCTCGTCGGAGTGTTCCTGCTGCTGCCGGTGATCCGCCGGGAGCTGCGGAAATACCAGCTCTTCACCTCCCGGGTGGACGCGGGCGAATCGCTCGACAGCGCTCACGCGCATGTGGAGTCGCTGGACAAGAAGCAATTGTCCTAGCGGACCGGTCAGTGAACTTATCGCTTCATGATGGGGCTTTCCATCCGCGGATGCCGGATCGATAAGGAAAGGAATGAGGGAGGCAGGACAGGATCCGGGGAGACGGAAGGGGGAGCCCATTCTCGGCTGGATCGCGCTGATTCTGCTGTTGGCGGGCTGCGTGATGGTGCTGCGGCCGTTTCTTTCCGCACTGATTTGGGCGATGGTGCTGGCGTATTCCCTGCACCCGCTGCAGCGGCGATTCACCCGATGGTTCCGGGGATCGAGAACGTGGGCGGCGTGCTTTGTGACGCTGACGCTCTCGCTGGTGCTGGCCGGGCCGCTGGTGTTGATCGGGATTTCCCTCGCCGAGGACGGCAAGGCGCTGGCACATGCGACGCGGAGCTGGCTGCTTGCGGCACCGGAGCAGGCGCCGCCCTGGGTGGTGCAGATCCCGATCATAGGGGATGAGCTTTCGACCTATTGGGAGGACTTCGCCCTGGATCGGGACCGGTGGATGGAGGAACTCGACAAGGCGGTGGAGGAGCGACAGCGACGGTCCGGACTGGTGGTGGAAAGCGGCGCGGGGCCGGTGCTCCGGGATGCGCCGTTCGCGGAAAGGGAGGAGGAGTCGGCGGCTGGCCGGACGGATTCGCCACGCTTGGTGATGCTGCTGGGTCGGTTCCTCGCTTCCGCGCGAACCTGGCTCGTAGCCGCGGGGATGGCGGTGGGCCAAGGGCTGGGGCAGTTTCTCATGAGCGCGTTCCTGGCGTTCTTTTTTCTTCGTGACGCCCCGTTTCTGGCGGCGCGGTTGGGAGTGGTGGTGGACCGCTTGGCCGGATGGCGTGGCCAGCATCTGCTGGAGGTGGCGGGCGATACGGTGAGGAGTGTGGTTTACGGGATTCTGGGGACGGCTGTGGTGCAGTCGCTGGTGGCGGTCGCCGGCTTTTCCCTCGCGGGGGTGCCGGGAGCGGTGCTGCTGGGGGTGCTGACATTTTTTGTGGCGATCATCCCGTTCGGCCCTCCGCTGGTGTGGCTGCCGGCGTCCCTGTGGCTTTTCATGCGGGGCGAAACTGGGTGGGGGATTTTCATGCTGATCTGGGGGGCGGTGTGCATCAGCAGCGTGGACAACGTCCTGCGGCCTTACCTGATCAGCCAAGGCAGCAAGATGCCCTTCGCACTCATTTTCTGCGGCGTGATCGGCGGAGCGTTTGCGTTCGGACTGGTCGGGGTGTTTCTGGGGCCGACCTTGCTGGCGGTGGCCTACCGTTTGATCGAGGAATGGTCCGCGATGCCGCCGCGATTTGCCGAAGAAAGTTCGGTATTGCCGGAAGGCGAGGGATCGGCCAAACCGCGGCATGGGGGTGAGTCCGTCGGCGTTGGGTGAATTGGTTTCGGTGTTCGAGGAAAATTTCCGGAGCCGTGGCGAGGTCGGGGCGTCGGTGAGCGTGTGGTGGAAAGGGAGCGAGGTGTTGTCTCTCGGCGAGGGGTGGTGCGAGCGGGAGAAATCACGGGTTTGGACGGACCGCACGCTGATACCGGTCTATTCCGCGACCAAAGGGCCGGCGGCGGCGACCCTGCTGTTGGCGTTGCAAAGCCGCGGGCTTCCGGTGGAGACGCTTGTTCGCGAGGTCTGGCCGCGGTTCCCGTTGGCGGAGGCGAGCTTCGCGGACCTTTTGTCGCACCAATGCGGGCTGGCGGCTTTGGATCGCCGGGCGAGCGTGTGGCATCATGACGAAGTGGTCGAAGCCATCGAAGCGCAGGTTCCGGCGTGGCGGCCCGGCGAGGGGCACGGCTATCATCCGCGGACCTTCGGCTTCCTGTTAGATGAGCCGGTGAGGCGGCTGACCGGGATGCCGCTGGGAAAGTATTGGCGGCAGTCGATCGCCGATCCCCTCGCGCTGGATTTCTGGATCGGATTGCCCGAAAGCGAATGGCCGCGGGTGGCGCAATTGATTGCGGGAAAAATGGATTCCAATGGGGAGCGGAACGAATTCTACCGGGCGTTCGGGACGGCAGGCACGCTCACCCGCAGGGCGTTTGGCTCGCCGTCAGGATTGCACTCCGTTCAGGAAATGAACGAGCCAAGGGCCTGGGAGGCGGGTTTCCCCGCGATGGGCGGGTTGGGAACAGCATCGGCGCTGGCCAAGTTCTATCAGGTGGCGACCGGCGCGATGGACGGTCCGCTTCCGATACAGGTGCGGACGGCGCTGGGGAATGTGCAATCGGCGGGGCTCGACCGGGTTTTGTTGATGCCCACGGTTTTCACATGTGGCTGCCAGCGGGATCCGCTCGGCCCGGACGGGAAGAAAGTGCGGGAACTCTACGGACCCGC
>JBBSJY010000132.1:0-13052 GCA_038256845.1 Verrucomicrobiales bacterium | reverse complement strand
TGATCGTTTCTCACCAAGCGGAGGAGGTCGAGTTATGGCTCGATTGATTTTCCGCGAGGCAGTACAGGAGGATCATGCGGCCATCGAGGCGCTGTTTGCAGCCACGTCGATGGGTTCGCGAATCCGGCTTTGCTTCGAGCGTGATCCGGATTTTTTCGCAGGATCCATGGTGCAATCCGGGGAACCGTGTGTTCGCGGGTTTTTCGACAAAGATGGAAGGGCGGTCGGGATATTTTCCGCAGGGAGACGCCGGGTGTGGCTGGATGGAGAAGTGACGATGCGTTACCTCAGCGATCTGCGGATTCGCCCCGAGTATCAGGGCGGTTCGTTGCTGGCGCGAGGATTCCTCAAGCTGCAGGAGGATGTGTTCGCACCCGGCGAATGGGCGCAGACGCTGGTTCTGGAGGACAATGTCAAGGCGCTTGAGTTGTTGCAAAGCCGCCGCGCCGGTCTGCCGGAATATCGTGCGGCCGGGCGCTACATCAGCTGGCTGTTAGCTCCACAGCGGGTCGGTTCCGATCGCGGTTGGCGCGTGCGGCGGGCGTCGATGGATGATCTTCCCGCAATGAGGGAATTGCTGGATGCATCGGCGAGAAGACGAAGTTTCGCCGATCTTACGGAGCTGTCGGAGATCGGTGGTCCGCGTTGGAAGAATCTGGCGATCTCCGATTTTCTGTTAGCTGAGGGGCGCGGTCGGATTTGCGGCATGATGGGATTGTGGGATCAAAGCGATTTCAACCGGATGAGGGTTTGCGGCTATTCGCCTGTGATGTCAGTGATCCGTCCGGTGTGGAATGGGTTGGCCCGCATTTCCAAGCGGGTGACCTTGCCACCGGCTGGAGGATTAGTATGGATGCGCAAGGCCACGGCCGTGGCCTGTGCGGACGATGATCCGGCGATCCTGCGGGCCTTGCTTGCGGCGGCGTTGGCTGGAAAGGATGAGCGACCCTTGTTGATCGGTTTTTCCGCGGCCGACCCGCTTTGTTCGGCGCTGGGGGATCTCAAGGCGCACGGCTCGTTTGGAAGGCATTTTCTCGTCGGTTGGAATGGTGCACCACCGGAATGGAGAGAGCCGTTCTCATTCGACGTGGCGCGGATCTGAAAGTTTGGAATCGGCTCGTCGCGACAACATGGAGTGCGGTGGCAGAGTGCAGCTTTCACCCACCCATTCGCCCAACGGCAAGACGCCACAGCTACGAAACATCCAAAGCGGGGTGGCGCTATCGCTTCCCACCGCAGTCCATGGGGGATGCGGTTTCCCTCCGTCAACTCCGGCGCTGGGTCATCATGAATTCGTTGCCCTCGGGATCGATGCACATGGCGAGGTGCAGCGGGTCTTCCGTGGTGTCGTTGGGCTCGGATGCGAGAGATCCGCCGCACTCGGTAAGGCGGGTGATTCCCTCGCGGAGATCATCGAGTTGGAAGGAGAGTCCGGTCCAGGTTCGTTTGCCTTCGCCGCCGCCGTGGATGCCGAGTGTGGCACCGGCGATGACGATTTCGCTCCAGACTTCGGATTCGAAGCTCACCACGCCGCCGAAGAGACTTTGATAGAATTTGAGGCAGCGCTGCCAGTCCGCCGCCCATAACACATACTTCACCTTTTGCACCTGCATGAATTGCAGTTTCGCCCGCCTGATTCAGGATTGCAACCTCAGGGGATTCTGGTTTGCGACACGTGGGATGCGTCTGGTGAACATTATTTGGTTCTGGATTTGAGCCACTTGCGGAAGTCGCCGCCGTGCCACTCGGGGAGGGTGCGCTGGCCGAGCCAGTCCTGGAGCGGCTTGACGGGGGCGACCTGGATGGGGAGGTGGTTCATGGCCTTGCTCATGGTCATGGCGGTGCGCCAGACGGAGGGCGAGGTGGCGAGGTGGGCGAAGGGCGACATGGGGATGGAGCCGGCGGAAGGGACTTCCTCGCGTTTCGCCTTGTCGCGGAGCCGGAGGAGGAGGTCGGGAATTGGTATATCAACCGGGCAGACTTCGTTGCAGGCGCCGCAGAGCGAGGAGGCCTTGGGGAGGTCCGCGAGTTCCGGGAAACGGCTGCCGAAAAGGATCGGGGAAAGGACGGCGCCGACGGGGCCGCCGTAGGTGGAGCGGTAGGCGTGGCCGGAGGCCTGGCGATACACGGGGCAGACGTTCTGGCATGCGCCGCAGCGGATGCAGCGGAGGATCTCGCGGCAATTGGAGGCAAGCACGTCGGTGCGGCCGTTGTCCATGAAGACGACGTGCATGTGCTCGGGGCCGTCGGGTTGGCTTTCTGATCGTGGGCCGTTGATGAACTCGGTGTAAACGGTGAGCTGCTGCCCGGTGGCGGAGCGACCTAACAGATTGAGGAAGACCGCGAGGTCCCTTTCCCGCGGAATCACCTTTTCAATACCGACGAGAGCGATGTGGACCGGCACGGGTGCCATGCCGAAGCGGGAGTTGCCTTCGTTGGTGACGAGGGCGAGGCGGCCGGAATCCGCGCAGACGAAATTGGCGCCGGTGATGCCAGCCTGGGCTTCCATGTATTTGCCGCGGAGGTGGACGCGGGCGCGGCGGGTGATCGTTTCCGGATCGTCGTTATAGTCGGAGGCGATGCCCTCGCGGAGGAAGGTGGTGGCGATGTCCCGGCGGTTTTTGTGAATGATGGGTTTGACGATGTGGGAGGGTTCGTCGTGGTCGAGCTGGACGATGAATTCGCCGAGATCGGACTCGAGGCAGTCGATGCCGTTTTCGATGAGGAAGGGGTTGAGGTGGATTTCCTCGGCGGCCATCGATTTCGATTTCGTCAGGCGGGTGACGTCGTGCTCGCGGAGAATGGCAAGGATGGCCTGTCGGGCGTCTTCGTCGCTGGAGGCGAAATGGACGTGAACACCGCGGGAGGTGAGAGCTTTCTCGGCCTTTTCGAGATAATCGCCCAGGTGATGGAGGGTGTGGTCCTTAATGGCTCCGGCGAGTCGGCGGAGCGAATCGGGGTCGTCGTAGTCCTGGTGGAGGACCTCGAAGCGCTTGTCGGTTCCTTTGGACGAGCCGTCGATGACGGATGCCTGCTTTTCATCGGAGATGTCGCGGGCGTATTGGTCGATGGGTTGGATGCCGATCATGGATTTTTGAGGGAGTCGCGGAGGAGCTGGATGGCGTGGAAGTGGGGGATGGGGCGGCCTTGGGTACGGGCGAGGCCGGTGAGGTGCATGAGGCAGGACATGTCGCCGCTGACGAGTACGTCGGGTTCGGTTTCGAGGATGTTGTCGAGCTTGAGGCTGCCCATCCGGCCGGAGATGTGGGGGAAGGTTACGGAAAAGGTGCCGCCGAAGCCGCAGCATTGCTCGGCCTGGCCGAAGAGGAGGACTTCGGCGTTTCCGATGGAGCGGAGGAGTTGGAGGGTGGCTTCGCCGCTGTTGGTGCCGCGGCTGTGGCACGAGCGGTGGAAGGCCACGCGGGTGGGCTTTTCAAATTTCCCCTTCCAAGTGGTGACGCCGAGGCCGTGGACGATGAAGTCCATGACTTCCCAGGTGCGGCGGGCGAGGGAATTGATGGCGGGGTCGGGCGTTTCCTCGAATTGGAGAAGGTTTCCATGGAAATTCATGGCGGCGCAGGAGCCGGAGGGGACGATAACCGGGAGGTCGCCCGAAAAGACTTTCGCGCAATGGCGCGCGACCTTGCGCGAGGCCGGCCAATCGCCGGAGTTGAAGGCCGGCTGTCCGCAGCAGGTCTGGTCCTCCGGAAATTCCACGGTGACGCCCAAGTGCTCGAGGACCTGGACGGCGGCGCGGGCGACATCGTCGTAGAAGGCATCGCAAAGGCACGTGCCCATGAGGAGCACGCGTTTGCCGGTCGGTCGGGAGGTGGTGGAGGCCATAGCGGAATCGGACAAAGGGAGATTGGGGCGTCAGGACGCTGGGGCGAGCGTAGGTCCTCTCGTATGGACGACAATTGAGAAACACCGGTGGAGCACACCGAAGAGGAGGAAGTGCTTCCCTAACTTGATCGTAAACCGCACGTCAAAGGTGCAATGGACGCCTCACACGGCCGTCACTGGCAGTGGTCCACACCTGATCCTAATCGTAAGACATTCACGGACAGTCAGTTGATTCTTAATCACCGCTTTGGCCGGGTTTGTGCAAAGATATCAAGTTTTGAGGAATGATTCTATGTTTCAGTGGACTGTCATATTTTTGATTTTGGCCGTGGTAGCTTGGCTGCTGGGCTTTACCGGTATCGCCGGAGTTGCCGGACTGGTCGCCCAAGTGCTCTTTTTTGTTTTCCTCTTGCTCCTGGTTTTGGCGGTGATTGCCCGGGTGGCAGGACGAAAAAGCTGAGTATCCGCATCGCGTTGCGCGGCAATCGGATGGATCCCCCCAACCCGCTGCGTGCTGAAAGCAACCGTGTGGAGGTCGCCCGAGGGCGGGGCAGGTATCGTGCAGGGTACGGTGCAAGGTGCGGTGCAAGGTGCGTCTTCGGGACCAGGTGTGAGCGCAGTTCGTTCAAGGACGGATTCACAGGTGACGCATAATCAAAGGGATAAAGGTATGGAAGGGCATTGGCACGTCCCATGCGATTGGGGTTAGGAAACTCATTCTGATGACGAAAAATCCAATATTGTCCATGGCAATCGCCGCCCTGTCATTGTCGACGCTGGGCGCGACCGATACGCCGGACACTCCGGGTCGTTCCGCGGAAAACACCTCGATTTCCGTCACGATCAACGGTGAGACCGCCTTGTTGCACGGGCAGGCGACCTCCATCGATGAGGCGGAGCGCCATGCGGCTAAACTTCAAGCGGACCCTTCGGTTCGGAAACTGATCAACAGGATCACCATCTCAAACGGCGATGTAACCGACAGGGAGTTGCTGCGGCGAGTAACCGGTGTTCTCAAGGACCAGGCCCTTATCGAGGCGGATCGCGTGAAGCCGGTGGTTTCAGACCGGAAGGCTGTTCTGACAGGTGAAATCGGTTCGCTGGACGAACGTGACCTGGCGATCGAGTTGGTCTCCAGAGTGGCGGGCATTACAGAAATCGAGGATCGGATGGAAGTCACTTTTGACACGATCCGGACCGATGCCCAGATCTCACGGCAAATCGAATTTTTGGTGGCGGATGACCCGCGCTTCGACGGCGCGGAAATTTCCGCGCATGTGACGGACGGTATTGTCCGCCTCTCCGGCATGATCGGCAGCCGGGAGCTTTGGGATCGTTTGGTCGGCCGGAGCTACGTGACTGGCGTTTTCGCCGTGGAGGCGCACGAGGTGTCGATCAACCGCGGCTTGGCGGCGGAGTCGGTCGCACGCAACGACCATTGATTTTTTGACCGTGAATTGTGTGTTTGACGGCCAGAAGGGGCGTTCACGGAGAGTCCTCCGTGAACGCTTTCCGTTTCTCCTCCGCGTCTTCCACCGCTCGTGACCACGCTTCCGCGAGAGTCGGATGATAGTGGGGAATCGCGATGTACTCTTCTGCGGTCAAACCGCGTGCGATGGCGAACTGGAGGAGATGGCCGGTTTCCGCGACCTGCGGGCCGATGCCCACCGCTCCGATGAGCCGGCCCGTGTCCCGGGCCGCGATGACTTTGAGCAAGCCATGGCGGGAACCTACGATCATGCCCTTGCCGTGATCTTGGTAATCCAAGCGGCCAACGACGTAGGGAATCCGGTTCTGGTGTGCGGCTGCCTCACCTGTGCCAATTTCCAGGCATTGGGGTTCGGTGAACCATGCCGCCATGGTGGCCTCGCGGTTCCATTCCGCGGGCAGGGTGACGTGCCCTTCATGAATCATCCGGCAGGCGTTGCGGGCGGCGACTTCGCCTTGCTTGACGGCGAGGTGGACGACGGGCACGGGACTGGCGCAGTCACCCGCCGCGAAAATATTTCGGAGTGACGTCGCGGAGCGCTCGTCGATGATGATGCTGCTTCTTTCCATGGCGACGCCGATGTCTTCCAGACCGAGGTCGGCGCTGTGGGGTGTGCGGCCGGTGGCAACGAGCAGTGTGTCGGTTTCGAGGGTCGGGCCGCTGTCGAGATCGAGACGGAAAACCTGATCCTGATATTGGACCCGCGAGACGTTCGTTGTGAGGTGGAAATCGATTCCGCGGTCGCGGCTGGCTGCAAGCAGGGCGGCGGACAGATCGGAATCGTGTTTTTCCATCACACCTTCTCCCCGGGCGATTACGGAGACACGGCAGCCGATCCCCTCGTAGAAGTGGGCGAATTCCATTCCAACCGCTCCGGCGCCGATGATTGCGACATGCCGGGGCACCCGCGGCATGGTGACGGCTTCGTCGCTGGTCCAGAACGGGGTGTCGGCGAGGCCTGGCAGGTCAGGGACGAAAGGAGTGGATCCCGTGGCAATTACGAAAGCGTGTGAACGGAGGATTTCAGGGGCCATCCCTTCGCGGACGATCTCGATTTCCTCGGGAGACACGAAGCGCGCCGCGGCGCGGATCAACTCATAGCCTCCATTCTCCATCGATTTCAGCCGATAGTCCCAGAAATGCCCGGTGAGGTGCGAAAGCCGGGCGCGGAGACCTTCGAGGTCGAGTTCGGGAGCGGCGGCACGGATACCGAATTCCGCGGCATAACGGATGGCGCGCATGCGGTTGGCGGTTTCAATGAGGATCTTCGAGGGCATGCAGCCTCGCAAGATGCAGAGTCCGCCCAGGACGGGTGCCGACTCGACCAGAGCGCAGCGGAGGCCCAGGGATACGGCGTTGGAGGCTGCGGCATGTCCGGCGCTGCCTCCGCCGATGACGATCAGTTCATACGGTGGAGAGGATTTCATCGGTATCGTCGCCGCCCGAGTTCCAGCCTTGGGGGCCGCGGGAAAAGCGATGCTTGGACTTAATCACGAAACAGCCAGCGGAAAAAGCATGATGTATGATGTCGATCCGGTCGTCGGAAACGATGATTTCGTGAAAGCCCTGGGGTTCGCCCTGCAGGCGGGTGGAACAAACGGTGGGCGCTTGGGAAACGACACATTTCCAGCCGCTGAGCGTGCCGGCGGTGGCGAGATGGCTGCGGTGGAAATGGCCGCAGAGAATCAGGTCGAGTCGCGCGTGATCGACCGCCGCGAGCAGCTCCGGGAGGGGCTTCACCACTTCTCTGCCGTAACCCTTCGGGGCGAGCAGGGGGTGGTGGATGACCAGCAGACGTTTGGCACCTTGCGGGGATTTTGCGAACCGGGTGCGCATCTTCTGAAGCTGGGTTTCCGACAGCCGGCCTTCCGACCAATCGGTGTACGGGCCGAAGGCGCGGGTGCTGTTGAGGCTGACAGCGTGGAGTCCGCCGACGGTTGCCTCCGGCTCGAGGTCCTTTCCGAAGGTGGATTGATAGCGCTTGAAGGGACTGAAAAACCGGTCGACCGGTTGGTTGAGCGCTGGAATGTCATGATTTCCCGGGATCATGAGGAAGGGGCGCGGAAGGCGGTCGACAAAGGATCGGGCGGCCTTCAGCTCCGATCGGCGGGCTCGCATGGTGAGATCACCGCTGAGCACCGTGAAGTCCGGCATCATCCGCTTTGCCCGGCCGACAAAGGCCTCCGCAAGGGCGGGGTCCGCAGCTCCGAAATGGGGGTCGGAGAGGTGGAGAATTCGGATCATCACGACTCGTCCGCCCCGGCGGCTAGTTTGGATTCATCCACCAGCACATGGAGATGCTCCGGCAGGATCTTGAGGGTGATCGGAAAGCGCAGCCGCAGAATTTCCCCGTCCAGCATGGCGGTACAGGACTTGCGGCGGGCGGCCCGAAGTTCGACGCGCGCGGTTTTGAAGATTTCCAGATCCGGATCCGCATCCTGACGGCCGACCACGTAATCGAAGATCCCGCGAACGGCGGAGCCTGGACGATGGTGGCGGCCGACATAGCCGGTCATCGTCCCGGACGAGAAATCGGTGCGGGTGGGCACGAGTCCGGCCGTATCTTCGTAACGGCCTGGAACGAAGGCGGAAAACTTGGTGCGGGCGTGCCCCTTGACGCCATCTCCGCTCCAGGAAAGCAGCAATGGCCGGGATCTTGAGAAGGTGGCGGGGAGACTGGTGAGAACTTTCAGCGACTTTTTCCACCAGCGGCCGCCGTGATCGCGGGTTTCGAAGATGTTGGCAAATTCCGGGTAGAAGCCGAAGATCGTGGTGCAGAGGCAGGCATGGCCGGAGACGTCGAGGACATCGATCGGGTGGACCTTCGCCGCGGAAAGGAACTTTGCGGCATCCTCGATTTCCAAGGGCACACCCAGATCTCTCGCCGCGAGATTGAAAGTTCCCATCGGCAGGACACCCATTGCGATCCGGGTTCCCCCCAGGAGCCGTGCGGCGGTAGAAACCGTGCCATCGCCGCCGCCGACAATGATGCCGTCGGGAGCTTCCCGGATAAACTCTCTCAATGCCGGTTCCACGTTTTGGGGCTCCACGACGGAGGTCTGGAGGGTGTGGCCGGCGGCAATGAAAACGGCCTCGACCATTTCCCGCACCTCCTCCGCATCAAGGCCGCGCTGATTGCCGCCGGAAGCGCGGTTTAACAAAAGTCGGTAATCGCTCATCGTGCCCGGAAGGAAATGAAGCCTAGGTTGCTGCGGATGAACTCAACGAGGACCGCGAGAGAGTCACGATCATCCGGAGGGGGCATCGATTTGAAAATATCCCGCCACGCGACGGACTCGGCGGGAAGGTCGGTATCTTTCTCCAAATGGGTGACGGCGTCGCGGTAGCGACCCTGCCGGGCGGCTTCCATGGCGAGCGGAAGCGGCGCTTGTTTGGTGCCGAGAACGAAGTGGACGATTTCCCGAAGATCGGCCGGCCGCACGGGCTTTTGGAGGAAGTCGACCACGCCCAGGCCAATGGCCTTGCAGACGACCGCAGCGGAAATCGCGGCACTGCAAAGGACGATCGGAACCGTGTCCCGCCGGCCACGGAGAGCCTCCACGACCGCCATCCCGTCCATATCCGGCATCCTTAGGTCGAGAATGAGAATGTCGTAATGGTGGAGGGCGAGTTTTTCGACCGCTTCCCGGCCCGTGCCGGCGGTGTCCACGATGGTTCCACGCCCGGATAGGGCGTAGGCGAAACCGAGTCGCAGGGTCGGTTCGTCATCGACCACCAGCACTTTGCGGGCGGGTGGATCGTGCGGATTGCGGTCGTCAGGCGATCGGGACATCTATGAAGAATTCAGTTTGGTTTCCGCTGCGCTCGCTCAGGCCGATTCGTCCGTCGTGCGCCCGCATGATTTCTCGGGAAATGAACAGTCCCAGACCCACTCCGTCCACCTTTTGGCCGGGAGCGCGGAAAAATCGTTCGAAAAGTCGGCTTTGGCTGCCTTCCGGCACGCCCGGCCCCTGGTCGATCACCGAGAGCCGCAGGAGCTCGGAGTCCTGGGTGCTGACCCGGAGGGTGATCCTCCCCGCGGGCGGGCTATGTTTGATGGCGTTTGAAACGAGATTGTTGATGACCTCGTCGAGCCGAACCGGATCGGCGGAAATCTCGGGCAAAAGCTCGTTCGGGAGCTCTTTGCGGAGTTCCAGGTTTTTGGCCGCGGCGGCCTTGGCAAGCAGTTGGGTCGCGCGGTCGATACAGCTCTCAAAGGTCACCGGGACGCGTTCAAGGTGAGTGGCGCCGCTTTCCGCCCGGGACAGGTCCAGCAGCGTGTTGAGCGTGCTAAGCAACCTCTCACAATCGTCGCTGGCTGAGGCAACCATCATTCGCTGCATCTCATCAAGCGTGCCGGACCGTTCCTCCAGAAGGAGGTGAAGGACCATCCGGATTCCAGTCAGTGGAGTCTTGATTTCATGACTGACGGTGGAGAGGAGATTGGTCTTCATGTCGTCGAGCCAGCGGATCCGGCTCACGTTGTGAAGCAGCACCGCCCAACCGGATCGTGACCCGTCTTCGGAGAGGAAACGGAAAATGCGGGGCAGGTAGTAGTATTCCTGTTCGTCGATGCGGAAGAGGATTGCCTCGCGCGGATCTTCAGGAAGGTAGTGGGTATCGTCCTTCCGGCATTGGTCGACCACGCGCTGGATCTTGAGAGGCAGACGGCCGCTGACACCCAGACTTTCGGCCAATTCCTCGGCGGCGGGATTGATCTGAACGATGCCATCGTCATCGGCCAAAATGAAGACGGGCGAGGGAATGGCGGTAAGGATTGCCCGGTTGACGAGGTTGGCACGGATGAGATTCTCATCATCCTGCCTGCGGCGGACCTTCAGTTCGGAGGCCATGTCGTTGAAAGCGCTGACAACCGCGGCGAATTCGCTGCCATGACCTGGTTCCGGAATGGTCAGCTCGAAATTCCCTTTTCTGACCTCGTCGATCGACTGACGCAGCCCCGCGACGGGATCGACCAGATGGCGGACGAGCTGCAAATAGATCAGCACGGCGATCGCCGACCCGAGCAGGGTGAGCGTGACGATGAACAGACGGTTTTTCCGAGCCTCTTCCCGCATGCTGCTGGCACCCATGAACAAGTTCTGTTCCGCGAGGTTGGTGAGATTGTCTGCGACTAGCACCAAGGTATGGGAGTGGCCGGTGAGGGACCGGAGGAGATCGTGTCGCTCGTCCTGGGTGAGGGCCGTGCCGTCCAGAAGCCGCCCGTATTCCTCAAAGTACACGTTGAGCTCCTGGTTGAAGCGGGCAAGCGCACCGTCGCTGCGCGGCCCGAGGGCTCTGCTGCCATTCTGGATGATGTCCCGTTGAGCAAGCATCTGAGTGCGGATTTCCCGAAAAATGGTACCCTCCAGCGGCGGATCCGGAGGGGGGCCGAGAAGAGTGGGCAGGTAGCGGTTGTTGGCGGTGGAGATCAGTGTGCGGAATGTCTGGGAGGCATCGATGATGGTGTAATCCGCCAGCAGCTGGCCCTCGATTTTGTTGCCGGAGTCGCGCATCAGCAGCAGCGAGGCGGCACCCACCCCCCAGAGAAGGAAGGTGAGCGTCAGCAAACCGAAGAGCAGGCGCAGTCGAAGCATGGGAGTGAGTGGGGAGAGTTACTCGATCCCGAAACGCTTCCGCTTCCGATAGAGCGTGGCCTTGTCGATTCCCAGAATGGCTGCGGCGTCCTGTAAGGAAGGCGCCCAGTCGAGAACCTTGGTAAGATGGGCCTGCTCGATTTCATCAAGGCTGTGTTCTCCTCCAATGCCCAGGCCACCCGGAACGTCCTTGCCACCGGGGGCCGCGGCGAGCGGGGCGGGCCGGGGCAGGTCCTCGGCCTCGATTTTGGCGCCCCGTGCGAGGATGGTGGCCCGTTCGATCGCGTTGCGGAGTTCGCGCAGGTTGCCGGGCCACGAGTGGCGCATCAGAGCGCTGCGGCCGCTTTCGCTTAACCCCTCGACCTTGCGGCCCATCTCCGTGCAGAAAAATTGGAGATATTCCGTCGCAAACCGGATGAGGTCGCTGGGCCGGTCGCGGAGGGCCGGGACGGTGACGCTGATGACGTTGAGGCGATAATAGAGATCCTCCCGGAAACTGCCTTCGGCGATACTCTCGCTGAGATCGCGGTTGGTCGCGGCGATCACCCTGACGTTGGCTTCGCGGATCTTGTTTTCGCCGAGCCGCTCGTATTCGCGCTCTTGGAGCAGGCGGAGCAGCTTCGGCTGGATTTCCATCGGAAGTTCGCCGATCTCATCGAGAAACAGGGTGCCGCCATCCGCGGCGTGAATCTTGCCCCAGGTGTCACGGATGGCTCCGGTGAAGGATCCTTTGACGTGGCCGAAGAGCACGCTTTCGAGAAGCTCCTTGGAAAGGCTCGGGCAGCTGATCGTGACGAATGGCTTGTCGCGGAGATGGCTGCGGTTGTGGACTTCGCGGGCGATGACGCTTTTGCCGGTTCCGCTCTCGCCGAGGATCAGCACAGAGGCCGCGGTCGCCGCAGCCCTGAAGAGAGTGTCGAACTCCTCCCGGGTGTGCTCGTCTTCCGAGGAGAACCGCAGGGGCGGCGAGCCGTGACTGACCTCGCTTTTGAGCTCCTTCACGGTCTCCTGCAGCCGAATCATCTCTCCCTGGGTCTGGAGGGCCTTCTGGGCTTTGATCAGGATCGCCCGGAGCTGGTCGGGTGTGAAGGGCTTCTCAAGATAATCGAAAGCACCGAGCTGGGTGGCTTTGACCGCGGTGGCGATGGAGGCATGGGCGGTGAAAATCGTGACAAGTTGATGCGGCTTGAGCGCGACGATCTTTTGCAGGACATCGAGCCCGTTATCCTCTCCGAGGCGCAGATCCAAAAAAATGAGATCGAAGTTTTCCTCTTTCACGCGCTTCAGCGCGGTGGCGCCGTCTTCGGCGGTTTCGATGTAATGGCCCTCGGCTTCGAGCGCCAATGAGGTGGTCAGTCGGATTGATTTTTCGTCGTCAACGATGAGGATATCCATGCGTGTGGGGAAGGGGATGTGCGTTCTATAACCATTCCGCGTGCCTCGCCTATCTAAAGCCATAATTGGCTGGAGGGTAGTGAGTTGGCTGAATTTCGGTCAGGTTCTTTGGGAGGTTGTCCGTGCATTTTGCTTCACCGCCAAAGCTTGAAATGCAAATTGCATGATAGGCAAGCGGGGATTTCTGATCGCGCCGAAATCAAAACCTTCAATATCAATCGGTTGGGATTTTCATCCAAGAGAGGCGCGCGAGCTGCATGGATTCTTAACCATGAATCCGATTTTGATTTCGAAGGCCCGATGTGATTCGCCGGTGAAATGCCCGGTGAGACTGTTTGTTGTCACCGCCGCAGTTTCCGCGGCTCTCCTGGGGTTGAGTTCCATTTCCTGTTCCACAACAGCGGGGTTTGGCCGAGATGTGCAAAAGGTGGGCGACGAGATTGAGGACGCCGCTCGCTGACGCCCGCCCTTTACTCGAGGCGATATGTTTCGCCCGACATCATACGGAAGACTAGGGGTAAAGGTGCGAAGCGCCGTGCCGGTGAGGGTCGCCATCCGCCCGAAACGTACGGACCGCAGCAGGGCGATGCAGGCGACTTTACCCAACATGCTCAGGAAAATCCGGGAAATGCGCGAGGACCTTGGAGACGGCGGCATCGCTCGTGAGGCCGTGCAGTTCCCGCAGGGTGTCGGGCTTGCCGTGTTCGATGAACTTGTCCGGCCAGCCG
>JBBSJY010000131.1:0-13081 GCA_038256845.1 Verrucomicrobiales bacterium | reverse complement strand
TGTCTCGGGCGCTTCGGAGACGGCCCAGTGACGGATGGCCTCGATGTCTGTCCGCAGGATCGGCCTCGATCGTATGATCTTATCGACCTCCCCGCCTCCCGCTGCGAGGGCGGCGGCCTCTCGTTCCACAGTGGTTGCGTTGATCCGGGCGAGGTAGGCGCTGACATCTTCCAGTTTCCCGCCAGAAAGAATGGACCCTACAGGTTCGGCGAGGACAGAGGCCTGATTCCGCGGGGGTAGAAGGTCGCGAATCAACTTAGCGAATGAAGCCTGCGCGGCTTCCGTGATGCTGGAGGCACTGCGGCGGAGAGTGGCTCGTTGTTGAGCGGAGGGTAAAGTTGAAATCCGATCCATAGCTCCCGCAGGATCTGATATCAACAGCGCCGGAATCAGCTTCTCAAGAAAGCCGGACATATTCAGACCGAGTCCGTCGAGCGACTTGGTGTCGAGGGCACCATCTGCTAGCTGACGGTCATACCAGCCGATGGCGGCCGTGAGATCGTCATCAGCCCATCGGAGCAAGGCATCCGAAAATTGATGAATCGAATGCGGATTGTTGATCAAGACATGGATGAATTTCTCCAGAAGAAGCTGTGGATTCGTTTCGGCAAGGTGGGAAATGAGGGCATAGAGGAGAGAGGGCGGGTGGGCCGTGGGTTGCTGTTTCGAGATCTTCTCAAGAAGGTCGGCAATCTCGCCGCTGGTCATGGACTTGAACCGGTCGCTCAACTTCTGACGGTCCACCGACCTCAATTTGGAATAACGCCTGGCGATGCTGGTCCAGTCCTCGGGTTGTTCCGGTGAAGCGCGGGTGGCGGACGCGCTTGCGGCATGAGATGTGAGGCGGGTGCGAAGAACTTCCGATTCGCTTTCGGTCGCGGCGATGCGGTTCCGCTGCAGGGCGAGCCACGTCAGGCAGACCGCGCAGGTGAGGGATGGGAGGAGGAACGCGCCGAGATTCATTCAGCCGTTACCGTGGGAAAAGTGACGGGGGAGGGGAAGGAGTTTGTTGGGGCTTGGCGGTTGGAAACCGCCGCCACGTTTCGCGGCGACCGGTGATCGCCGCTACGGGATGCGTATTAGGAAGAGGGATCGGCGAACGGATCTTCGGTTGGAAGCCTGTGGCCACGGGGTTTCGCGGCGACCGGTGATCGCCGCTACAGGCCGCGGTGCTCGGCGGCGAGCTTTTTGGCGGTGGCGATGGTGTTGCGGTGGAGCTTGGCGGTGAACTCGGGCTGGCGGTTGTAGCCGCCGCCGTAGAGGACGGCGACGGGGATCCGGTTCTTGATGAAGGCGGAGAGCAGGACCTCGTCGCGGCGCTGGATGTCGCGGAGCGAAAGGTGCATCTGGCCGAAGCGGTCGTTGCTGTGGTTGTCGGCGCCGGAAACCCAGATGACGAGGTCGGGCGCGAAGGTGTCGAGCGCGCCGGCGAGGCTGCTGAAGAGCTGTTTGAGATACATTTCCCCTTCGACATAGCGGACGGTCTCGATGTCGAGGGTGCCGGTGACCTTGTGGGTGGGGTAGTTCTTCCCGACGTGGATCGAGTAGGTGAACACCCGCGGATCGCCGGCGAGAATGGCGGCGGTGCCATTGCCCTGATGGGCGTCGGTATCGACCACCATGATTTTGATGTTCGGCTGCTTGTCCTGGAGGTCGCGGATCGCGATGGCGACGTCGTTGAAGACGCAGTAGCCCTCGCCGTGCCCGCGGAAGGCATGATGGGTGCCGCCGGCGAGGCAAACGCCGACGCCCTCGGCGAGGGCGGCGTGGCAAGCGAGGCGGGTGGCCTCGACCTCGGTGGCGCTGCGGGAAAAAAGGTGGCGCGAAGCGGGCAGGCCGAGCAGGATCTGCTCCTTCCGGCCAAGCAGGCCGGATTGGATTTTCGAAACGTAATCGCTGTCGTGGGCGAGTTTGAGGAGGTGGACCTCCGCCGGGCGGACCTCGATGATCTCGTCCGGCCGTATCACACCTCCGTCGAGGAGCATGTCCTTGGAAATACGGAATTTATCCATCGGAAACGGATGTCCCGACGGCAGTTCAAGTTCCAGTACCTGCGAGTAGAAGCAACGCATCCTGCGGCCGACGGAACAGGGGAACCGGGGCGATTCCAATGAGAAAATGGGAAAGATCCGGGGATGGGTCGCGCAGGATTAGGGATTGCGCGCAAATCCAAGGAATCGCTAGGATCGGCGTGTGCTTCAGATTGTTTTCAATGAAATCAGCGCCGCGGAAATCTCGGGGTTGGGCACGCTTGAGCAGCTCGATCTGCTCGACCAGTTCAAGGTGCGCGAAGAGGATCTGGACAATCTCGATGGCGAGCGATTCGGCCGGATCGAGCGTGACAGGCGGGTGCTGTACCGCTTCCGGGCAAAGGATTACCGGATTTATTTTGAGGTGAGGGAGGGGGCGGTGATCGTCCACCGCGTGCTGCACAAAGGGACGTTCTCGGATTTCCTTTTCCGCTCGAAAATGCCGCTGGCGGAAGATGAGGCGCTGGCGGGATCCAAACATTTCTGGAAGCTCATCGACGAGGGCCGCAACGCGCGGCGGCTATGAAAGAGGCGGAAGTTCCGCCCGCCGATTTTTCTTCCGCAGCGGGCCCGTCCGGCGCAGCCTAACACCCATGATGAAGTGGATCATGTTTGGGGTGCTGACGGCGTTTGTGGCCGGGGCCTGGTTGCTGTTTTCCGCATCCGGCGGAAAGACGGAGGAACTGAAACAACAGATTGCCATCGAACAGGCGGACGGTGATCCCGACGAGCGTGTTCCGGAACTCGAGGCCGATATCCAATCGATCGAAGGATCGAGGACTTTCAACGGGATCCTGCTGGCCTTTTTGACCGCGGGTCTGGTGGGCATTTTCTTCGTGGTCCAGGTGCTGCCGGTGATCGCGCACCGGATGACCCATGCGGTGTATGACAGCGGGGAAATGATCGAAAACGACCCGATGCACGACGCGAGATCCCTGGTGGCGCAGGGCGATTACGAGGGGGCGGTCGAGGCGTTCCGCTCCGCCGCCAGGGCGGAGCCTCTCAACCGCTTGCCCTACGTGGAAATCGCGAAGATTCAAAAGACGCAGCTCGAGGACCCGCAAGCGGCGATCCGGACCATTCGCGGTGCTCTGGAGAGCCAGGAGTGGCAGGTCACCGATGCGGCCTATTTCATGTTCCGGCTGGCGGAGCTTTATGATGAGGATGCACACGACCGGGACAGCGCGGTATCCATTTTGAACCAAGTGATGGAACAATTCCCGGAAAGCCGACATTCGGCGAACGCCCGCCACAAGCTGCACGAGTGGGGGCTGGCCTAGACTGCCGATGAAAGCGCGGGCGGCGGCTGTTTTCCGGCGTCATCCGCTATGCGCCGCGGCGTTGGTCACGGTGGTTTCCGTTCTTGCCGCATCCCTTTCGCCATGGGCGGGTGCCGGGATGGCGGCTGTGTGCGCGCTCGCGGGCGTCTGGCTGGGAGGCTGGAAATGGGGCTTCGTCGCGATCCTCTGCGGGTGGGGAGCCGTCGGGGTTTTCAACGTGCGGAATCACTCGCTCGCGACTGCGGAGGATGGCTTGTTGGCTCTTGGATCGGCCCATGCTGAAGCCCGCCTGACGGAGGATCCCAAATCGCGGGGCCATTTCTGGTCCGGTCCCGCCGTCCTGCGCGAGGGCCTGCATGCGGGTGCCAAAGTCTTTTGGGAGGGGCGGGGGGAGGTGCCGGTCGCGGGCTCGGTGGTGCGGGCGCGGGGAAACTTCGAGAAACTTCCAGAGCGGCGGAATCCGGGTGAGTTCGACAAGGCGGCGTGGCTGCGCAGCCAAGGGGTGGCCGTGATCTTCCGGACCATTGGCGAAGGGGAGGTGGAGACGGGACCTCGGGCGCGCTTCGGCGCGCGGATTCGGCAGGGTTTCAGGGAGGCGGTGACCGACGGCCTGCCGCCTGACTCGCGCGAGGCACGAGTGATCCTGGCGGTCGTGATGGGAGTGCGGCCGACCGATTCGGAGGAACTGGTGACGACCTTCCGTCATAGCGGAACGTTGCATGTGTTCAGCGTCAGCGGCCTGCACGTGGCGATGGTGGGAACCATCGGTTGGTTGTTGTTACGCGGGCTCGGCGTTCCCAGGCGGATGGCGGTATTCGCGCTGCTGCCATTGATTTTCGGCTATGCGTGGATCACCGGCAACGGCCCGCCCGCGGTGAGATCGGCCTGGATGATGGGAGTGTTCCTCGGCGCGTTTGTTTTCCGGCGACGCCCGGATTTACTGAATTCGCTGGGCGCGGTCCTGCTGGTCGCACTGTTATGGGACGGTCGGCTTTTGTTCCAGACCGGGGTGCAGCTTTCCTACGGTGTGGTTGCGGCCATCGCGCTCGGCACCGCGTGGGCCACCAAGGCGTTTGCATGGATGAAAAACCCGGACCTCTACCTCCCGGAGGGCCTGATGAACCGGCGGCAGATCCTGTGGCTGAGGTTTCGACAATGGCTGGCAGGCTCGCTGGCGGTCTCGTCGGCGGCATGTGCGGGGTCGATGCCCTTGTCGGCCTATCACTTCGGGATTGTCACTCCGATATCCGTGCTGGCCAGCGCGGTGGTGGTTCCGGTCGTCTGGCTGATGCTTGCGTGCGCCCTTTTCGCGGCCGCATTTTATCCGTTGGTGCCCGCGGTTTCCCGGACCGCCAACCG
Organism: Verrucomicrobiales bacterium; assembly: GCA_038256845.1. GTDB lineage: Bacteria > Verrucomicrobiota > Verrucomicrobiia > Verrucomicrobiales > Akkermansiaceae > Luteolibacter. The sequence continues at coordinate 8,412 of JBBSJY010000131.1, read as the reverse complement.
GGCGAACGGCTACGTATCGATGATCTGTGTCGGTGCGGCGGAAACCTTCGCGTCGGTGCCGGGCGGGCATTTTTCCACCCGGGGCACCCGTCGGCCGTTTTTGCTGGTTTATGATCTCGATTACGGGGCGGGCGCCGCGTGTTTCTCGGCGGGCGGCGAAGGGGCGGTGCTGATCGACTGCGGGGACGCGTTCGCCTTCAGACAACGGATCATTCCGTCACTCCGCGAGTTGGGGGTGCGACCGGATTCGGTGGTGATCACCCATCCGGACGGCGGCCATCTGGGAGGAGGATCCACGGTGATGGAAGCCTTGCCATTGAAGCAGGTGCTGCTGCCGGTCGAGCTTTCCAGAAGCCCGGCATTCCGATCTTGGACGAATGATGCGGGAGCCCTGCCAATCCGCCGGCTGGTGCCCGTGGCAGGGCAGGTGATTCCGTTTCCCGGAGGTGCACGGCTGGAAATCCTGCATGTTCCGGATCCGCTCGCGCAGAATTCGGCCGCGGATGACCGGGTGATGCTGCCGCGCCTCCACTGGGGCGGATGGAAGATCCTTTTCACCAGCGACTCCGGTGCGAAGGCGGAGGCCGAACTCCTCGCCAGCGGCAAGGACCTTTCCGCCGACGTCATCATTGCAGGACGGCATCGACACGACCTCACCCTGGGAGACCGATTTCTGGACGCCGTCGAACCCCGCGTCATCATCGCATCGAATTCGGCGTTCCCGGTGGAGGAGAGATTGTCCCGGCGACAGGCGGACTACTGGAAATCCCGCGGAATCGACGTCGTGGATCAAGCGCGGACCGGCGGAGTCACCCTTCATATCGCGAACGACGGGCGATTGCAGATCGCCGGCTTTGTGGACGGATCGAGCCTCATGCTCAATCGCCGCTGAGCTGCCGTCGGCAACGGAGCCGCCACATCGGTTTGCCCTGGCTTTCCCACCACATCTGGAAGTCGGTCTTCGGATAATGGAAGGAATCCTCCATCCATTCCATCCGCTCCAGTCCGGAAAAGTCGGCGACCCGTTCCCCCGCCCAGCGGAAGTATTCCTCGTGGTCTGTCATGAACAGGAACTCTCCGCCGGGCGCCAACGAGCGCCGGACGGCCTCCAGAAAAGCCGGTTGCATCAGCCGCCGCCGGTGATGCCTCGGTTTTGGCCATGGATCCGGACACAGGAGATGGATCCGGGTCGCCACCGCCTCCGGCAACAGCCATTCCACGGTGTAACGGCTTTCCAGACGCAGCACGCGGACGTTTTCCAATCCCTGACGGCGGATCTTCCGGCTCACCTTGCCAACCCGCCCTAACAGACGCTCCACTCCAAGGAAATCCCGCTCGGGGAAATGCCGCGCCATTTCCACCAGAAAGGAGCCGTCCCCGCAGCCCAGATCGATCTCCAGAGGCCGACCGGGTTTCAGAATCTCATCCGGGCCAAGTCTCCGGAAATAGTCCGCGGGCACGAATTCGGCATCCATTGCCGGGCGCGGCAGGATATTGAGCGACTGGGAGGCCATCACCGCCGGAGAGACATACCGGAATTGGGCCCGACTCAATCCAAATCCTGCCCACGCTCCTGATCGGTCCGGCAGGCAGGCCGATCCGGGTTACCGCTTGACGCTCTTTCCCCGCCGCTCCTAGGTTCACGCTGTGTCGCGGGCCGCCCGTCCGCTGCCCACCCCCAACTTCAGAACCTTTTTTCATCGTGGACCTTCAGGAAATCCGTCGAATCGTCGAACTCATGAACGAACATGGGCTTACCCTCTTCGATCTCACCAAAAAGGACTTCCATCTCAAACTCAAGAAAGGCCCCGATTTCGATGATCTGCGGGGCCTTCTCGCCGGCATGCCGGCTGCCGTGCCCGCCCCCACCGTCGCGGCGGCCGGGCCCGCGCCAGCCATCGCGGAGGGTGCCGAAATCAGTTCGCCCATGGTCGGCACGTTCTATCGGAAGTCCGCTCCCGACGCCCCGAATTTCGTTGAGCTCGGCACCGCCGTTTCCGAAGGCCAGACACTCTGCATCATCGAGGCGATGAAGGTGATGAACGAGATCAAGGCAGAGCGCGCCGGCACCATCTGCGCCATCGTCGCCGAAGATGGAACCGCGGTCCAATACGGCGACGTCCTCTTCCACATCAAGTGAAGGATCATCCCCGATAACCTTCATTTTTCAATTTGCCCATGTTCAAGCGCGTCCTGGTTGCCAATCGCGGTGAAATCGCCCTCCGGGTCATCCGCGCCTGCCGCGAGCTCGATGTGGAATCCGTCGCCGTGTATTCCGAACCGGACGTCGATTCCATGCACGTCCAACTCGCGGACGAGGCGGTATGCATCGGCCCGGCTTCCAGCAAGGAATCGTATCTGAAACCGGACCGCATCATCGCCGCAGCGGAAATCACTGGCGCGGATGCCATTCATCCGGGCTACGGGTTTCTTTCGGAAAACGCCCGGTTCGCGGAGATTTGCCAAAGCTCGGGAATCACTTTTATCGGACCCTCCGCCAAGTTGATTTCCATGATGGGGGACAAGGCGACCGCGCGTGCGACCGCTGTCGCCAATGGCGTTCCGATCACTCCGGGCTCCGGCATCATGTCCGATCCCGAATCAGCCCTCGCCGAAGCGATAAAGATCGGCCTGCCGGTCATGATCAAGGCCACTGCGGGAGGCGGCGGCCGCGGCATGCGTCCCTGTTTCAAAGAGGAGGAATTCATCTCCCTTTTCCGCGCCGCGTCCAACGAGGCCCTCGCCGCATTCGGAAACGGCGAATGCTATCTGGAGAAGCTCGTCATCAATCCTCACCACGTCGAATTTCAGGTCATCGCGGATTCACACGGGAATTTCATCCATCTGGGCGAGCGGGATTGCTCGATGCAGCGCCGCAACCAGAAGATCATTGAGGAATGCCCGTCGCCGCTGCTCACCCCCGAGTTAAGGGAGAGGATGGGGGAGGCTTCCGTCAATTTGATCCGCAACATCGGCTATCAGAACGCCGGGACCATCGAATACCTGGTGGACGAGGCCGCGGAGAATTTCTATTTCATGGAAATGAACACCCGGATCCAGGTCGAGCATCCGGTGACGGAGGAAGTCATGGGTTGCGAGCTCATCAAGGAGCAGATCCGCGTCGCGGCAGGCGAACCACTCTCCAACCACGTGCTGGAAAGCCAGCCGCGCGGACACTCGATCGAGTGCCGGATCAACGCCGAGGACCCGTTCAACAACTTCACCCCCAGCCCTGGCACGATCGATTTGTGGTATGCGCCGGGAGGAAAAGGCGTCCGCGTCGATACCCATGTTTATTCCGGCTACACCGTGCCTCCTCACTATGATTCGATGATCGCCAAGCTCATCGTCACAGGAGCCACCAGGGAAATCGCCATTTCCCGCATGAAACGCGCCCTCGGAGAGTTCATGGTCCGGGGAATCAAGACGACCATCCCCTTCCAGCAGGAAATCATCGCCCATCCGGATTTCGCGGCAGGGACCTATGACATCGGCTGGGTAGCGCGCTACCTCGAAGAGCGGAAGACATGACTCAAGGAGTGTGGGCGTCTCGCCCACAAGCGGTCTCAAAGTCTCAATCAGCGGAATCGCCCCGTTGCAGCCCCGAAGTTCCCCCTTCAGAGGCCTCTCCTCTTCCTCTTCCCGACCTTCAGACCTTAAGACCTTCGACTACGCCCCCCATGCCCCGCCTCTACTGCATTCTCGACCTCGGCTACGTCGCGGAAGCCGATGCCGGAAAGGTCACACTCTCGCTCCTCCGCGGCGGCGCCGATTTACTCCAGCTCCGCGCAAAAGGCCGTGATCTTGTAACCATCGGGCGCGTCGCCAGGGATCTCATTCCGTTTTGCAAGGCCGCGGGCATTCCTTTCATCCTCAACGACCATCCCGCCCTTGCCGCGGAGGTGGGAGCGGACGGCGTCCACCTCGGGCAGGAGGATGGGCCGGTGGCTGTCGCCCGCGACATTCTCGGCCCGGGCAGAACCGTCGGCCGCTCCACCCACTCCATCGACCAAGCCCGCAGCGCCCTCGCGGAGGGTGCGGACTACATCGGTTTCGGCCCGCTTTTCCCCACGCCGACCAAGCTTGGGCGGCCCGGCATCGGGTTGGACGGGATCGCCGCCATGGAGCGCGACGTCGGATCGGTAATTCCCGCGTTCTGCATCGGCGGAATCACCCCCGCCAATCTTCCCCGGGTCCAAGCGGCCGGCGCGCGCCGGGTGGTCATCGTTTCCGCGCTCCTACAGGCTGCGGATGTGGAAACCGCCACCCGGCAAGTGAAAGAAGCGCTGACGGGAACGGGTGGATGAAAAGGGCACGGGAAACGGGAGCCGGTCGGTTCCGACTCACCTGTCGCCACCGGCGTGGAACGGGGAAGGAATGAGAGAGGACTGACGGCCGAGGGAGAATGCGCGATCTTCCGGCCTTCCGACTCTTCCTTGTCCCGACCTTCGACTTTCAGACTCTTCCTCGTCCCGACCTTTCGACCCCGAAATCCTCATTCCCAAGTCGTCAGCGCCCGGAAATGCTCCATCCGTTCCCCCAGTTCCGCTTCCGTCAGTTTCTCCAGCCGCCGGGTGGAAAAATCTTCGCAGGTGAAGGATGCGAGGACGGACCCGTGGATCACCGCCCGTCGCAGCGTCCGGCCCGCGTACGGACCGGCCCCGCTTGCCGCGAGAAATCCGGCGATCGCTCCCAGAAACGTGTCACCCGCCCCGGTCGGATCTGCCACCGTTTCCAGCGGAAAGGCGCTGCAGCGGAAGAGATCGCCGTCTGCCGTGAACAGCATCGCACCGAATTCGCCGAGCTTTACCACGACATTGCGCGGTCCTTTTTGCAGAAGGAGACGGCCTGCCTGAACCAGATTGGGGGTTCCGGCCAGCTCGCGCGCCTCGCCTTCGTTCAGGACGAAAAGATCCAGATGGGGCAAAACCTCGTGCAGCCGGGCATTCGCGATCTCGATCCAGAGGTCCATCGTATCCGCGATCACGAACGGCCTCACGCTGTCTTCCGTCCGCTCCCCTGAAGTTCCGCCACACTGGGCGAGCATCTCCATTTGGTTGTCCGGAGACATGTTTGCCAATACCACGATTCCCGCCCCAGCCGCCTCGGGGGGCACTTTCACCTTCCAGTTTTCAAGGACGTTCAGTCCCACCCGGTGGGTCGTGCGCTCGTTCATGTTCGCGTGATATTCCCCGGACCACGTGAACGACTCATGCTCTGAGCGCTCGACTCCGGTGAGCGAAATCCCGCGCCCTTCCAGCATCTCCAGATGCGCCATCGGGAAATCGCGGCCAATGATCCCAATCAGATCCACCTGTCTGCTGAAAAAAGTCGCCGCCAGCGCCGCATAGGCAGCCGATCCACCCAGTAGTCCCGCAGCCTCGGCTGCCGGTGTCTTGACATGGTCGATGGCGATCGTGCCTCCGATAATGAGGCGGGTGGGGTTGGGGGATTCGGTCATGGCTGGGCGGAAATTGGAGAAGCCACCCCATTCAGGCAACCTCGAATCCCTGTCGAACCCACTTCAGGATTCGGACGGAGCCATGCCGGAAAGTTCTGCGTTTTGCTTTCCCCCGAGTACACCCAACCACCTTTCCCTACCATCCCGACCTTTCCTCCTCGGTTGCTTTTCCGGAAAATCCCCGCCGATCCTCCGGATTTGGCGCAAAATTCACCGGACCCTGAGTAATTCAGTCCGGTGCCGATCTGCAAATGAGGACGGGCCACTGCGTCGGACTGCTGATAACCAACGCATTGACCCATCCGGCTCGGCGTTCGGCGGAACGAAAAAACTTTTTCCTGCCGCGCAGTTTTTCCTTGCCGAATCCCGGTCGCACCTCTTTCCTTACGGCGAAATCAATTGCTGCGCGTGCGTGGCGCTCGGGTGACAATGACGTCACGCTATCAACGCTCAATATCCTCGACGAACCTGAATCCCCTGAATAAACCCAACCCCGTCATGAAACCATTCATTCCCTATTCTCTCCTCGCCGCCGCCGCAGCCTGCGGCATGGCCTTCGGCCAAGCTTACACCACCCCGGTGGGGTACGTGACTAGCGACCTCTCCCAAGGTTTTAATGCTTTGGGGCTGACTCTGCAATCTCCGTCAGTTGCATCGGGGGACTTTGAAACCGTAACTGGAACGGCACTTACCGACTCGGACGCCACTTATTCTCCTGCCGCCGGCCGGACCTTCGTTCTCGAGATCACCAGCGGGACCGCGACGGGAGTAATTCAGGAAGTTCCTGCCGCTTCGATTTCCGGCAGCACCATCACCACATCGGACAATCTTCAGACGATGGGTCTCGCCGCGGGAGACACTTACAAACTGCGGGTTGCTCCAACCTTGGAGGAGATCTTCACCACGACTCCCCTTTCGGGCGGTGGCGTGCTCAACGCTGGTTTGAGTTCCACGGGTGCCGATATCGTATGGATTCCGAACGGTTCAGGTGGTTATGATCAATACTTTCTACATACCAGCGGCCAGTTCCGGCGGGCCACAACCACGACTGCCACTCCAAACGTGCCCGTAATCTATGCCGACGGGTTCCTTGTTCAGAAAAAGGGAGCGACTGCCGCGGCCCTTACTGTCACCGGAGAAGTGAAGACGGTTGGTACGAACTCGGTGATCGTCCAAGGCTTCAATCTCGTGAGCATTGTCGCGCCGGTTGGCCTGAACCTGTTCAACGCCGGCCTCGAGGACGACGTGACGGCTGGTCTTTCCGCAACAGGTGCTGACGTGGTCTGGGTTCAGCGTGCGGACCTCGGCTATAACAAATACTTCCGCCACTCCAGCGGCAACTGGCGTTTCGTGGATGCTCCGTCCGTCAACCTGACTCAAGCAGAGGCTGAAGCGGTCGTACTGTCCTCAGGTATCTTGGTTCAGCGGAAAGCTGCCGGAGCGGTTAACCTTGACCTGAAAGTCCCAGCCAATTATTCAACTCTATAACATTTGAGTTCCCCTCCACCTGAAACAGAACAGACATTATCATGAAAATCAAATTGTTCCTCGCCTCTGCCTTGGTTGCGTTCGCGCTGCCGACTTCCGCCGCGACCTTCACTGTCTCCAACGTCGTTAGCGGGACCGGTGCGACCGATGCGCTATATCAAAACTCCGATGGCACGCTATTGGCCGGGGGTATTGTTCACGTTGGTTATTTCCCTGCTGGATATTCGATCTCTTCCAGCTTGAATGACATCGAAGCCACTATCACCAACTTCACTTCGTTTGCCTCTCAGTTGGCCGGAACCTTCTCGGCGGACTTAGGTGGAGCGTTTCCCGGTTATGTCCAGGGACCTGGTGTGGCAGGGCCGACGATCACAGGTGCCGATCCACTGGTTGGTCGTGCATTGTATGCGTTCGTAGGAAACGGCGCTACTCTCGCCGCATCAAATGCTTTCGGCTTGAAGCAGGTTGATACTCTCAGAGATGATGTTCCGTTCAACAATGAGTATTTAGCTAACCCGTTCGGCGGGGTGGCTCCGGTGATTGGATCTGTGGGTAATTTCGTCGGAAACGCGTCAGGTTTAGGGTCTAGCCCCTATACGACTCTCCAACTTGCTCTTATTCCAGAGCCATCGACCGCACTGCTTGGGTTGATTGGCACCCTCGGTTTGCTCCGCCGCCGGCGGATCTGATTCGATAGGCAGAATAGATGTCTCACAAAGAAGGCGGGCGCGAGCCCGCCTTCTTTTTTAGTTGCCAAGCTCAACCTATTCTTTGTAGGTGGCAAAACCTACCGACAGAGCTTCGGGATAGAAGGCTGTGGACTGCCTACACAGCCCAGAACCCCTTGGACACTGCGAAATAAGTAACCACGACAGTGATCGAGCTGCGGAAGTTTCCAATTAACGGGACGGGCCACGGTGAGAGAGGAGCGGGCCTTTTACGGGAGAAAATTTTCGCTTCGGTGGTTCGTTGTGCAGGAGGTGCCATGGGACGCACAGGTTGGCTGGCTGAGTGGCGGAATTCGAAGTAGATGCCGGTCTTCTATCACTCCGTCTCGCGGTGGAGTAATCTTTGTCTGTAAAAGTCACGCGACCAGAGTCCGCCGGTCAGCCCGCCGGCCCACCCCTGGTCGCTTGTGGCGTCCGCTTGAAAAGGAGCGTAATCAGGGGAGACAATAACATCGATGGGATGCCGATTATTCGAGGATTATCGAGACATCATTCCAGTTTTCGATAGGGAGGGGAGGTTCCTCGATGGCGGCATTTTCGACCAAGTGAGTGAGCTTGGTAACCATTTGACGGAACAGCTTTTCGCCGTCTTCCGCGCAGGCGCGGGACGGTTCGCCGGTGACTCCGTTGAGGCTGGTTTGGGAAACGGGATGGGAAAAGACGGTGCCTGCCGTGCGATCCGGATCGTCTGCGGCCTCCAGTCGGTCCATTTGCACCAGACGTGGGAATAGGTGA
>JBBSJY010000130.1:0-13180 GCA_038256845.1 Verrucomicrobiales bacterium | reverse complement strand
CCGAATCGGAGAAGACGAAGCCGTTGAGTTGTTGTTGTCCTTTTCCTCCCCCAGCTTGAAGCAGGCCATGGCAATCTCCTTTGGAGATCTCTACCGGGGAAGAAGCGGGCTGCCGGATCCAAGCATATTGAGCGAATTGGATGGATCCACCCGGTTATTGATTTACAGAAGAATCGCCTTACAAAGAGCGGAGCATTTCCAATCGATGGCAGATAGGACAGATTTTATGACCTCTCTTGATCTGGGAAAAGTAAAACACGGGGAGATGGTCGATACCGTAAGGCATATCTTCGATCTTGCCGTAGATTCGTTGGATGTTTTGCGGGCAGCGGAGACTGCAGAAAACAAATATCAAGCGGAGCTCTTGTTTGAGATCAGCATCAAATTCTTATTTGAAAGGATTGCCCCTCACGCCTCATCTCCCGAAAACAGCACCCCGCGCACCAGGTCGCGCCGGTCCGTACGACCACCCAGCGATCCGGCGATGATGCCCATCGAAGCCAGAAACAGACTCATCTTCACATGGTCGAGCGTGCGCACCGCCGGGTCCACGGTGGGCCAGGTGGTCATCAGCTCGGCGGGGAAGATGCCGACGATGGCGAGATACATGGTGCCTGCGAAGCCAGCGAACAGGGCGAGCAGCGCCGCGGCAAGGGTCAGAACCGTGGTCGCCACGGTGACCACGGTGGTCTCGGTCAGTTGCCGTTTGCGGCTGACGCGCACGTTCAGTGCGAAGGCGCGGTACAGCACCGCCAGCGCCACCGCCAGCGCGACCCCGGCGAACAGCGCGACCTGCACCATGGAGACGGTGCTCGCGACGTCCCAGATTTCCGGGCTGAACAGCAACACGATGATCACCGACACCGCCGCCGCGATCATGGTCGGCAGTTTCCCGATCAGCCGGAGCGGACCGGCCTGCACCGCGCCACGCATGATCTCCCCCGCATCATGCGCCAGCACGCTCAGCACGAAGCGCAGCCGCGCCCCGAACCCGCTGCCGTCACTCGTCCGGTCATGCGCCTCCCGCGGCAGGGTATGCTTCATCCGTGCGCGCTGCGCATCGGAAAAGCCGGTGACCGCATCCAGATCCTGCACTGTTGCCAACCGGGTCATCGCATTCCCCGGCGCTTTTTCATGCGGCAGGTTGAGCAAATGGCCGAAACTATGCAGCATCAGCGCTGTCAGCCGTTTCACCGCGACGCTGCAATCCTCGCCTCCGCCCCAGAAACCCGGGTTCAGCCGCTTGGTGGAAAGCACCGCGATATTGGTCAGCGGGCTGGGCAGGGCGAGTGTGTAGGCGCGGCTGGTGGCGGACAGATCCACCCCGGTCACGATCAGCAGGAAGGGCAGGCCGCGTTCGGTCTTCTCCGCCAGGCCGACCTCCAGGAAATCGAGCGGCGCGTAGGCGCCCGCTTGGGGCGTAAGATGCGGCCCGTCGAAGGAGAGGATGGCGATCTCCAGGCGTTCCTCGTCGCTCAGCGCCTGCTCGAACCCGCGTGCCGCATCGCTCACCAGCCGCGACAGCGCCTCCGGCTCGCGCCCCTCGACATCCATCACCATGATTCCGACACGATAATGCGGATGGGGCGATGGGGCAGGGCGCGTGCCGGTCATATGTCAGAAAGGGTCACGCGTCGCGCCGCCCAAGTCAATCGGGCCGGCGTTCACTTGTGTGATGAGTTCCTCACGCACGTCGTCCGGGATTTCAGCGCGGGTGATGATTTCCGGCCAGAGTTCGAGCGGCGGCCCGGCGGTGAGCGAGGAATCGAGGCGAACGTTCTGTAGATCGTCGTAGAGATAGGACCGGCGGCCGCAGTGCTGTGCGTGGCAGCTCTGCCGGATGCCCGGGGCGCAGGTTTTCCACGAGCAGATGCGACCGAGGTATTCGTGTTGCGGATTGCAGAGAAAAACATCGGTGCCGCAACCGTCGCCGGTTTGCATGGTTTTGACGAGCAATTGGCGGGTGAGTCGGGCGAGATTCTTGAGCGGCATGTCGTCGCTTACCTCGACGAGAAGATCGACGTCCTTGGGTATGGCCTTGGCCGTGGCAAGGGATCCGAGCAAGGCGATGCTCCGGACGCCGGTTAGATGGCGGGCGTCGTTCACGAAGGCGAGCACGGCCCGGAGGAGATCGGCGCGTTTGTCCGGAAGCGGCGGCGCTTCGAAAATATCGCGGCCCCATTCCGGTTCGATGTTCTTGTCCCGGAGCCACTCCACGATGCACTCGCGCTTGCGGCGGGTCTCGAACCACGTCCAGCGGTGCTTCAACTCGACGTTGCCGCCGCCGAACAAGATGTCCTTGAAGCGCCGGAAAGCACCCTTGCCGCGAATGGCCCGCGCCAGTTCCGTGCGCAAAGGGTCGTTTGGCAGGGAATCCACGAATTCGTCGATCGCGCCGTAGGGCAGGTCTTCGAACAAGTGGGCGGGCAGGTGGAGGAGGTTCCTGTCACCCAACAACGCCCCGATTTCCACTTCGTCTTCCGGGGTGATGACTTTACCGCTCGTTAGGTCGAGGAAGGAAAAGCACGACTCTCCATCATCACTGGGCCCGCATGCAGCGGGGAACTCGAAGGCCGTTTCGAGTTCCAGGATGTCGAGTTGCAGATTGCGGGGTGGCGGTTTCAAGGCTTGGTCTTCGGTTCGCTGGTCTTCGTCCTCGAGCATCCGCCGCCCGATGAGGTCCCAGCGTTCGCACTGGTGTAAAAAGGCGTCGTCGGCGTTGGCGTGAAGCCATGTGTCGGTGTGATCACTCGCAATCCTTATGGAACAGTCCCTCATCGGTTTCGACCCATTTGTCTCCCTCCCGGTCGATCCAGCCGCCACAGGCTTCGCAGGTGTGCCATTGATCGAGGATCGCACAGGGAGGCCATCGCAGGGTTCTGACATCACGCAGGATTTCCGGGGCGGCCATCATGAAACGGGTGCCTGGCAGTCGTCGCATGCCCCACCCGCTGAAATGGCGCATCAAGGCCTCCTGGTCCTCCTCCGGGGAATTCCAAGGCAGGTCGCGTACTTCGTCGTCGAAATCATCATAACCGCGAGGCATGTGTTGGAGCGGTGTGGCGTTCAACAGGATCAGCCCGACCCGCGGATCCGCCATGGCGCGGACGAGCTCCCGCATCACCTCGCGTCCCAGACCCATACGGCGGAACGGCGGCCGCAGGCCGATGAAGTGGACACAGAGAATTCCTGATGCGGGATCCAGAAAACGCGGAATCGGCTCGTGCATTCTGTGGAGACCCTGATTCGTGATTTCCTCATACACAGCGCAACTCCTGGCATCGGAATCCCAGAGTTCAAAAAACGCGATGGAAGAGGCGGGATCTTCCGCGAACAGATAGAGCGCCTCCACGATGCCGGCCGTGCTCCCTCCGCATTCGATACGTCCCTCGATCTCGAGCACGCACTCGGCGATTCGCGGATCCGGTTCTTCTCCCTCATCCAATCGGTTGATCTTCCAGTGAATGTGCAGCTCCGGCATGGGTTGAGGCTAATTCCGGGAAGCGTGATCATTCAAGTGCCGGATTGAGACCGGGCCGAATGACTCCAGTGGAAATGCATCACCCTCACGGCCGGCTTGGAATAGAGAATGAAAGAGTCTGACAAAGAACCACCAGCCATTGAGATCCGAAATCAAAGATCCCGTGTGCCGACCATCCGGGAAGTGGTGCTGTTTCCCTTGCTGAAACGGAAGGAGTAGGGGCAGGTAAAATCCCGATCTAACAAGAGATATCATATCGCGCCCGCGCCTTCTCCAGGGTTTCCTCAATTTTCCTCCATTCCCCGGGAGAGCGGCGTCACCAGCCGGGTCAGTTCCGCGGGGAAATCCTGAATTGCTGCGATCCTCCGGTCCACCTGTTCTTGGGCGAGTTTTTGAGGGAGTCGCAGGTCTTGCGGCGCGGACTGTCCCGAATTCTTCTACTGATTGCGGTTGGCTGCTGCCTGCCGCTATTTGCAGAAGTGCCGACCCTTACACTCGCGCCCGACACCGACAACTCCCAACTCGGCTGGGGTTTTGCCGTGGCAGGTGATATCGACGGCGACGGTACCCCCGATCTGGCGGTCACCGATCCTTCCAGCCGGCCCGGCGGGCTGTTGAGCAGCGGGATTGTATATATCATCAGCGGTGCGGACGGATCCATCCTCCGGAGCTACGAGGGCAGCCAACCGGCTGTTCGGCAGGTCGGTCGTCGCTCTGGATGCGGATGGCGATGGCATCACCGACCTGGCGGTCGGAACTCCCGGCCACGCTGCGGGCGCGGGCTCCGTCACGGTTTACTCGGGAGCCGATGCTTTCCGGCAAGCCCTGCGGGGGGCACCGCGACGTTGGTCGGTCGTGGTCGCACCCCGGGCGGGAGCAACGCTCATTTTCCAGAAATGGATTTCTCGGTGAGGCCAATCGTGCCGGCGCCGATCCGATCTCCGGCATTGCCTGTGGGTTGGCCGCCATCGTCGGGTTTCGCGTGGACGATCACGGCGCGGCCCAGGATCGAATTCTTCCCGTTGAGTTTGAGGTTCTTGACGGTGACCGTGTGAGTGGCATTGCCGTTGTCATCAGCCTTCAAGTTGCCCAAGTCGCCCGCGTGGCGGTTCTCTTGGTCGGGAAGGCCGTGATCATGTCCCTCGGGGTTGAAGTGTCCACCCGCGCTGGTGCCGTCGTCGCTGGTGAGGTCTCCGAACTCATGGACGTGAAACGCGTGTTCCTGGTTTTTTTCCAATCCCCCGATCCTGGCGGTGACGCGGACTCCGTCGGAAACCTTTTCGAAGAGGACGCTGCCGCGGACATTGCTGTCGCCCACCGGCATGATGGTCGCCAGAAGTTGGGTGACCTCCATATCCATGGATTCGTGCTGAGGGTGGGCATCCGCCTCCATTTTCTTGGCTGGCTGGGAAAATGCGGGAGCGGTGGCCGCCAGCCCGAGCGCGATCGCGGTGAGCTTGGCGGGAGTTAGGTGAAAAAAGTGAGGTGTGGATTTCATGGATTTGATCGGTTGGAGGTTCTCCGCTGTGGTCGCAAACGACGTGCCGGAATGAAATGCCCCTACAACGGGAGATCCGGGCGACCAGTGGATCGGGAGAAGTTGCGTATCGCATCGTCACCCGGGCACGATGCGCCGCCCAGCCGCTCGCACCTTTGATCGGTTTGCCCCCTACTGCCCGCAGATCTTGTAAAAAAATCTTGCGCGGCAGGATGCGGCGTGTTTTCGTCCGCGCCCGCCCACCCCGGGTGGAGCAATTCATTTCCCCAAACGGCCATGGCCTACGCAGTGATCAAAACCGGCGGCAAGCAGTACCGCATCCAAGAAGGCGACCAACTCGACGTCGAAAAGCTCGACGCCGAACTCGATTCTGAAATCAAGTTCGACGTTCTGCTCCTCGGTGAAGGCGAATCCGTGAATATCGGCGCGCCTCTTGTTGACGGAGCATCCGTCACCGCGAAGGTCGTCAGCCAGTTCCGTGGACCCAAGGGCGTGGCTTTCAAGTTCAAGCGCCGCAAAGGCTTCCATAAAACCAAGGGTTTCCGCCGCAGCCTCACCAAGATCCAGATCCTCTCGATCGCGGGCTGATCCACCTCACACCACCCATTTACCATGGCCCACAAAAAAGGACAAGGTTCCGTCAAGAACGGTCGCGATTCCCGCAGCAAGCGCCTCGGCGTCAAAAAATTCGGCGGCCAGAAGGTCATTGCAGGGAACATCATCATCCGCCAGCGCGGCACGAAGGTGCATCCGGGTCTGGGCGTCGGCATCGGCCGCGACCACACGCTTTTCGCCCTCATCGATGGCAAGGTGTTCTTCGACCGTGAAGCCCGCCGGGTGAACGTCGTCGATGCCGTGCCGGCCTCGAATTGAGCGTTTTCGGCCACTGCGGCCGTGAATCGAAGCTCTCTCAAAAGAGCCGCTTTCCGGAAGGAAGCGGCTCTTTTATGGATGCGGGCTTCTGTCAATCCCCGGATGCGGGGTCGTGCTTCTCTTTCACCCGGTCGGTCGGGTCGTCGCGCCACATGAAGAGCGCCTTGAGGACATCCTTGAAATCGCCGCGCATTTCATGGGTTTCCCGCTGGATCTTGATGGCCTCTTCCTGCACCTCATCGGTCTTCGGCCGGTCTTCGGGGCTCGCGAAATCTGGCACGCGGGCCGGCAGCCGCTCGTCCATGCGGGTCAGAAGATCGAGGACATCCGCATGCAGACGCTCGAGGTGGTCACAGAGGCGATTGGCCTCGCGCGAGACGGCGGTAGCTTCGTCAGAGAGACCTGCGGAGGCTGCCTTCACGTTGAGATCGGCCACGCGTTGGCGGAGCGAGGTGCTCAGGTCGATCCACTCCGGCGAAAGTTCGTGATCCACCTCGTCGAAGGCCTGTTCTAAATCTTTGGTCATCCGGAACGGATAGACGAAAATGCTGCGGAAGCAAACCGGTATGAGCGGGCGATTTCCAGTTTTCCTGCGCGGGATCGACCGGGTGAGCGGCTCAAATCCGATCCTTCGGGACGTTCCGATAATGGAAGTCCGGGGAGACTCCGGAAATCTCAGATCAGCCCTTGCTCGCGGAGTCCTTCACCGACCATGTCGAAACCGGGAGCGGCGATCCCCGCGTCGCGAATCCGTTGGATTTTCCGGCGAATACCCACCTTGGTGCGGGGACCCGTGATGAGGCCGGTCACCCCATCCACCATGAAGGGCAAAAGCGCCGCCACACCAAGCGCTCCAAGGCCGATTCCCACTCCGCGGCGCGCTCCGGGATGCATCAGGTCTCCGAGCAGCAAGCCGGCCGCCGCTCCCAGCAGCGCCGGGGCGGTGAGGGCGCTGGTTTCAATCCACGCGGGGGTCGTGTCGGAATATTCATCTGCCATGAAAAAGCGTTAGCCGGTTCCACAGGGAAGGACAACCCCGGAAAGCGGGCGATCGCGCATCATCCCCAATGCCCGACAACCGCTTGGGACGGGCAGGGAAATTGTCGCCGATTCCCGCTTTTCCATCGCAGCCTTTTCGATACGGTCCGCGCGACATGCCATCTCCGGAAAACACCTACGCCTTGATCCTCGCCGGCGGATCCGGTGCCCGATTCTGGCCGCTCAGCCGAAATACCCGTCCCAAGCAACTTCTCAATCTCTTTGGCGAAGGGACACTTCTCGAGCAAACGATCCGACGCCTCGAGGGACTCGTTCCCGCGCAAAACATCCTGATTCTCACCAACACCCTGCAGGTCGACGCGGTCCGCGAAGTGGCGCACATGATTCCGCCGGAGAATGTCTTCGCCGAGCCTGCGAAGCGCGACACGGCACCGGCGGTCGCGCTCGGAATCGGCCTCATCGCCGCCCGCAATCCGGACGCGGTCATGATGGTTCTCCCCGCGGACCAACTGATCGGAGACACCCCGGCCTACCACTCGGTGATGCGCGACGCCCTCGCCACCGCACTGCTCACCGACGGTCTTGTCACCATCGGCATCCGCCCCACCTGGGCATGCCCGTCCTATGGTTACATCGAGCGCGGCGAGCGCGCCCACATCATCGGCTTGAAATGCGAGCATCCTCCGTTTGAGGTGAAACGCTTCCGCGAAAAGCCCAACCCGGAGCTCGCCGAGCAATTCATCGGTTTGGGCGGATTCACCTGGAATGCCGGCATGTTCGTGTGGTCGCTGCAATCGGTCATCAAGCAACTCGCTTGCCATTCCCCGCAATTGGCCGCCTTCGTCTCGGAGCTCCGCAGCTCGCGCGACATCGACGCGACCGTCCAGGCCCAGTTTCCCAGGCTGACTCCGATCTCCATCGACTACGCGCTCATGGAAAACGCCGATCGCGTTCTCAACATTGAGGCGACCTTCGATTGGGACGATGTCGGATCGTGGATTTCCGTCGCCAAATATCTGGATAAGATTGGCGACGACAATCGGACCAACGAGCCCGTTACCGAGTTGGATTCCGAAAACAACATCGTCTTCAACGCACGAAAAGGCTCCCACATCGCCCTTCTCGGCGTGGACGATCTCATCATCGTCCAGACCGATGATGCCATTCTGATCGCCAACCGCCATCAGGCCGACGCGATCAAGAAATTGTCCGATCTCCTCCCCCCCCATCTCCTTTGACCTTCGGATTTGAGATCGCAACTAACAGATTCTCCCCATCCCGCGTTGGGTATCGACCATGGCGCGGCCCGGATCGGGATTGCTGCCACCGATGACTTCGGCATCCTTGCCCATCCGGTCGAGACCATCGATTTGTCCAAGGTCGATCCGATCGAACGCATCGTTTATCTCGCGGAGATCCGCAGCATCCGCACGATCGTTGTCGGTCTGCCGGTCCGCCTGGACGGCAGCGAAGGGAGTTCCGCGGCCAAAGTCCGGGCCTTCGCAGATCAATTGCGTCAGCGCCTGCCCACCTTGCCACTCGTGTTCGTCGATGAAACCCTGACGACTTCGAGCGCCGCTGCCAAACTTCGCGAAGCCGGCCGCACCGCCCGACAGCAGAAAGCGGTCATCGACCAGGCGGCCGCCGTCGAGATTCTCAATCTCTGGATCAGAGAGAGCGAAGGCTGACTCATCCGGGATGGGATTTCGACCTTGGGTCCCGGCTTCCACACCATGCGCCTGAAGTTAACGATCGCCTACGACGGCCGCCCCTATCGCGGCTGGCAGTCGCAACCCGGTGGCGGCACCGTGCAGGACCACCTTCACGAGGCGTTGGCGGAGGTTGCCAAACAACCGCTCCGCCTGCATGGCTCCGGCCGCACGGACACCGGCGTTCACGCCTACGGCCAAACCGCCCATTTCGATCCGCCGCCGGGCCTTTCGATGAACCCGTTCAATTGGGTTCCCGCGCTCAATACCAAGCTTCCCGCCACCGTCCGCATCATGGCTTGCGAAGAAGTCCCCGCGGATTTCCACAGCCGCTTTTCGGCCATCGGGAAAATCTATCAATACGACCTCTGCACCGATCCGGTGATGCCGCCGCTCAAGGCCGGTCTCGCCTGGCACCTGCCGCGTTTGTTAGATGCCGATCTGCTCGCGCAGGCCCTCCGATTGTATATCGGGCGTCATGATTTCCATGCCTTCGCCGCCTATCGGGGAAATGAAACTCCGGAGATCGATTGGTTCCGCACCATCCACCGTGCCGAAGTCCACATGCTCGGCGATGGCTACCGAGTCACCTTTGCCGGCGATGGCTTTCTTTATAAAATGGTTCGCCTTCTCACGGGAGCCGCGGTCCACGCGGCACAAGGCCGACTCCGCCTTGAGGAACTTGCCGAATTGCTTGACCAAGGGCCGGCGCTCGCTCGCGGAAAATCCCCTCTCTGCGCCCCGGCCGATGGCCTCTATCTCCGTGAAGTCATCTACCCCGCGCCCTGAAATGGGAAATCTTTGGCGGAAGGGGTCCTGCTTCGAGGGCGGATCCGGAGGGTGTCCTGGCCCCGTCGCGAGGCGGCGCCCCATCCTCAAAGCTTGTCGCCCGTGGTTGCGAAATAGAGCGTCGGATCGCCGCCCAGACGGATCGTATCCCCGTCCTTCGCATTCCCTTCGTCTTTCGCTTCGTAGACGTCTCCCGTCGGCACGCCGGTGGATGCGTTCACTTTCATGACGGCGGTGCCACCGCGGGACGCCTGGGCGGTCGTCCGTTTTACGGGCACAGCCACATAGCGGACCTTTTGCTGCTGCACGCGGGACTTCACCTTGGTTGATTGGAGGGCCGCCTCCGCCCGCATCTGGGCGATTCTCCTCTGCTCGGCGCTAGCCGCCCCCAGATGCACCGCGTGGAAGGTCTGTTCGCGCAGGCGATATCCCATACCGCTCGGGGGAAGTGCGGGGGACATCAGCATGTCCCCACCAGCAAGCGGCTGGTTGAGATCACCACATGAGGAAAGCGAGAGACAAACCACCGCCACGCCAGCCAAGACTTGATACCCTTTCATGATCGTATATTTTCAGCTCCGGAAATCATTTCGGGAGCTTCGGTAAGATTATGGCGATGGCCATGACCGGTCAATCTGCAATAATCGCGTCATACCGGTTCCCCGGGACCACGCAATACCGTTCTGAAACGAAGCCGCAGGCGGACCAACCCATGAATGACAATCCCAACTCCCAGAGTCCCGACGCGCTGTCGGACGGGATCGGCGGGTTATCGGGCCGGGGAGAAGGAGAATCGCTCCGGCAATTGATAGAAACCACCGGCCCGCTCACCTGGCCGGTGGTGCGTTGGTTCACCCTGCAACTCGCGGAAACGCTGGAACCTCTTCATCGGAAAGGTCGTGCCCACGGCAACCTGTCTCCGGACACGATCCGGCTCGCCGAGCCTTGGCCGGCTGACCGGGTGGTTCTGGATGGCGATCCGACCTCCGCTGCGGGCGCTCCGAAGGACGACCTCCGCGCGCTTGGCGTCACGCTCGTCTGGCTGCTGTGTGGAAGCGAAAGTCAGGCGGGCCTGCCCGCGGATCTTGATCCGGAGGCGAGGGAAGTTCTTTCCGCATTGTCAGGGGGCCGGATCGAGGATGCCAGTGGCCTGGAGGATCTGCTGGTAAGCGGATTGCTGGACTCGCTGCCCTCGGAGGACGCCGCCGGCAGCGAAACGTCGCCCGATTCGTCGGAATTTTTGCAGGAAGCCCCCCGTATGTCGGAGCCGGTTTTTGCGGGCGCATCGCCGGACACGGCCCGCACCCGGGCAGTTCCGAAAATCGCCGCGGCTGCCGCAATTCTGCTGTTGCTCGTGGGAGGCTATTTCCTCATCCCGAAAGAGCCCGCGGATCACCCGGCGGCGAGTCAGGAAAAGGCTGCCAAGGAACGGGAGGCAAATCAGAGGGCCGAGCTTGGGCGGGTCGCCCGGGAAAAGGCGGCCGCCGAACTGGCAGCAACGGCAAAAGCGGCCGAGGAGCTAGCCCGAAAGGAGAGGATCGCGAGGGAGTTGGCAGCCAAGGAACTGGCGGAGCGGGAACAAGCGGCCATGGAGCTTGCCCAAGAGGAGGCGATTCGGGAACAAGCGCTTCGCGATGCCGACGCGCTCGTCTCGCGGAACGAGAAAGTCCTCGAAAGTCCCGCATCGCCCGCCTCTGCGAAAGAACAGGCTTTTGCAGAGATTCTTCCGCTCGCCCGGGAAGGTCACCTGAAGGCCATCGAACTTTGCGGTGCCTCCTATTGGCAGGGGAGCGGCGTGGTCAGGGATCAGGAAGAGGCCCGCCGATGGTTTGAAAAGGGGGCGGGACTCGGCAACGCGCGTTCGATGCTCGGTCTCGGCAATTGTTTCGAGCAAGGCATCGGCGGGGATAAGGACATGCAAGCCGCTGCCGGGTGGTGGAAGAAAGCGGCGGACCTGGGCGAGCCCCTCGCCATGGGCAGGCTGGGCGATTACCACAATGCGGACCCGGCGGCGAAGGATGTCCGCCTGGCCATGGAGTGGTGGCAAAAAGCCGCGGATCGAGGTGTGCCGGAAGCAATGACCAACCTTGGGATCCTCCACTCCACGGGTTCCGTCGGCGATCCGGATCCGGCGAAAGCGGTCGAGCTGTGGCAAAAGGCTTCCGCCCTGGGCGAAACCCGTGCGATGACCGAGCTCGGCTACAAATACTTCAACGCCGAAGTGGCCGGGAAGAGTGAGGTCGACGCGTTCCAGCTTTTCCTGAAAGCGGTGGATGCGAAAGATCCCCGCGCCATGACCGGCCTCGGCGTCTGTTATTTTACCGGAAGAGGCACGGATCCCGACAAGGCGGAGGGGGCCATGTGGCTTCGCCGCGCCGCCGAACTGGGCGAGCCCACCGCCACCCGGTTTCTCAAGCAATTGGAAGCTGCGGACCCATGAGCCCTCGGTCCTTCTTCCTTGATGTCCCCACCGCCACCCATCTATCAACTGCGATCAGGTTCCCTTTTTCCGGATGATATTCCTACTCCACAACGAAGCAGGCATCGATTTTCCGCCCCTCCGGCCGGTCTACGAGGAAGGAGAACTCCTCTTCGACCGGTTCCGCACTCTCACGCCTCGCGACGCGAAGGACAGCATCATCGGCGAGGGCGGTACGGGGTTCATCCATCTGGTTCGGGACGAACTGATGGACCGGATCGTCGCCCTCAAGCTTCCTCATCAGAGCATCCTTCGAGATCAGGGCGCCCGTCTCGATGTCATCCGGGAAACCCGCCAGGCCATCGAGCTGACGCATCCGAACATCGTCCGCATCCACGATTTTCATGAAAGCGCGGGGAACTGGGGCATCTCCATGCAGTACGTGCGTGGCAAAAATCTCGATGAATGGCGTCACGTCGGGTCGCGGAATCCGCGAAGCGGCACCCGGGGGGCGATCATTCCGTATCCCGTAGAAAGGATCCAGGGCTGGGTCAGCCAGCTTTGCAACGCGCTGGTTTACGCCCACGAGGACGCCCACATGGTCCATCGCGACATCAAGCCGAAAAATCTCATGCTCGAGCGCCGGGCGGATGGTTACGAAAAGCTGCTTCTCACCGATTTCGGGATCACGCAGAAGCTGCGCCTCCACACGATGATGCTTTCCCGGGCCCAGCCGAATCCGGACGACAAAAGCTCGATGGGCACCTTGCCCTACATGTCCTGGGAGCAGATTCGGGGCGCTCCCGCATCGATACTCGACGACATTTACTCGGTCGGAGCCACCATCTACGAGCTGCTGACCGGCAGGCCTCCCTTTTACGAAGGCGCCCACGAACAAATCCGGATTCAGGTTGAAACCGCCGTGCCACCGAGCATGACCGAGCGCCTCGGGCAATTCGATCTCACCAATCACGGCATCCCGGACTCATGGGAGAAAACGGTCGCCGCCTGCCTTGCCAAACTCCCGGAGAACCGTCCGCAAAGCGTGCGCGAAATACTGACCGGTCTCGGCCTGACGGCAGCCACCGTGCCGACCGCGGACCAGGACTCCGCCGCTTCCCCGGTGGAAATCAACAGCCTGCGTGACGATCTCAATTCGCGGGAAGAGGAGAACCGTTCGCTAAAAGAGCTGTTGGCAGCTCGCCAGTCGGAGATCGACACCCTGCGCGCCCAACTCCAGGAGGCGGTCGGTAGAGCCACCGAGCTGGAACGCGCGATCAAAGAAAACCGGCTCACCATTGCTCAGGCCGAAGGGCTCGGTGGCGAACATCTGCAGCAACTGGACACCCTCCGGTCCGAGGTGGAGGAGAAAGGCCGGCAGCTCGCCGAGATTTCGGAGCAGCGCGATCAGT
>JBBSJY010000129.1:0-13211 GCA_038256845.1 Verrucomicrobiales bacterium | reverse complement strand
GCCGACACCGCTTTGGATCCGCTCTGACGGCCCCGCTCCACCCAAGGAAGAATCCAAAGCGGCGTGGCGCTCCCGCTTCCCGCCGCACTCCAAAAGCCCCCTTGGACTGCGGTGGCAGAACGCAGTGGCGACACCGTTTTGGATTACCGCAGTTAGCGGCCACCTCTCACTCCGGCAGGTGGTCCACGCAGTATTCCTCGCCATCCTCGCCCACCCGGAACTCCAGCCGCGGGTCGGTCACATCCGTGCGTTTGCAAGCGGCGCAGGTATGGAACGCCGCCGAATCGGCTGAGGTCGCCGCCTTGAATTTCACGCGCCGTTTCGATGCATCCGCCAGCCGCGCCCTGCCCTTGAGCGCCGGGATTCCCGCCCAGAGGATGTAGTTCGCGAAGCCCAGCATGAAGAAGGGCAGCAACAGCGGTTGCCTCAGCACCGGTAAAAGAAGCATCACCGCGAGAAAGATCGCCAGATAACGCACTTGGACCGGCAGAATGAGGAACAGCCGGAATTCCACTTTTGGAAACAAGGTCGCGAAGGCGAAGAAAGCCGATTCGTAGAGGAAGAACCCGCTGCCCGTCGGAATGGCTCCCTGCGGGTAGAGGAAGTTGCCGGTGATCAGGCCGACTACCCCCACATAGTGGAAGATCGAGGTTCGGAAAACACCCCAGGCACCCTCCAGCGCGTCGCTCATCATATTGGCGATCATCACCATGAAGAAGAGAAAGATCACCGCCAGCATCCCGCTTCCGGCAAATCCCGACGAGGAGAAAAGGAACGTCACCACCCGCCAGACCTCACCCGCCAGGATCTTGTCGCGGTCGAACTCCAACAGATCCCCCACCCCCGGGCGCAACAGGGCCAGTCCGTACACCAGCAGATGGAACAGCGCGTAGTAGCGGAGAAATCCGGGAAATGACAACCATCCCATCCGACGCTCCATCCGGTCTA
The DNA here is from genome assembly GCA_038256845.1 of Verrucomicrobiales bacterium. GTDB lineage: Bacteria > Verrucomicrobiota > Verrucomicrobiia > Verrucomicrobiales > Akkermansiaceae > Luteolibacter. The sequence goes on along the minus strand of JBBSJY010000129.1, from coordinate 12,263 downwards.
AAAAAAGCATGACGCCCGCGAGCATCACCGCTTCCGCCCGATTGACAAGCGCGGGACGCCCTTCCACCCTCGCGGCGTGTCCGATGACCTGAAACGCAGCCCGCTCGAACCCGCCCACCAGGCTCTCGGCGCGAGGCTCATTGGCTTCGGCGGATGGAACATGCCCGTCCAATACACTTCCATCCTCGACGAGCACGCGGCCGTCCGGAAACAAGCCGGAATTTTCGACATTTCCCACATGGGCCAGTTTTTCGTCAACGGGCCGACCGCCGTGGAATGGCTCAACCGGATGCTGACCAACAACGTCGCCAAGCTTTCTCCGGGCCAAGGTCAATACACCCTGATGCTCAACCCTCGCGGCGGAGTGATCGATGACCTGATCGTTTACCGCACGGCCGAGACGGACTTTTTCCTCGTCGTGAACGCTTCGATGATCGACGAGGATTTCCTCTGGATGATCGGCAACCAGCACGCGGAGATCGGCCTCCGGAATGAAAGCGACCTCTGGGCGGGGATGGCCGTGCAAGGTCCTGAGTCCGCGGATAGATTTTCACAGGTTTTCCCTGATCAACCGATTCCGCCACGAAATGGCGTCGCATTTTTCAACGGCGAGGAAAATCCTCTCATCGTCTGCCGGACCGGTTACACGGGAGAGGATGGTTTCGAACTTTTTTGTCGCGAGGATCAGGGAATCGAGCGCTTCGAGGCCTTTGTCGCGGCCGGAGTGAAACCCTGCGGCCTCGGCGCGCGGGATACCCTCCGGCTCGAAATGGGCTACCCGCTCAACGGCAGCGACCTCTCACCCGAACGCACGCCGCTGGAAGCCGGACTCGGGTATTTCGTCGATTTGGAGAAAGGCGACTTCATCGGCCGCGAAACACTGGTCCGCCAGAAGTCCGAGGGACCGCCATCCCGACTGGTGGCCCTCCGCTATCTCGAAAAAGGTGCCCCGCCCCGTGCCCATTATCCGGTCCTGACCGAGGACGGCGCACCGCTCGGCGAACTCACCAGCGGCGTTCTCTCCCCCAGTCTGGGCACCGGCATCGCGATGGCCTACCTCCCCGCCGCCGCCGCCAAACCCGGCACCCGCGTCCTCATCGACGTCCGCGGACGGTTCTTTCCCGCGGAGGTTGTCAAAAAGCCTTTCTACAAGCCCGCCTCACCGCCATGAACATCCCCGCCGATCTCCGCTACAACACCTCCCACGAATGGGTCCGCCTGGAAGGGGACATCGCCACCATCGGCATTACCGATCACGCCCAGGACGAACTCACCGACGTGGTTTTCGTCGAACTGCCTGAGATGGGAAAATCCGTCGATGCCGGCGATCCCACCGCGGTCGTTGAGTCAGTCAAAGCGGCCAGCGACATCTACTCCCCCGTGGGCGGAGAGGTCGTCGAGGTGAATCCCGAGGTCGAGGCGGATCCCGCGCTGGTCAACTCCGATCCCTACGGCGCGGGCTGGATTTTCAAGCTCAGGGTGAAGGACCCCGGACACGTCCTCAAGTTAATGGATGCCGCCGCATACGAGGCGCACATCGCCTAGCAATGCGCGGCGATGCCGGGGCCGCGGAAGCATGGTCCCGGCCGATTGGTCGCACGACGGAGAGCTTGCCGTGTCTGGCATGATCATGGTCATGGACAACGCCCGTTGCCAACATTGCAATGCAGTCAAGGCTCAAGCCAAGAAGCTCGGCATCGAGCTGCTATTTCTCCCTCCCTTCAGCTCCAATCTGATATGATAGAGCGAGTGTGGAAGCTCACGAAGAAGAACCTCCTCCCCGCCTACGAGACAGCCGATGGACCGCGTCTGGGAATCGATTCATACGTTTGATCACTTATTTCATGTGAATGCGCTTTATATGGCTTCGTCTCATGGCTCATATATACTGGGATCAACGAATTGGGCCCCTCATGTCGGTGGCGGACATGAGGAGCATCCTTGTGTGACCGTGGAGTTATTTGCGCCGGGTTTTGAGAAACCGGCCCATGCCGAGACCGCCGAGCGAAACGCCAAGCAGGACGAGAGAGGAACCACCGTCAGGCACACCCTGCATCACCGCGCGATCACGACGGACGATCGATCCGACATCGAACTGGGTGCCGATGATAAGCGTCTGGAAACTGACCGTCACACCGTCCACATCGGCAAAATCCACACCGGCGAAGCCCGGATCGCTGAAGAGGAAATCGAAGGTGCCGGGATCGTCGATGCGTTGTAGGGTCACCGATCCGTTGCCAGCGGAACTCCGGACCCCGACGGTGATGTCGAATATTCCATTCCCGGCCGGAAAGGCATTGTCCAGTTTGGGGATATCAATGGTGATGGCATCCCACAATGTCATGAAGTTCGCATTGGTAATTCCCGGGTAGTCCAGGCTCAGGAGGCCCGTGGGGAGGAAGTTGCTAGTGCGGAAGGAAATGACATCCGTACCCGCGGCTTTCGTTGCGGTGACCGATCCTCCGAAACCACCGTTTCTGGAAAGGCTGACGTTCCGCGTTCCGCCGAGAATGTCCGCGGGTTCACCCATCTGGCTGCTGCTGACGACGGTGGCGTTCGACGATGACAGGTTGAATGTCGCGTTGGTGACTCCATTCCCGGGATTCGAGTCGTCCTGGATGAAATCGATATGGGCGGCGAATGCCTGGCTGACTGACATTGCTGCTATAATCAGTGAGGCGCCGAGTGGGGAGTATCTCTTGTAATTGACTGGTTTCATTTAATTGGTTTTTCGGAGGTTGTTCTGATGAAATCGAATTAAGGACTCCACCGGATATATTGTTTAGTTTCATTTCGGGATCCTTCCAACAATGGCTTTCCGGAGTCCAATCTTGCATCACCCCATAGGGTTCGAGTCGCAACCTCACATTCCATGATTATTGGCTCAGATTTGCGCATTTCTGAATCGGCAGCATGACGGGGCGCTCGCGGTGGCCGGACACAGCGGGAGCGCCACCGCCCGCAATTCCTCCCGATTTGAGCCGAGTCGTCCGCCCGGAATCCACCCTGAGGCGGGCGATCCGACTGCGAGATTCCTCCGGCCGCGAGCGAATCGATGATTCAGTCAGAAGCCTGGAGTTGGAGCCGCATGATTTTTTTCTGGCTTCTTGCCCCGGATTTCCTAACAACAAAGCAGATATCCAGCCATGTCCGATTTTTTCTCCAAGCTTTTCGACACTTCGGATTTTCCGGCCCGCTGGGATTGCGGCAACTGGGATGCCGGCCATGGCTGGCTGCACATCGGCTCCGACCTGGCGATTTTTGGCGCCTACTTCGCCATTCCCATTGCGATCATCTACTACCTCGGCAAGAAGCGGACGGAGGTCACCGCACCCGGGCTTTTCCTGCTCTTCAGCGCCTTCATCTTCAGTTGCGGAGCCACCCATCTGGTCGAGGCGACGATTTTTTACAATCCGATCTACCGCTTTTCCGGGTTGATGAAATTGATCACCGCCATCGTCTCCTGGGCCACCGTAATCGTCCTGATCCGTCTTCTCCCCAGAGTGTTGGAGCTGCCCGGCCTGCGCCGCGCCAACGAACTGCTCGCGGAAAGAAACTTGCTTCACGAAAAGACCGCCGCCGAATTGGAGCGAAGCAATCGCGAACTCGGCGAGTTCACCTCGCTCGTGAAGCACGATCTCCGCAATCCCGTCAGCTCCGCCCTTTTCATGGCGGAACTGGCAAAGGAGTCGGTCGCCGGCGGCCGTCCCGAAGAATTGCCGGAACGCTTGGATCTCATCGTGAGCACGCTCCACGAAATGGACGAGATGGTGAGCCGGCTGCACGAACGATCCAGCACCCGGGTCCCTGCTACCGGCAGCGAGGTTTGATCCAATTTCGGGCAGGTCAATCAACCGGGCAGCAGATTCTTCACCGCATCCCGTTCTTCTTTGAGTTCATTGATGCTGGCATCGATCCTCGATCGGCTGAATTCGCCGACAGGAACGCCCTGAACGATCTCCCATCCGCCGCCTTCCAAGGTCCGGATCGGCATCGACGCCATGAGACCTTTTTCAATCCCATAGGAGCCGTCCGAACAAACGGCCACCGAGTGCCAGTCGCCGGCGGGGGTCGGGGTGATCAGGCTTTTCACCGTATCCATCGCGGCATTCGCGGCGGAAGCGGCGGAGGAGGCGCCGCGGGCCTTGATGATCGCCGCGCCGCGCTGCTGGACGGTGGTGATGAACTCGCCCTTCAGCCAGTCGTGGTCGGAAATGACATCGGCGGCCGGCTTGCCCTGGATCTTCGCGTTGGTGAAATCCGGATACTGGGTGGCCGAGTGATTGCCCCAGATGCAGAGATTGGTCACATCGGACGAATGGACGCCCGCTTTTTTGGCGAGCTGGCTCTTCGCACGGTTTTCGTCGAGACGGGTCATCGCGAAAAAGCGCTCGTTCGGCACGCCCTCGGCATTGTTCATCGCGATGAGGGCATTGGTATTGCAGGGATTTCCTACCACCAGGACCCGGACGTCCTTGGCAGAGTTGCGGGCGATCGCCTGTCCTTGGCCGGTGAAAATCTTGCCGTTGATGCCTAACAGATCGCCGCGTTCCATCCCTGCCTTGCGCGGCACGGAGCCGACCAGCAGCGCCCAGTTCGCATCGCGAAAGCCCTCGTTGAGGTCCGCCGTCGGAACAACCTCGCGAAGCAGCGGGAACGCGCAGTCGTCCAGTTCCATGACCACGCCGTCCAATGCCGGCAGCGCGGGTTCGATCTCGATAAGGCGCAGGCTTACCGGTTGGTCCGGGCCGAAGACGAACCCGGAGGCGATGCGAAAAAGAAGCGCGTAGCCGATCTGGCCTGCGGCGCCGGTGATGGAAACGGTGATGGGAGTTTTCATGAAATTTGGAAGGGAAAGCGCCCCCTGTTTACGGGGCGGGCCATGCCCGGTCAACCGGCAAGGAAGCCGGTGCGGACGCGGTCCGGTTTTACTCCCGGGCGTGCAGGAAGTGCCAGATTGCCTCGTACTGTTTCCGCGCATCGCCGCCCAGCACGTCGCCCCGCTGGGATTGGTTGCCATCGGAGTAGCGGGGCATCTTCGTTCCCGGTGTCACCGCCTGCGGATGGTCCATCCAGCGATGGTAGAACTCCTCGCGCAAGCGCCCGGGAGTGAGTTTGAAATTGATGCCCTCCACCTCAAACGCGGCGGTCGCCTTCAAATCCCCCACGCCGTGGCAGGTATTGCAGCCGAATCCTTCCGCACCGGCCAGCATCCCACCGATTCCCGCCAATTCGGGATCCGATTTGAATTCCGCGGGGACGTTCGGCTCCAGACCGTGAAGGCGGCTCAGTCCGTTGGCCAACGGGGTGGCAAAGGCGCGATAGGCCGGCATCCGCATGCCCAGCCACGGGCGTGGACGGGTTTCGGCAGTGCCGTTGAGAATCGATTCGATATACGAGGTGTAGAGCATTTCCCCGACGAATGTCAGATGCGGTCGGGTCTGATCCACCCGCTCGTTCAGCTCCGGCAAATGGGCGATGAGTGGCTGGGTTTCCGCATGAAATCCGCTCAAAAGCGCCTGATCCCCATCCACCGAGTGGCAGGAGGTGCAGCGGAGCGCCTCGATCTGACGGCTGGCATATTCCGCCGGGCTGTTGCGCCGGAGGGAGTCGCCGCCGGTCTGGGCGAAGGCGGCGAGTGCGGCGCGGTCGTCTTCGCTAAGATTGAGAACCGGCACTTCGCCGCGATTCTCCGGGGGAGCCGCACAACCGGATTCGGTCCAATCCTTCTTTAGGATCGATTCAAGCGAGGGGACGTTGACCTCACCCGACATTGGCAATCCGGGATGGCAGGACCCGCAATGAAGTGCTTCCGCCACTTTGGCCCCTCGCACCGCATCGCCCGCCGGAAACTCGCCTTCCACGGCGGTCTCCCTTCCCGTGGAGGCCGTCGTCAGATAGGAAGCCAGAGCGGCGGCCTCCGCGTCGGAAAGGAGGAAGTCCGGCATCTTCGAGAACGGATGGTAGGCATCCGGCTTCTTGAGATACGCGACAAGGGCACCCGGCAGAAACTTGGAGGCGACATTGTTGAGCGGAACACGTCCCGGATCGGACGCCGCGGAATCCGGCGGGTTGTGACAGGCCACGCAGCCGAGTTCGTGGAAATGAGCGCCGCCCTCCTTCGCCAGCGCCGGATCGGGTGCTTCGCCTGCCGCCGCGCCAAGCTTCAATGTCGTGAGGTAAGCGGCGAGATCCGACGCCTGTTGCCGGCCCTCGCCGGTTTCCGCATCCACCAGCGCGGGCATGTGGGTGGTGGGCTTGAGCGCGTGAGGATTGGCGATCCAGCGCCGCAGCCACTCCTCAGTGGTGCGATCTCCGCTGCCGACGAGAATGGGACCGATCTCACCGGTTTCCGTCATCGGATTCGCCCCCAACCCGGACTCAGCCGCATGACATTTCACACAATTCTGCTGGGTCACTATCAGTCGCCCGGCCCGCTGCTGTTCCCCTCGCAGCGACGCCTCGGTCGCTTCCGCCTCGAATGCGGAAGCGGGCAAGGTCTGGCGCGGAAACGAAAGCTCTTCCCAAAAGAGCCGGAACGATGCGGAACCGTCGGGTTTGCTCGTATAAGTGAGTTCGATCTCGTGTTCGCCCGGATTCAGCCGGGTCCGGGCCGAAGACTCGCCCGCCAGGGCTCCCTCACGGGAAAGGAGTTCCTTCCCCGCCACCTTCAGGACGGCGGTCCCCTCGCCTTCGAAGGAAAACACCAGCCGCTGTCGTTGCGGGATCACCAGTTTCCCCGACCACGTCACCGAGAATGCCCCGGGCGTCAGAAATGGCGTGGCGGGTTGGCCCACAGGAATGCTGAGGGCCGGAAAACGGTCCATCCGCGTGTCCGTCGTCCCTTCCCGGCTGAAGGTTGCGACCAGCTGGCCGTGGACGGTGCCGGCAGCAAGGGCGAGAATCGGGAGGAACGATCGGAACGACATAACCGGTGCGAGCAGATTCAGTCTTCGAATACGGACCCGTGAAACTCACCCCTGATGAGAGCGCCCTCCGCGTCTTCCAAATCATAGACGACCTTGAGGGTCATGGAAGGTTTCATGCCTTCAATGACGAGTTCGACGCCCGTCCCGTCGGCGATCAGCGTGGCGGATTCCACCGCGGCATCGTCGCGCTTGCGATGCCCTTGGGATTCCTTCTCGAGCGCCTCCGCCTCGGCGGCCTCATCGGCTTCATCGACGGAGAACTCGCCGGATCCATACTGCGGCCCGCGGACATAATTCCAGCGCTGGACGCTGTAACTGGTGGGATCTTCGGCCAGCTCGGAATCGAGCTTGGCGTCGAAGAAAAGACGGATCCCGGTGGGCGTGTATTCCAGTTTTTCAGGAACCGGCAGGACCGAACCCTCATTGTAACGGATCCGCTGGAAGGCGCTCTCCGAGGCCGCATTGGTCTGCCATCCGCGGAATCCAACCACGTAGAGAGAGCCGTCCTCGTGAAAGCGACCCCGCATGGCGGATGATTGCAGAGTGATCGGCAGCTTGACCACTCCGCCCTGAAGCAGGCCATCGGCACGTGGCACCGGAAGCACCCGGTAAATGCTCGATTGGCCGTACGAGAGATGGAGCAGATCGCCGGGGTTGACTCCAAACTTGGCGTTCTCGGGCACCCAGACCTGGGAACCGCCCGAGTTGTCAATGGCCATCGGCAGATAGACGAGCGGCGGTGTGTAGGGTGCCCCGGTGAGTTGGTGGCGGGAGTCCTCCGTTCCGAAGAACAGCGGCTCTTTTCCGGGAGAGTAGTTGATCTTGCAGACCGGCTGCCAGGTTCCCTCGTTCTCGCCGGTGGTGATCTCGCCGTTCGGTCCGATCCCCAAGCCGCCCGGAGCGCGCAGTCCGGTTGCCATCACTTCGAACTTCTCCCCATCGGGCGAGATTTTCGCAACGATGCCATGGTGGGGCAGGATCTTATCGAATCCACGGCCGCCACCCCGGACGGGCGAGGCCTTGGCGAAGTAGAAGTTGCCATCCGAATCGGTTTGAAGATCGAAGGCGAATTCGTGGAAGTTCGAAGAGATCAGGACGTCGCGGTTGAAAACCTTGAAGTGGTCGGTCTCGCCGTCGCCATTGAGGTCGATGAGCTGGGTGATCTGGTCGCGCCCGTTCACGTGGATGACGCCGTCCACCACTTTCAAGCCCAGCGTTTCAAAAAGTCCCGATGCGATCCGCTGCCATTTCAGCGAACCCCAGTCGCCCTTGAGGCCGCGGACCACCCAAACGTCGCCGTTCCACGAGGAAAGGGCCGCCGAGTCCTCATCGATGAAATCAAACCCGCCGAAGCGCAGGTTGGCCTTCCACGGATTGTCGGTCGGAAGAGTCACGACGTCGGTGAGGTAAGGCGAATCCTTGTCGGTGGAGACGTTGCCTTTCGTCTCGATGATTTCGGGATAGAGGGGCTCTCCTCCCGAAGTGAGATTTTTGAAGTCCGGCGCCGCGCCGATCTGCGGTTCGCTGCCGCGGACGAGGGCGATCTGAAAAACCGTGGCCTCACCTGCCGGAAATTTCGCGAGGAGACGGTTGGCCGAGGCAGGATCGGGGGCGAGCTGGACGCCGCCCGAAGTCTTGACGCCCAATCCATCGGCCGATTTGGCGGAGCTGCGGTCGCCTCCCACCTTGAAGTCGCCGGGCTCGTCTGCCACTCCCATGATCAGATCCTTCGCACGTTCACCGACTTGGAAAGAGCGGGTGACCGTATCTCCCTCGCGGCTCAAGGTTTCCAGGATCCGCACGCCATGCACGGTATAATCGAGGACGATCTTGTCGCCGTGGCGGTAGTAGCCCTCGAACTCCGCGTGCTCAAAATTCCCGTAGCCGGGAATCTCGCGCTTGTCTTCGAACGATCCGGCCGCATCGGCCCAGCCTGGGAGCGCGGCGGAATTCATGAGCGGCGAAGCGTTCTCCAAGCCAACCAGCTCACCGTGCGCCCCGGACCAAGGGGTGCCTCCCCATTTGATCGGCCCCTTGTAGATGGAAACCAACCGCAGCGTCTCGGTGTCGAAAAGCGCCCGGTGCTCATCGCCCAGGTCGATCAGGATTCCTTTGAGAGCGGCGGTTCGCTTTTCCCCTTTGAATTGGTCCTGGAAGGTATTCGACCACGCCGGGCCGATCTTCATTTCTTCATACCATTGGGCGGAGTAAGCGAGGCTGGCGGATGCGAAAAGGCAAGCGGCAAGGGGTTTCATGAGGCCCCAAGATACGGACATGCCCCTCACCGTCTAGCAAAGAAACACGCCCGGCCGATCGAAGCCGCACTCCGCTCAAATCCGCTTCCCGAAGTCTGCGGCCGACGCTTTACTCCGCCCATGATCGACATGCTTGTGCGCCTTTACGACCTCCCGGACAGCTTGCCGCTGTATCGCCAGGTGGCCGACGCCGGCGTCACCCTGCGTCGCGCCCGCGCCTTCGAAAAACACACTCTCTCCGCCTTCGCGAAATCGAATTTCTCGGAAAAATGGGCGAGCGAGATCGAAATCTCCCTCTCCCGCCGGCCGGTCGCCTGTTTCATCGCCACCCGGGAGAAGCAAGTTCTGGGCTTTTCCTGCTATGACACCACCTGCCGCGGATTTTTCGGTCCCACCGGCGTGATCGAGAGCGCCCGCGGCCTCGGCCTCGGAAAGGCGCTCCTCTTCCTGGCGCTAGAAGCGCTCCGCGACCAAGGCCACGCCTATGGAATCATCGGCGGAGTCGGTCCCCGCGAATTCTACGCCAAGGCCTGCGGAGCGATTGAGATCCCCGGCAGCGATCCCGGGATTTATGGCGACATCCTGCCGTAGCTTCAACCGACCGCGTGGATCCCGATCTGGTGCCGCTCGCAAAGCGCCGCCACCGCCACCTTTTCCAGCAGCAAGGTCCGCCCCGCCTCGATCGCAATGCCCGACACGCCGGCCTGCGCGCAGGTTTCCACCGTCTCCGGGCCGATCACCGGCACATCAAAGCGGAAATCCTGGCCGGGTTTGGAAACCTTCACGAGCATCACGTCCTTCCCCCGGCCCAACTCACCGCCTCTCCTGATGCAGGCGTTGGTCCCTTCGAAAGCCTCCGCAGCCAGCACGGTTCCATGCCGGATCACCACGCTCTGCCCGATGTCCAGCGCACTGGTCTGCTTGGCGATCCGGAACCCGAACTCCGCATCCGAGAGCTGGCGCTTCTTAAATCGCGGCCCGCAGACATGGCCCGCCCCGGGCAGGTGATCGTCCAGGAACGTCGTGGCGGAAAGCAGCGTGATCCCGTCCTTGGCCAACTCGTCGCCGATCGCCCCGAACAAGGTCTCCGCATTCCGTTCCTTCACCCTTGCAAGCATCATCAGAATCCGCAGATCCGGCCTGAGGTCGAACAGGTTCTTGGGGGAGATCTGGCCGACCATCACGGCCTCCGTCGCTCCCTCGCGCACGAAAAACCGGATCAACTTCGAGAGCTGCCCGACCCGCAGCCACTCGATCGCCTCCACCTCCTCCGCCAGAGACGCTCTCGTCTCACCCTCGAAGGCCGCCACCACCAGACGCACACCGGGCGAATTCCGCCGCGCCGCCGCGATGAAGGTCTGCGGGTAAACCCCGTTGCCTGCGATGATGCCGATGATGCGGGGAGGAGCCATGACATTTGGAAGAGTCCGGCTCGCACGGGAAAATGAAAGTAGCGGCTGTGGGACTCGAACCCACACTCGTTGGAACTCGATTTTGAGTCGAGCGCGTCTACCAATTCCGCCAAGCCGCCTTGGTGAGCGGATGTTGCGAAGGCCGACGCCCGAGCGCAAGCCGATTTCTCGCCCGCCCATCGACCGGCGCGCGTCCTGCAAGTGTCCGCATCGACCTCACGCCTCCGGGGGTTGACAAAAGTTGTGTGCCCGCCACCGGGGGCGCCCCCCTTTTGCAATGGCACCACCCTCCGCCCGTGCATCCTGCGACCCGGGTGATGCCGCATTCTGCGTAAAAACGGTGGGGTCGACCGAGATTCGCCCTCAAATCAAGCTTTCATGCCCTTGCAAGACGGCTGGCACAAAAGATGATATGGAATATCAAGGCAAAACGTCTGCATCTAGCTGACGCGTCACGCCAGAAACCAACCCAAAGAAACTCATGAACAAACTTCAAATCAAAGGAAATTGGAATATTGCCAAAGGCAAACTGAAACAACAATGGGGTGACCTGACCGATGACGATCTCGATTATGTCGAGGGCAAGGAGGAAGAACTGGTCGGCCGCATCCAGAAGCGCACCGGGCAATCCCGCGAAGCCGTGGAAAAAGCCATCGAGGATTCCAATCTCACCTACTAAACGGAACTCCGGTTCCCAACAGACGCCGCCACGCCTCTTCCGGGGGCGTGGCGGTCCTTTGTCAGCGGTCCGAGCCCATCTCATCCCCGCCATCCGGCGACCAGAGCGGCGATCAGAATCAGGATCGCGCAGATGGAGAAGGCGATGATACGGGCATAGGTGTGAAGCATCATGACTCGAATTGCATATTTGGGTTTAGACCATGTCAAAACGCTCCGTGTAAATCGCCGTCGCGGGAACGCCCATCTGGCGCAGCACCGGCTCGGCCATATCAAGCAATGCCCCCGGTCCGCAGATGAAATAAACGAATTTCTCATGCCCTGCGGGCAAATGCCGTTCCAGCACCTCGCGGTCGATATATCCGGTTTCTCCCTTCCAGTCCTCCTGCGGCTCGGTCAGGACATGTACAACTTCCAATGGCATTGCGGAACTCATCTCCTCGATCTCTTCACGAAACATGACGTCATCCCAAGACGTGTTGCCATCGAATAGCAGATATGGCACCTTTCCACCACGATGCCTCGCATCCCGCAACATGCTCATGATCGGGGTGATGCCCACTCCCCCCGCAATGAAAACCGCTCTCTCCCACGGTTTGGAATCGAGATGGAAACAGCCATACGGGCCCTCCAACCACGCCCTGGTCCCGGGTGTGATATCCTTCCCCGATCGGGTGAAGTCGCCAAGTTCCTTCATGGTGAGTTCGATCCGCTTGTCGGACGGGTGGGAAGCGATGGAGAAGGGATGTTGTTGCATGGAAAACGGAGAGCTTCCCACCGTGATCCACAAGAACTGACCGGCGCGGAAACGGATGCCGTGATGCCCTTCCGGCTCGATGATCAGTGTCCATGAATCATTTCGCTGGGGTTTCACCTCGACAATCCGATATGGCCGTCGGCGCATCAGAAAAGGTCGCACCAGGCGGGAGTGGATGATCAGATACATTCCCGCGCCGCTCATCAATACGAAGGCGCCCTTCTTCCAAAGT
>JBBSJY010000128.1:0-13445 GCA_038256845.1 Verrucomicrobiales bacterium | reverse complement strand
TGATTTCGCGTTTGTCGAAGAGGTTCTGGATTCCGCCGACGATCTTGAAGTGGTCGTTGATGCGGTAGTTGCCGGTGAGGTCAACGAGGAGCAAGGGGTCGATTTCGCCATCGACGGCGGTCTGGGCACCGGTCCGGAGGTCGCCGTTGTAGCCGGTTCCCCAGGAACTGCCGCTGTAGCTGGCGTCGAGGTTCACGCCCCAGTTGTCCGCGGTGAAACCGATGCCGGCGGCGAGTTTCCACTCGGGCACATAGGGGATTTCCTGGCGGTTCCGGCCGCCCGCGAAGATGCTCCCGCCGCCCAGCATGCCGTCGATATCGTTGAATTCGGCATTGGTCCAGGTGGCGCTGAAATAGACGGGCAGGCCGAAACTCCAGCCGGCGGATTGGCCGTGATCATACTCGACGAGTGTCTCAAGGCCCCACACTTCGGCACCGCCGGCGTTCTGGCTGGGAGCGGTGCCGGTGGAGCCAAGGACCTGTGGCGCGATGAGGCGTTCGAAGTCCGTGTAGAAGGCGACCAATTCGCCGCGGAGGCCTTCCCGCTGGTGGCGGAAACCGAGTTCATACCCCAGGCTTTCCTCGTTTTCGGTGCCGGCGAGGTAGCCCGCGGGATTGGCGGGGGATTCGCTGTGATAAACGCCGCCGAAGAGCGAGTTGCAGTCGTTGAGCTGATAGGTGGCGCCGAGTCCGCCCATGAGCAGGTGCTCATCCGACGAGTCCGAGACACCGGCGGGGGTGGTCCGTTCCACATCGAGCCATTCATAGCGGACGCCCGGACGGAGGGTGAGGGCACCGATCCGGATCTGATCCTCGATGAAGACGGCGGTGGCGAAAGTTTCCTGCTTGGCGATGTCCGCGGTCGTGCGCGGATCGGTGAGGGTGAAACGGCCCGCGCCATCGGCGGTGTAGATCGGCCGTGTGGTGTCGCCATCGACCTCGTCCTTATGAAGGCGGAGGCCCACGGCGAGGTCGTGCTCGAGGGAGCCGGTATTGAAGCGGTAGTTGAGCTGGTTTTGCCAGCCGTAGGCCTCGTGGTCGCGGAAGGCGTCCTGATACTCGACGCGGGCACCTGCGACCCGGCCTTGAAGAATTTCGACACCGCCAGGACTGAGGAGCGCGGTGCCGACGCTGGAAGCCCCGTTCACACCCGGAGTCTCGAGGATGGTGTTCAATTTGTCCCAGCGGCGCTCGAAGGAATTGAAGTAGAGGGCGCTTTCCAGCCGCAGCGCGTCGCTCGGCTCGGCGATCCATTTCAAGTAGCTGCGCCAGTGTTCGGAAGTGAATTCGTCGAAGGCGCTGGCGGCGTAGCGGCGGTCGGGATCGCGGGCGAGATCATTTTCGGAAATCCCGGCATAGGATTCGTTCGCGTCGAAAGTGGTGTAGCCGACCTTCATTTCGAGACGCTGTTTGAGGGCGGTGTTCGGCTCCCAGAAAAGTTTCAGCATCGGCTCGATGTATTCGAAACCGCTGTCGCGCGAGGTGCCGTCGATGTCGCGGTAGCCATCGCTGGTCTGGGTGTGCAGCTCGAGCAGGTAGCCGACGCGGCCGGCGGACGTCTCGACCGTGTCGCCATACCAAGTGTGGTTGAAGAACGTGTCGTGGCTGCCGTAGGTGGTGCGGGAGAAGAAGTTCTGTTCGCCCTCCGGGACGGGGGTGGAAAGATAGTTGACCACGCCGCCGGTGGTCTGCGGTCCGTATTTTACCTGGCTGGATCCTTTGAGAAACTCGATGCCGGACATGCGGCCGAGCTTGGGCGAGTAGTAGGCGTCCGGGGCGGAATACGGGCTGGGGGCGGTGAGAATGCCGTCTTCCATCAGAGTGACGCGGGCGCTGCGGTTGCCGTTCACGCCACGGAGCGAGATGTTCGGGAAATTCCCGAAGCCGTCTTCATCGCGCACGTAAACGCCGGGGACGCGGGCGGCGACTTGGGCGAGATTGGTGTAACCGCGGGCGCGGAATTCCATGGCATCGACGTAGGCTGCGGAACCGGGGAGTTCGGCGATCCGGTCGCTGCTGCCGACGACTGTCAGCGGGGCGAGGGTGTTGAGAGCATCCTGCCCGTGGGTCAGGCTGACCGGGGCAAGTGCAACGACCGTGCAGGCGGAGGTGAAGAGAGGGCGGAATCGTGGTTTCATCGGTAGTTTTTATTGAGACGCAATCGCAATTGGGACGCGATGAGAAAAGCGCTTCCGGGTGGGGAGGGGCAAGAATAAATTCAAGTTTTGTCAATACGGGCCGGTTTGTGGGGTGTAGCCGTGGATGGATTGGGAGATTGTCAGTGCGGGGGCCGAGATATAGGAAGGGGTCATGTGGCGGAAAGCGATCGGCTGGGTGGTGATGATTTCGGCGGCACTGGGCCAGGAGGAGCCGGCGGATGTTTTCGGGATTCTCGGGAAAACGCCGGAGGAGGTGGCGGGGTTGCTGGTCGGGGCGAGTCCTGCCGGAATGCTTTATGATCCGTATGCGCTGGCGGTGCTGCCGCTGACGGAGAATCGGAAACGGGAGCTGGTGAGGCATTTGCTGGCCGCGGAAGATGGGGAGCGCGGAAGAACCGTCGCGGCGGGGCTGCGGGAGGCGTGGGGGGAGTCGGAAAGGGCGCTGGAGATCCTCGGCGACGCGGAGGCTCCGGAAGAGCGGTTCCATCAGGTGCGCGTGCTGTATCTGGTGGGGCGGACGCAGGAGGCGGCGGCGGTTTTCCGGGAGCTGCTCGATGGGGACGGGCTGAAAGCGGATTCAAAGCGTCTTTACCAAACGTGCCGGCCGCTGATGGCGATGGGTAAACTGGAGGGGCTGGACGGGTTTCTTGGGTTCTTGATGAGGCAGGAGGGCCTGCCGCTGCCGTGGGTGCGCAGCCTGCTGGGTGCGAGGCGGGAGGTCGCCGCGCATTACGGGCGGACGCCGGAATTGATCGAGGCGCTTGATCGTGACCTGCCGTGGCTGGCGGGGCACGGACGGGCGCTGGTGCGGGCGGATGAGGAATTGCCCGAACTGGGGGCGGATCCTGATTTGCGGCTGCTGGTCCTGCGCACCGAGATGCGGGGGCTGGACGCGACGACGTGGCAGTCGCTGTTGGAGGCCCTGCGCTCTCGAAGGGGTGCGGCGGAAGACCGGCGCGCGGTTTTTTTGGCCGCCTTGCTTTTCGCCGGGAGGGAGGGCTGGCAGGAGGAACTGGTGGCGGCGGTGCTGAATGACGAGGAGGAGCTGTTATCGTGGCTGCCGGAGATATCGCCAAGAACGGCCGGTTTTGATGATCCAGTGTTAGCGAAGGCTCTGTTGGCGTTGGCGGTAAGTCATCCTGAAAACCACGCCTTGCAGATCGTGGCCGCGCGGGCGGTTCCAGGGTTTCCGGGCTATTCGGCTGGGCCAGCCGGGTTTCCCCAGGAATCGGTGGATCGGCTGATGGCCGGCTCCAAGGCACCGCTCCGGGCGCAACCGGCGGATGGCCCCGGAATGATGGTGACTCCCAACCTGAACGTGACGCCATTGTTGTTTGGCGATCCGGCTGCGGCGGCCATTTCCCTGCTGTCGTTCCAGCTTGAGCCGGAGGAATTGAAGAAACTCGTGGTGGAGCGGGAGGATTTCCGCGCGCTGGATCGGTTTTCGCAGGCGCGCTATCTGGCGCTGGCTGGCTTGGACGAGATGTTTCTGGACGCAATGCTGGAGTTGGATTGGCGGGATCCGGCGCATGATCAGGCGGCGCGGGCGCTTCATTCGTATTTGCGATGGGTCGCGCAGAAGCGTTTCCCGGACCGGAAAACCCTGGCCGCGGTCCAGGTGGCCTTGGTGCCGATCGTCTGCGGGAGTGAGGAGAAACCGGCGGCGTTGGTCGCGGCGGATCTGATGGGGATGGCCTCGGCGCTGGAGCAGGATCCGGAGTGGGCGGCGGTGGAGCGGCGGCGCTTTTTGGAGCGGTGCGTGGAGCGGTTGGCGGAGCGGCCGGATGAGGACCGGGAGTTGATCGCCGCGCGCTGTCAACAGAGCTTCGAGGGGTGGGGCGCGGAGGATTTACTTGCCGGTCTGGAGGTGGCGCGGGAGCCCGCGATGCGGTCGGACCGTTCTGGGGATCTGGAGACGCTGGCCCTCCTGGGATTCTTCGCTCCGCCGGATGTGCCGGGCTTCCCGCAACCCTACGGGGCCTACGGCGGCGATTCCCGCGGCAGGCACGGTTTCCATGGGCCGGAGTGGAGAGCGATCTTCCAGTTGGGCAGCCACACCACGGTGGCGGCGAGATTTATCGAGTTTCTTGGGGGGGCGCGGCGGGATGCGGGACGGGCGGAGCGGCTGAGGCGGCTTTTGCCTGAGGATCATGAAGCGGCCCTGACGGCGGATCTGCTGGTGGCGCTTAAGGCGCTGCACACCGACGACGAAAAGTGGGCGAAGGCGGCGGAAAAGCGACTGGAGGAAATTTTGGCGGCTCCAGAGGGGTGGGAGCAGGTTTTGTTTTGCGTGGCGCTGGAAACGGGGCGCGGAAAGCCCGACGCGCTTGAGCGGCTGGAAATGTTGCTCGAGGAATCGTGGGAGGTGCGGTCGAAGGCGGTGGAACTGCTGCGAAATCCCTACGGGCAGCGGCGTCCGGAGGCGGGGCAGCAGTGGATCCGACGTCTGTCGGTGCGACCGAACCAGCCCGTTTCCCCAGAGAAAGAACTCGCTTTGGATGTCCCGGAGCCGCAGCTCCAGCGGTTGCTCCAGGAGGAAAAGACACCCTCGCCGGAGACGCTCGAGCTGGCGGAGAAGGTGCTGGACGCGTTCGTGGAGGCGGGGAGGCGGAACACGACGCCGGAGGAAAATCTAGCGCTGCAGGCGCTGGCGAGGGTCGGGGGGATCGCGGGGTACCTTGAGAAAGTGCGGAGGGAATTCAAGGAACAAGGGCGGCCGGAGCTGGACCTGCACCGGGCGCTTCATTCGCTGCATCTTTACCGCCTTTTGCACAAGGAGGGTGAGTCGCTGGTGTGGGCGGAGCGGATTCTGCGGGCGGCTCCGGACGATATTCCCGCGGCCCGCGACATCGTGGAGATGGCGATCGCGGGCCGGGAGGTGCCATTGTTTTTCGAGGCGGTGTCAGCGCTGGTGGCAGGCAAGGACCGGTTGCTGCCCCAAGTAATGGCCAATCAAAAACTGCGGGATACGCTTTTCAGACAGGGCCGGGAGTTTCTGGGAGTGCTCTCCAAGCATCCCGAGCCGACGGTGCTGGCGGCGGAACTGGTGTCGGCGCATGCGGCGCTGGTGCGGCCGGATCCGGAACTGGCTGCCACGATCCGGGATCATTTCCTCGGCTGGGGGTTTTTCCATCACGCCCATTTCGGTGTCCCGGCCAATGTGGGGCCGAATGTCGCGGAAAGCTTGGTGAAAGCGGGTCGGGTGAATGAGGCGGTGGAGTTCCTCGCGGCAGTGGTGAATCCGCTGCCGGAGGCGATGATCCCGCGCCAGCCCGGGCAATTTCCCGCGGCGTGGCAGGTGCCGGTCCTGAGAGGCAACGCTTTGCCGCAGCACGCTTCAGCAGCGCTGCAGTCGGCGCTCAAGCTCGATTTGGCGGAGCAATTGAGGCGGGCATTGATGCCGGAGATGGAGGATTCCACGGCGGTGCGGGTATTTGTGAACACTCTGAGGTTTTTCGAGAAGCCCGACATGGATCGCTACGGGCGCTGCATCGAAGCGCTGGGCGACAGTATTTCGGAGAATGTTCGGAATGGATTTGATCGGGCGTTGTTGGCGATCGGGGACACGCTGGTCCAGCGCCTGGCGGTGCGGGCGGTGATCGTGGGCGGCGCGGAACTGCCGGCGGAGGATGAGCCGCTGAACCCGGGGCAGATTCTCACGCGGCTGGGGCTGATTAACGAAACGGCGGACGCCGAGGGCTTCCGGGCGCTGGCTCCGACGCTCGCGAGGTTGTTGGATGAAAAGGAGTCGCACGTGAATCCACACACGGTGGGAGTCTTGATCGAGAGTTACGCGCGGTTTGGGAACGATGAAGAATGGGAGCAATTGGCGGAATTGGCGCGGCCTCATCTGGCCGATCAGAGTACCAATCTCATGTTTTTCCACCAGTTGCTGCGGGCTTGTGAAGGCAAGGCGGGTCCGTCGCGGGTGCGTTCGGTTCTTCCCGAGGTTCTGGAGCGGGTGCTGGAGACGAATGTCCACCGTAACGGCTCCCACATCGACCACTGCATCTCGGTTGCCTGGCGGGCCGGCGACGAGGAAAGCCTGAACCGTCTGGCGGCGAACGTTCCGGATCTCCAGCAGGATGAGAACCGGGTGTCCCTCCTGCTGCGGCTGATCGGCCTGCTGGTCCGGCATCCGGATGCGATGAATCCGGCGCTGTCGGTCGAGCCGCAGGAGGGCGGCGGCTGGCGGGTGCGGTGGAGTCTTTTGGGCCTGCCATCGCAAACGCAGGGCGGGGCGCAGGTGCTGGGAATCGACTCGTCGTTTCTCGACGGCTCCTGCGAGTTGCATCTGCTGGCCGGGCCGGACGCGCATTCGCTGACCCGGGTGCGGCGGATGGACGCCGCACCGGCACGGGGCGAGCTGGTGGTAGGGTTTCCGCCGGAGACGAGCCATGTGGCGCTGCTTGCGATCCACCCGACAAGCGGTGCCATCCGGCTTTCCACGGTTCTGGAACTGGCCACGGAACAGGCGCCGGGGTGGGAGCAGCCGGAATTCGCTTTTCCCGATGAAATGCGGTTTGTGGGGAAATTGCCGGAGCAACCGCTGGGCGGCGGCGAGCCCGTGCTGAGCCTCACGATGGATGCCCACGGGCAAACGGTGGATCTGGCGGAAATTCCGTGGCAACCGGGTCAGAAAGTGAATTTGTCCGGCTGGATGAGCGGCGGGCAGAACCTCCAGCTCATGCTGATACCGGTGGATGCGGATGGCACTGAACTTCAGCGCGTATCCATGAGGGGGCGTTATGCGTATCACTACACCGCATCGCAGCCTCCCGTCTGGTTTCCCATGAGTTTCAATTCGGAGACGCTGCCGCCGACCACGGAACGATTATTCCTCCGCGCGGCCCTCCACGGCGCTGGATCCGGCGAGATGGGCCACATGCATCTCGCCCACCTGCGCCTGCTGCTCAGCGGCGGCGCGGAGCAGATGGAGGGGCTGGAGAAACTGGCGCGGACGCCCGGCCAGCCGACCCAAGTGATGCTCGACCGGACCGGGGAGCGGCTGGCGCTGGCTTATCAGGACGGGGCGGTTGCGATCTTCTCGCTGGAGACGCGGACGGTGACGACCCGGGTGGAAACGGAGCTGAAGTCCTTGCGGTTGGTCGGATTTGCCGGCAGCCACGTCGCGCTGGCGGATGGTGCCAACGGGCTTCACGCGATCCGATTTCCGGAGGGGATCGTCCGCCGTCTTGCTGCGGAAGAACCCGACGGCCGCTCCGGCGGAATGCCCCACTTGCTCACCGATGACGGCCGCTGGCTGTTGTGGACGGGGCGGATGGGCGACATCAATTTCATTTCGACCGAGCCGGGAGCAGGGGCGAAACTCCGCACCATCCGGGTGGGTGCCGGGCCTCAGCTTGCCTACGACCACGAGCGGGCGAAAATTTTCGTCGGTGGCGAGCTGGGAATGGCGCGTCTCGAATCGGGGAATTTCGAGCAGGCGGAAATCGAGCTCGGCCCTGCGGCGCCTCACGGTGCCGCCCAGGAGGCGCAGCGGCTCAAGCAGGAAGAGCTGGCTCGCTTTCCATTCCGTATCCAGGGCCGGCCGCAGGCTGCCGAGCCCGCCTTTGCGGAAGGTGGGGCGCTATTGGTGGTGCCTGTAAGTCAATCCAGCCACGCGGTCGCGCCGGACGGGCGGGTCTATTACGTCGATTCCTACGGGATCATCTACCGGCTGGATCCTGCGAAGCTGGAGCGGAAGTGAAAAGCCGGAGGATCGGGCATGGACGTTTGGCGTTTCATGGCGAACATCCGCGGTCCCGATGTCCCTGCTTTCCGCCAATGAGATCCGCTTGAGTTATGGTTACCAGACCCTGCTGGACGGGGTGACGCTGTCCGTTTCCGCCGGTGAAAAGGTCGGTCTGGTGGGGCGCAACGGCTGCGGCAAAACCTCGCTGTTGAAAATCCTGACCGGCGCGCAGATGGCGAATTCCGGGGAAATTTCGCAGCGGCGCGGACTGCGGGTGGGCTATCTGCCGCAGGAGTTCGAGCTGGAGAACGGGCTGAGCGTGCAGGAAAACATCGCGGCGGGGGCGGCGGATGTGGTGGAGGCGATCCGGCGCTATGAGGAGGGCGAGGGCAGCGAGGCGGAGCTGGCCGACCTTCTGCATTTCATCGATCACACGGACGGCTGGAATCTGGACGCCCGGATCAAGGCGGCGGCGACGGCGCTGGGGACTCCGCCGCTGGAGGCGGAGGTGGGGCTGCTTTCGGGTGGGGAAAAGCGGCGAGTGGCCTTGTGCCGGGCGCTGGCGTGCCAGCCGGATCTGCTTTTGCTAGATGAGCCGACGAACCATCTCGACGCCGAATCGATCCGCTGGCTGGAGAGTTATCTCGCCACGTTTCCCGGCGCGGTGATTTTCGTGACGCACGATCGGTACTTTCTCGACGTGATCGCGACGCGGATTATCGAAATCGATAACGGCCGCGCCTTTTCCCATCCGGGAAATTACACGGCGTTCTTGGAATCGAAATCGGTGCGGCAGCAGATCGCGGGGCAGACCGAGCGGCGGCGGCAGCGGTTCCTACGGGAGGAGCTGGAGTGGGTGCGGTCCGGCGTGAAGGCGCGGGGAACCAAGTCGCGGAACAGGCTGGACAAGTTTTATGAAGTCGAGGGCATGGAGGCGCCGCCGGAGGAGCGGGAGATGGATCTGCTCATCCCCCCTCCGCCGGATTTGGGAAACGTGGTGGTGGATTTGGAGGAAGCGGGGGTGAATGTCGGTTCGGCGGACTCGCCGCGCTGGCTGTTCCGGAATCTAACACTGAACCTGAGGCCCGGACAGTGCACGGGAATCGTAGGGCGGAATGGTGTCGGCAAGACGACCTTGCTGAAACTATGCCTCGGCCAAATCGAGCCAAGCGAAGGCACCGCGGTGATCGGCAAGCGGGTGAAGGTGAACTATATCGACCAGACGAGGATGCAGCTCGATGGCACCGGATCGTTGTTAGACGAGATTTCAGAAGGCAACGAGAAGCTTCAGTTCGGCAATCAAACGCTCGGTGCCAGGGCATATCTCCGGCGCTTTCTGTTCGATGACCAACGGATCAACGAGCGGGTGGATTTGCTATCCGGCGGCGAGCGGGCGCGGCTGATGCTGGCAAAGGTTCTGAAAACCGGCGGCAATTTGATCGTGCTCGACGAACCGACCAACGACCTGGATTTGCCGTCGCTGCGGATGTTGGAAGAAGCGTTGGCCGTTTTTGATGGCACGGTGATCGTGGTTTCCCATGACCGCTATTTCCTGGACCGGATCTGCGACCAGATTATCGCGTTCGAGGACAACGGCGTCATAGTCCAAGCCGGAAACTACTCTTATTATTTGGAAAAGCGGCAAGCCCGTGAGCAAGCGGCCAAAGCCCAAGCCCAGGCATGGGCGAAACGCGGCAGCCCGGCGCGGCCCGCTGCCAACAAGCCCCGCAAACTCACCATGGCGGAGCGGAAGGAACTCGATGGAATGGAAGACGCGATTTTCGCCGCGGAGGATGCCGTTGCCGTGATCGAGAAGCGTCTGAACGACCCAGATTTCCAAACCAATCATTATGCCGAATTGCCGACGACGGTCCGGAAACTTGATGAGGCGAAGGCAAAAACCGCCGCCCTCTACAGCCGCTGGGAAAAGCTGGAAGTGATCGCTTCCGCGGAGTGATGCGGACCGTGAATTTTCCTTCTCTCGACATCATGGGGCGGAGCTTTAAGCTGGGGAATGAGCTGTGTGCCCGAAAACGTTCTCGCGGCAGCCGGTGCCGGCGGTGTTCACAGCCGTAGTCCGTCCTCGGAGAAAATCGCGCTGTTCCGCTCGCTGTTCCGCGGGCGCGAGGATGTTTATCCGCGCCGGTTTGAAAGCAGGAAAACCGGCCGCGCCGGATATGCGCCCGCCTGCGGCAACGAGTGGGTCCGAGGCATTTGCGAGAAGCCGCGGATCAAATGCGCCGATTGCGCGCACCGCGCCTTTCTGCCGGTGACCGATGAGGTCGTGCGTTGGCACTTGTCCGGCAAGGACAAGGCGGGACAGGACTTCGTCGCCGGTGTCTATCCGATGCTCCCGGACGAGACATGCCATTTCATCGCCATGGATTTCGACAAGGACTCGTGGCGGGACGACGTGCTCGCGGTGATGGATACCTGCCGTGATCAGGAAATCCCCGCCGCGCTCGAACGCTCGCGCTCCGGCCACGGCGGGCATGTCTGGATCTTCTTCGAGGAGGCCGTTCCCGCCACGCTCGCGCGCAAGCTCGGCTCATTTGTCCTAACAGAAACCATGGAGCGCCGGCCGGAACTCGGCCTCGGCTCGTATGACCGCTTGTTTCCGAATCAGGACACCATGCCCAAGGGCGGCTTCGGCAATCTGATCGCGCTGCCGATGCAGAAGGGCCCGCGGGCGAACGGACACAGCGTTTTCGTCGATGAGACATTCACGCCCTATCCCGACCCGTGGGCCTTCCTGTCTTCCATCCGGCGTCTTCCCCGCGGCCGCCTTGAAACGCTCGCCCAAGACGCCGAAAGCCGGGGCCGCGTGATCGGCGTGCGCTTCGCCCTTTCGCCCGATGACGAACCGGAACCGTGGAACGCGCCGCCCTCCCGGCGTCGCCGCGAACCGGCGGTCCCCGGACCCTTGCCGAAGGAAATCGAGTTGATACTCGGAGATCAGATATATCTAACAAAAGAGTCGCTGCCACCCGCCCTGCGCAACCGTCTGCTGCGTCTTTCCGCGTTCCAGAACCCCGAGTTCTACCGCGCCCAGGCGATGCGGCTGCCGACCTACGACAAACCTCGTATCATCGCCTGCGCGGAGGACCTGCCCGCGCACCTCGGCCTGCCGCGGGGATGCCTGGAGGAAGTCCTCGCGCTTTTCAAGGAGCTGAAAATCGAACCGCGGATCAACGACCTGCGCGAAACGGGAAGCCCGCTTGATTTGTGCTTCGCCGGCACCCTCCGCCCCGAACAGGAAATCGCCGCCGCTGCGATGCTGGCGCACGACAACGGCGTGCTCTCCGCCACCACCGCCTTCGGGAAAACCGTGCTTGCCGCCCATCTCATCGCCGCCCGCGGAGTAAACACCCTGGTGCTGGTCCACCGCCAGCAACTGATGGAACAATGGATCGAACGTCTCTCATCCTTCCTCGATCTGCCCGCCAAGTCGATCGGCCGGCTCGGTGGCGGGAAAAAGAAGCTGACGGGAAATCTCGACGTCGCGCTGATCCAGAGCCTGGTCCGCAAGGGCATGGTCGACGACCGCGTGGCGGACTACGGGCATCTGATCATCGACGAATGTCATCATCTGTCGGCGCATAGTTTCGAGTTGGTCGCCCGTCGCGCCAAGGCCCGCTTCGTGCTCGGCCTCTCGGCCACCGTGGCGCGGAAGGACGGGCATCATCCCATCATCTTCATGCAGTGCGGGCCGGTCCGCCACCGCGTGGATGCCAAACAACAAGCCGACGCCCGGCCGTTTTCCCATCATGTCATCGTCCGTCTCACCGGTCTGCGGGCCGCCGCCGAAGCCGATCCCGACCGGCGCGTGGAATACCAGAACCTCTGCGCGGAGATCGTCCGCTCGGAGCCCCGCAATGCGATGATCCGCGGCGACGTCCTCGCCGCGCTGCGCGACGGCCGCTCGCCGCTCGTTCTAACAGAGCGGACCGAACACGTCGCCGCCTTGGCCGGGTTGATCCGTCCGCACGTGCCGAATCTGATCGTCCTGCAAGGCGGCATGGGCAGGAAGTCGCTGCGTGAAGCTTTGGCACAACTCGCCGCCGTCCCGGAGAACGAGCCGCGCGTAGTCATCGCCACCGGGAAGTTCGTTGGCGAGGGCTTCGACGACCCGCGCCTCGACACGCTCTTTCTCACCATGCCGGTATCGTGGCGGGGCATCGTCGCCCAATATGCCGGACGGCTGCACCGGCTCCACGACAACAAACGCGAGGTCCGGATCCACGATTATGCCGATCTCGACATCCCGATGTTTTCCCGGATGTTCGACAAGCGCTGCGCCGGTTATGAAGCGGTCGGCTACACCATCCTGCTACCGGCCAGCGCCCTGCCCGGCTGGCCGGCCGAGGTGCCGCTGCCGATCGATCCGGTGTGGAAAAAGGACTACGCCGCCAGCGTCCGACGCCTCACCCGCGACGGCGTCGATGCCCCGCTGGCGGATCTGTTCGTCCAGGCCACCCGCCCTCCGAGCGACCGCGACCGGGCCCGCAGCGCCTCGGAAGCCTTCCTGTTCCAGCGCCTGCAATCGCTGGCCGAAACCACCGGCCTGTTCCGGCTCAATGCCAAGCTTGCGATCCCTTTCGATGGCTGGAGCGAAATGGAGGTCGACCTGTTTTGCGCCGATCTCAAGCTGGCCATCGAGATCGACGGCCCGCAGCACTTGTCCGACCCGGCGGCATACCGCCGCGACCGGCGCAAGGACGCCATGCTTCAGGAGAACGGCTGCCTCGTGCTCCGCTTCCTCGCCGAGGACCTCGGGAAACACCTGGATGCCACGCTCGACGCGATCCTCCGCGCCGCGGCGCATCGGCGGCGGAGGTCGGGGTGATGGCGAGAGTCGAAACTGCATCGGGGAGCGCACGCGCCCTCGCGTGCCGTTTCCGGCACCCCGCCGGAAACTCACTGGAATGTGACGGAAGCGCACCTCAAGGACCCTAGTGGTCAGTAATTATCAAACTGATGGGTAGAGCGACTTGAGTTTGATCCGCGCTTTGTCGTTGGTGAATTGCCAGTTGATAGGTTTTGGATCCTCGTTCTTCCTGTCGAGGTAGGCGGCGATTTCGCTGCGGAATTCCTGTTCCGAGCCGATCCGCCGGTCCAGGCAACCGCGGACCAACAGGCCGATCTCGATCTCGGCCATGTTCAGCCAACTGCCGTGCTTTGGCGTATAGTGGAATTCAAAACGTTCACATAACTCGCGGGCTTTCGCCGGCGGGAACGCCTCGTACAAGATCAAGGGACGCAAGGATCGGTGTGGAAAACTCGCTATGAATCAAACGCACCGCCGCCCGGTTTTCTGCCCGTCACGGGCGGCTCGCGAGCCTGCTTATCCGCGGAGCCGTTGGGTTCAAAATCTCTTGGCAACGCCCGGAAAGCGCACCGCAGGCGCATTTAAACCTTGTATATATCTCTCTGAGGTCACGAAAAAATTATGCCTCAGCGCCCACACCTCGACACCGAGTTCTCCACCAAATTTTTCGCCCCGTCACCGACCTCTATCATAAGTCCGGGCGTCGCTACAACTGCACCGGCATTTCGGACATCCACCGTTGCCAGCTCGGAGTGCTCCGCTGC
>JBBSJY010000127.1:0-13496 GCA_038256845.1 Verrucomicrobiales bacterium | reverse complement strand
TGCATCACCGGCATCACCCCGGAGGGTGGCATCGCGGAGAACAACTTCCTCATTTGGACGGGCGGTGAGCCGGCCGAGTTTGACCTCAAGCTTTCCTACAAACTCGAAGGCGGGAACTCCGGAATATACTTTCACAGCAAAGAACGCGAGCCCGGCAGCAAAGCCGAAATGCTCGTCGGCCCGCAGGCCGACTTCTCTGCGGACCATGTCTGGACCGGCGTGGCCATGGAATATCTGGGTCGCGAAAAACTCGCCGAACGTGGCCGTAAAGTCCTGTACACCGAGTCCGGCGAACGGAAGGACGCCGGCTCGGTCGGTGACCCTGCGGAACTGCTCAAGGCCGTGCGCGACAACGATTGGAACGATTACCACGTCATCGTGCGCGACAATCTGATCCTGCTGCGGATCAACGACGTGGTGATGTGCGAGGTCCGCGACCACGATCCACGCCGCGCCCTTTTCGGCCTTCTCGGCCTGCAGATCCACACCGGCCCGCCGATGAAAGTGCAGTTCAAGAACCTGCGGATGCGGCAGTTTTAGCGGATTGCAGCGACTTTCTGGGGCCGCTGGCCGAAACTTTACCTGCCAAATCGCCGAGTCCACATCATGGATCGGTGTGGAAGACTCGTCATGAATTCAACGGACCGCCACCCGGTTTTCTGTCCGTCACGGGCGGCTCCCGAGCCTGCTTCTCCGCGGAGCCGTTGAGTTCAAAATCTCTTGGGAACGCCCGGAAATCGTACCGCGGACGCATTTAAAATTCGCATATATATCTCTCAGGTCGCGAAAAACTATATGCTCCAGCGCTCACATATAGACACCGAGTTCTCCACCAAATTTTCGCACCCGTCACCAGAAAATGGGGTCAAGAAAATGGGATCAGGGTGCAAATCTTGACAGAATGCCTCTCTTCCGATCTGCCAAACGCCGTCCAACTCTTCGCTCCGCACCGCCATGTGTTCCCCCATGCCGCCCCCACTCCGCATTACCGCGCAGTCACAAGTGAGTGCCCTACAGCCGGGCAGGTTCGAAGGGCGGGACGCCAGGGGGAATTGCAGTTTCCCGCCGGACCGGCAAAGGCTTTGGCAAAGGCTTTGGCGAGGGCGCGTGTGGTCCCCGCTTCATTCGGAGTCTTCCGCCGGAGCCATCATTTTTTCCGCCATCTTGATGCTCATGAGTTGGAACTCTTTCATCTGGGTTTGATATTCGAAAAAGGCCTTCTGCTGGTCCTCGCTGAGGATGCCGGCGACCTCGGTCCGCAACGCGGCTTGCTGGGTTTCCCAGCCATCCTCAAAATCCCGGACCAGATTGCCTCCGGCGAGCGATTTCATGCCCTCGGCGCCCGACAGGTCCTTGACTCCGGCCTGCGTGCGCGCCCGGTGCATGGCTTCCACGAGCTGGCCCTCCGTCTCCCCATCGAGCGGCGTGTTGTTGCCAGCCATCGCGGTGCGCAGTCCATCAAGTTGTTGGCGTTCCGGCAGACGATCCTGATAGGCCTCGAAGCGTTCGTAATCTCCGTCGTTGTTGAGGAAGGTTTTGATCGCTTCCTCGTTTTCCTTGTTGCGCCGTTCCATCTCCTCCATCAGCTCTTTCCGCTCTTCCGGGGTGGCACCCATCATCTTCATGCCGAGTTCCTGCTGGGTGGCGGTTTCCGATCCTAACAGATCGCGGAAGTAGTCGGCCTCCTCCTTGGTGAGATCGAGGCCGTCGATGAAGTCCCCGTACATCATGGCGACGGCCATCTTGACGCCTTGGTTCATCATGGATTTGCCCGCGGGATTGTCCCACATCTTGCGCACGGTCTTGCCGAAATCCCCTTCGTCGGACTCCCCGCTTGCCGGCTCTTGGGCCGGGGCGGGCCGATCGACGACGCGGGTTTTGATGGCGGGCGGAGTTTCCGAATCTGACGGGGGACTGACAGGGCGGATCATGCGGCCGTCCGGAGTTCCGCCGCCTGAATTTTCCGCCGTTGCCAGCCGGTCCCGCAATCCGGCCATCCGCGATTCCTGGATCAGGAATGTGGCCGCTACGGCAATGACGACCAAACCAACCACATAAGGGATTTTCATGGTTCCCCTCTCTAGTGCCGCCTCCGGCGATTCGTCAATCCAATAGAAACGGCTCGGCTGCGGCGTTACGGCAGGGTGATGACCGCGGTCGCCGCGGCGGGTAGATCGGCGCGCTCATCCAAGCTCGGGAGGATGGGCAGTTCGTTGCCGTTCACGGTCACCGTCACCTTCTTGTCCAGATCGAGGAGGTGTTCGGAAAGTCTCAGCTCGATTCCGCCGCCCACTTCTTCAAGGCTCTGGTTGACTACATTCACCCCAATCCCGCAAGCGATTGGATCGCCACGAAGCCGGCCATGGGGCGCCCCGGCTCGGTGAGCCGAGTATTCTCTGCCGGAAAGGCGGACAATTCCATGATCAACACCATCCGCACGCTTGAAACGATGTGGCGAGGTGGAGCTTTTCGCCGTCATCGACGATGAGGAGGGCGGGGTCGGCGAAGTTCTTTTTCTTGATGCCGTTCCGGAGTTCCTGGAAGAGGGAGGCGTCGAACTTGAGGAGGTGGTGATGGGGGCGGCATTTCAACCAGTCGCGCACTTGCGGATCGGCGGATTTTTGAATAGATTTGCATCCATGAGCATGGTTGGAGAGATCGAAAGCGCGATTGAGAATCTCAACGAAGATGAATTTTTGCGTCTGCCCAAATGGCTTCAGCCTAAAATGGCCGACGCGTGGGATCGCAGGATGAATCAGGATTCCAAGGACGGGAAGCTGGATATTCTTTTCAACGAGGCAGGATGCGAGAGAGCGGCCGGGGATCTCAACCCGTGGCCGACCGCCGGATGAAATCGCGGGCGACCCGCAGGTTTTGGAAATGCTTCGATGCCCTTCCTCCCGAGGTTCAGGATCTGGCCGAGAAAAACTATTCCCTCTGGCAACAGGATCCCCGGCATCCCTCGCTGTGGATCGGGTCGCACGAAGAATATGACCATTTGTTGGCGTGAATGTTGTTGGGAAGAAGCGTGTGTTTGGAATGAGGCCCTGCCAGCCTCCTGTGACTTCGGGCGGGCTGTCGGACTCGGATTTCTGCGGCCGGAACCCTGAGGGCTCCGCGCGATCTGCGGGTGAGGGTGTGATGCAAAGGGCGAACCCGGTGTTCATGGATCCCGGGCCGGCCGCCCGCTCCCGGCAGACGGGATTTCCCGTTTGATTCCGCATCGTCCGCCACCCATGATCGGCGTATGGCGAAATCGAAGGAGAGCGGCGCGCGCGTCCAGGTGAAAGTGTTTTTGTATGGCATCCAGCCGCAGGTCTGGCGGCGTTTCGAGATATCCACGGAGGTCACCTTTGCGGAGCTCAACAACGCGATTCAGGGCGCGATGGGCTGGGAGAACAAAAGCCCGCACGAATTCCGTCACGGAAAAGGCAAGCGGCTGGTGGACGTGATCGGTCCGATCGGCCTGGAAGAACAAACGGCCGGGGAATTCCAGGACGAGGCGACGCTGACGGTGGAGGCGTTCCTGGGCAAGCGGCGGCTGCCGATCCGGATTCTGTTCCGCTACGATTTCGCCGACGAATGGATCCACGAGGTGGTGTTCGAGAAGCGGGTGCCAGGGGAAGGCGGGCCGGTGCTGCTGGAGGGTGAACGGGCGTGTCCGCCGGAGGACTTCGGCGGACATTTCCAATACATGCAGGCGCTCCATGGCGAGATCGAGTGGATGAATCCGGGCTTCGAGCCGGAGTTGATGCACCTGAAGCCGGGACCGTTCGAACCAAAGCAGCCGCCACGGGAGAAGAAGCGGAGATGATAAACAAGGTGCGCATTGCTGTCGCTAAGCACAATGCATTTGGGGATTGGCGCAATGAAACGCCGGAAAAACATATCCTGAAAGGAATTCAGCTTGTAGCCCGGGGTCGAGGAGCCATCGCGACGACCACCCCGGGTCGGGTGATCTCTTGGATTTGCACCTCGAAAGGCGTGCAAGAGACGCCGGATGTGCATCGGACGTCTCCTGTTGACCAAGCTCCCCGGGTGGTCGTCGCTAGCGCTCCTCGAGCCGGGGCTACAATCTCCGATCCCTGCCGGGATCAAGAACGGATCTTTCCACAATCCAATCCCTAAACGGATTGTCGCTAACCGGGCAGGTGAGATATCTTTGATCTGCAATTCCGCGACGAGCCGCTGATATGCCACATCTTTCCATACCGAACCCTTTGCATCGAGGGCGACGAGGTGTTTGACATAGGTTTGTTGATCGATAGATCCCAAGTGCGGCTTGAGCCTCTCATATTGAGCCGCGGCAGAATTCGCGAACGACGAGTCGCGGTCCAGCAGGGTGCGTTCGAGATCGAAGAGAACGGCGCGGATCATGGAGGGTCTTTGCGGGCGTGACCGCATTGCTCGGCTTCACGGCTCTGCCAAACGAATTCCCTTCGGTTCGATGGTGATCATCCTTTTCCTGAGCAGCGCGCCGGCGGCCTGCTTGAAGGTGCGCTTGCTGACGGCGAGCTCCTCGCGGATTTCGGCGGCGGGGCTGTGGTCGCCGATCGGCCAGAAGCCGCCGCGGGCCGCGAGTTCGGCTAGGATGCGGGCTTCGAGGTCATCGACCTTGGCGCGGCCGGGGGCGTGGAGGCTGAGGTCGATTTTGCCGTCGGCGCGGATGTCGGCGATGTAGCCTCTGACGCGTTCGCCGGGCTGCATTTCCTGATAGACGTCGCCGGCGAAAAGGAGGCCGGAGTGGGAGCCGTTGATGATGGCCTTGTAGCCGAGGTCGGTTTTGCCGTAGAGCATGAGATCGACTTCCTGGCCGACCTGAAGGGCGTGCGGCGTGTGGTCGAGATGGCGGGCGAGACGGGTGGTGGCGACGATGCGGCCGCTCTCGGGGTCGATGCGGACGTGGACGATGTAGGATTTCCCGACTTCCATGCGGGCCTTCTGTTCGCGGAAGGGGACGAGGAGGTCCTTCTGCAGACCCCAGTCGAGGAAGGCTCCGACTCCGGTCAGAGCGACGCATTTCAGGCGGGCGAAGCCGCCGGGCATGGCAAGGGGCGTTTTGAGCGTGGCGACCGGGCGGTCTTCGGAATCGTGATAAAGGAAAACATCCAAGGAATCCGCGGGTGCCCACTTGGCGGGCATCTCGCGGCGGGGGAGGAGGACTTCGCCCAGCTCGCCGGCATCGAGGTAAAGGCCGTGGGGTTTCTCGTGAAGGATCTGGAGTGAGGCGCGTTCGCCGATAGCGGGCATGGAGCGGATGGGATTCGTTTTGGAAGTGGGATATCGGGAGACGGCAGGTTTTACACGGATTTGTTTTTTGGGCTTGGCGATTGAAAACCGCCGCCATGGGGGTTTGATGGGTGGATGAATTTGATCGTTGAGCCGGTGGGAACGTTGCGGAGCCAGTGGGGAGAGGGGCCGATCTGGTGGGAGGGGGCGCTCTATTACGTCGATATCGAGAGTCATCGGGTGCATCGTTTCGACCCGGCGGACGGCAAGGAAAAATCCTGGGACGTGGGGCAGCGGGTGGGCATGGTGGTGCCGCGCGAGAGCGGTGGACTGGTGATCGCGGGGGATGGCGGGATTTTTCTGATGGACGAGGAGAGCGGCAGGCTGACCGCCGTGGCGGACCCGGAACCGGACAAGCCGGACAATCGCTTCAACGACGGCAAGTGTGCGCCGGACGGGCGCTTGTTCGCGGGGACGATCAGCTTGGTGAAAAAGGCGGGGGACGCGCGGCTCTACCGGCTGGATCCGGATTTGACACTGCATGAGGCGTTCGGGCCGGTGACGAACTCAAATGGGATCGCGTGGTCGGCGGACGGTAAGACCGTTTATTATATCGATACGCCCAGGCGGGAGGTGCTGGCCTTCGATTATGAGGACGGCCATCTGCGCAATATGAGGAGTGCGGTGGACACGGGGCACATCGACGCCTCGCCGGACGGCATGGCGATCGACGCGAGCGGGAACCTGTGGGTGGCTTTCTGCCACGGCGGCTGCGTCGCATGCTTCGATCCGGTGAGCGGAAACGAGCTGCGACGGGTGAACTTGCCTGCGCTGGAAACGACTGCCTGCACCTTCGGCGGGCCGGAACTGGCAGATCTCTATGTGACGACCGGCGTGCACAAGACCGAGAAGGAAGAGCACGGAGGGAGGTTGTTTGTCGTGCGCGGGCTGGGGGTGAAGGGCTTGCCGGCGGACGCTTTCGCGGGCTGATGGTTGAGAATTCACGGGCCGATGCCAAGTTGGTGAAACCAAACGGGGTGGCTGCGACGTTGTAGCCAGATCTCGTCACATCTCGTCACATCACGCACCACACCTCTCATGAAGCTCACACCCCTTACCTTGGCCCTGATGGTCGGCGTGATCGGCGCCGTCGGATTTTTCGCCGGTCGCCTCAGTTCCCAGGAAGCGGATGCACGCTCCATAGCCGTGGGCGACGAACTCCGCGCCACGCGCCCCCCCACCCGCATGGACCGGGCCGACGGACCCGCCGGAACCGGGCCGCGCTCGGTGGCGGAGCGGGACAGGACCGAAAATTCCGAACAACGGCGGGCGCGGATCGAGGAGATCATGCGCGGGGAGAACTCGCTGGACCGGAACCGCGCGCTGCTGGCGTTCATCGACGGCTTGGCACCGCACGAGTTCGAGGACGCGGTCGCCCATTTCCGCAGCCTCGGCCTCACCGACAATCGGATGGGCGAATACGCGCTGCTGCTGACGGCTTGGGCGAAACTCGATCCGACCGCCGCGCTCGTCTACGCCGGCGAAAATACCCGCGGCAGTTTCGCCAGCAACACGATCCTCACCGCATGGGCTTCGACCGATCCGGACTCCGCGATCCGCTGGGCGGAGAGCGCGCATGAGGGAGACGGCCCGAACGGCCACATGATCGGCGTGATCCGTGGCATCGCCGAGAGCGACCCCGACCGGGCGACGGCCTTGATGCAGGACATGCCCCGCAGCCGGGAAAGGGGTGAGGCCCTGGCCGCGATGATGCCGCATGTCCTCAAGGAAGGTCCCCAAGCGGCGCGCGACTGGGTGGCTACGATCGGCGATGACTCGCTCCGCAACGGCGCGATCGAGCGGTTTGCCGGGCCCTTGGCGTCGGTGGATCCGGAGGGCACCGCCGATTGGCTTCTCGCAAATCCCGGGGAAGCCGCCCAGCGCCAGCTCGATGATGTCTTCAGCACTTGGGCACGGCAGGATCAGCAGCAGGCGATGAGTTCCTTTGCCACCCTCCCCGCCGGCGAGGAGCGCTCCAACGCGCTTCGCGGTTTGGCCAACGCGGTCGCCTCGGACAACCCGCAGGCGGCGGTGGCGATGATCGACCGTTATCCCGCCGACGTGAATGACAGGCTGATCCAGGATGTCGTCCGCCGTTCCTTTCGCGCCGATCCTTCGCTGGCTACCAGCCAGATCGCCAAG
Organism: Verrucomicrobiales bacterium; assembly: GCA_038256845.1. Lineage (GTDB taxonomy): Bacteria > Verrucomicrobiota > Verrucomicrobiia > Verrucomicrobiales > Akkermansiaceae > Luteolibacter. The sequence goes on along the minus strand of JBBSJY010000127.1, from coordinate 6,065 downwards.
ATGAGCGACGAAGGTCAGCGGGACCGCGCCTACCGCCGCGCCTTGGATTGGTGGATTGGAAATGATCGGGTGGCCGCCCAGTCCTGGATCCAGAACAACGCCCTGCCCGACTCGGTCTGGAACCACGTTTCCCGCCGCCTGGAGCAACAATGATGGGCCCCGGGTGCAATCCGGTCCCCGCGCCTTCCACGCTTCCCCCGCGTTGACAAGCGCACCGCCGCCAGACACCGTCCGCCCCATGGACACGATGAAGATTCTACTTGGCGCGACCGTCGCCCTCCTGCTAGGCGCGCTCATCATGTCGTGGCAGGCAACCAAGGAGGGCGTCCGCAACACTCCGTCCGACGAGTTGGCCCGGCTGCAAAAACAGGTGGAGGAACTCCGCGAGCAGCAGGACCGACTCCAGATCGAGAAACAGCTCTTGGAACTCCGGTCCATGCCCGAGGCCGCGCAACCGGCCCCCCCGTCCACCACCGAGTTGGACGCCATGAAGGCCGAACTCGCCGCCAAGGATGCCGCGCTGCTTGAGATAGAGGCGGAAAAGGAAAAGGCCGAACGGGACGCCGACGTCTACCGCGACGAAGCCGGTCTCGTCGGCCAACGCACGCTCGAAAGCGGCGACAACGAACTCCGCCGTGCCCGCCTGATCCGCGACGCCCTGCTGATCGGTCGCGTCACCGAATACGTCGAAGACCCCGAATACGGAGGCTTCATCACACTTGAACTGATCATGCCGGAGAATGTCCAGATCGGGACCGTGCTCGCCATCCGCCGCAAGACCGGCATCCTCGGCCAGATCAAGGTCTCCGATGTCACTCCGGAAGGTGCCATCGCCAATCCGCTGCCGGGAATCGCCCAGGTGAAACCCGAGCCCGGTGACGAGCTGATCCTGCCTCCCCAGCTCTGATCGTCCCTGATTTTCCGCCCCTTTCGCCTTTTTCCCATGTCCACCACCGTCGGCCTCATCTCACTCGGCTGCGCCAAAAATCTCATCGATTCCGAGGTCATGATCGGCCACCTCGCCCAGGCGGGGATGTCGCTCACACCGGATCCGGAACTCGCCGATGTCCTCATCGTCAACACCTGCTCGTTCATCGATATGGCCAAGCAGGAATCGATCGACACCATCTTTGCCGCCGTCAACGCCCGCACCGCGGATCCGGATCGCGCCCGCCAAAAGATCATTGTCGCCGGCTGCCTTTCCCAACGCTTCGCCAAAGATCTCCCCGGCATCATGCCCGAAGTGGATGCGTTCATCGGCCTCGATCAGATCACCAAGGTTGCCCCGATCATCGAGAACTTGTTAGGAAAGAAGAATGACGCGGAGGTTTCCAAGGATGAAGGTCCGTCGGCCACCGAGGACCCGCGCGATTTCGTCACGCTCAAACCGAAATACGTCCCGGACTACACCACGCCGCGCTTCCGCCTCACGCCCGACCATTTCGCGTATGTGAAAATCGCCGAGGGCTGCAACCACACCTGCACCTTCTGCATCATCCCGAAAATCCGCGGCCAGCACCGCTCGCGCACGCAGGACTCCGTCGTCCGCGAAGTTGAGGCATTGGTGAAAGCCGGAGTGAAGGAAATCAACCTCATCTCCCAGGACACCACCTACTTCGGCATGGACCAATGGGAAGGAAAGCGCCCGACCCCCAACTCTCCCGTCGATTCCACCCGCGGCGAATCGCTCTCCACGCTGCTCCGCGAGATCAACAGGATCGAAGGTGATTTCTGGGTCCGTCTCCTCTACACCCACCCCGCGCACTGGTCGGACGAATTGATCCAAACCATCGCCGAGTGCGACAAGGTCGCGAAGTATGTCGATATTCCGCTTCAACATATCTCCGACCGGATGCTCACGGCGATGAAGCGCGTGACCACCGGAGATTACATCCGCGATCTGCTCCGCCGCATGCGCGCCGGCATCCCCGGCCTCGGCATCCGGACGACATTCATCGTAGGTTTCCCCGGTGAGACCGAGGAGGACTTCCGCGAATTGCTCGAATTCATCGAGGAGTTCCGCTTCGAGCGCGCCGGCGTGTTTCAATACTCCAAGGAGGAAGGCACCCGCGCCCACAAGATGGACGGCCACATCCACCACAAGACCCGCGGCAGCCGCTGGTCGCGCGCCATGTCCGCCCTCCAGCGGATCGCCGGCGAGACCAACGCCGCCCAGGTCGGCAAGCAGGTCCGCGTCCTCGTCGAGCAACCCGGCGTCGCCCGCACCGAATGGGACGCCCCGGAAATCGACGGCTCCGTGATGGTGGACGAATCGATCCCCGTCGGCGAATTCGCCCAAATCACCATCGGCGACTGGCGGGGGTATGATCTGGTTGCGGCGAGATGAGATTCCGCAAGATCTTCTTCAGCCAAAGCAGCTTGACCCCATGAGACAAAATGTTCAAAAGAACACAATGATCGCTGGAGTTCAACGCAGGCCGGTCGGGGTCGATCTTTTTGCAGGGGCGGGCGGAATGTCGCTGGGTTTCGAACAGGCGGGATTTGATGTGGCCGCGGCCATTGAAATCGATCCGATCCATTCGTGCATTCACAAGTTCAATTTTCCCCGCTGCGCGGTCATTCCGATGTCTGTCAAAGAGGTCGGCGGAGAGCAAATCCGTTCCTTGGCTGACATTTCCGGAAAGGTGGATGTCGTGTTCGGCGGCGCGCCTTGCCAAGGGTTTTCCATGATCGGAAAGCGGGTGCTCGATGATCCCAGGAACAGCCTGGTCAGGGACTTCGTGAGGATCGTTGTGGAGCTTGATGCCGATTATTTTGTCTTCGAGAACGTCAAGGGGCTGACGGTGGGTTCCCATCGGCGGTTTCTGGAGGAACTCATCGAAGAGTTCGAAGCATCTGGATATGAAGTCCGCATGCCATGGGCCGTCCTCAACGCGGCGTCTTATGGAGTTCCGCAGGACCGGAAGCGGCTCTTCCTGCTCGGGGCGAAGAAGGGGCTGGCGGTTCCGCTCTACCCTCATCCTGCGACCTTCCACCCCGGACGCCATCCCGAAGTAGGACTGCAACCGGGTCCGACGTGTCACGACGCTCTGCACGATCTTCCCGACGCGGATGGCTTCAAAACTTTGATCGGAGCCGATGAAGTCAACACAACGGCATGGGGTGCCCCATCCTCGTATGCGCGTGAAATGCGCTGTTTGGATGAGACTGCCTGGCACTTCGGACTGCCCCGGATCTGGGACCCGGCCATGTTGACCTCCAGCGCCAGAACGGTGCATTCGGCGGTTTCCAAGCTTCGTTTCACCGAAACCAATTCAGGTGCGGTGGAGCCGATTTCCCGGTTTTACAAACTCTCTCCCGAGGGGGTGTCCAATACCCTGCGGGCGGGAACGGATGCCGCCCGCGGGGCTTTCACCAGTCCGCGGCCGATCCACTATCGATACCCTCGTTGCATCACCGTCCGGGAAATGGCCCGCTTGCACGGATTTCCCGATTGGTTTCGGTTCCACCGCACCAAATGGCATGGCGCGCGGCAGATCGGAAATGCGGTTCCCCCGCCATTGGCTCGCGCGGTGGCATCCTCCTTGATGGCTGCGATGGGAACCGTCCCGCGTCGTGTGAGAACTTCGATCCCGCTTGGAGACCCCTCGCTTCTCACAATGGAGATGTCACAGGCCGCAGCCTATTGGGGAGTGGAATGCCCGATCCAGAAGCGGGATCGCAAAAGTGGTGCGCGCAAGCGCTCACAAACCGAAACGGAGGCCCAACGCTTGTCCGGCATTGCCATGTGATGATGAAGGAGAAACAACCCAACCGCTATCAGGCCCTCGTTGCCGATTTGTTTTTCCGTTCCTACAAGAAAGGAATTACAGTGATCCCCTTCACCCGGGACGAACTGGTGGAGACGGCGGCGAAGCTCGGGATTGCGGTTCCCAAGAATCCGGGTGACGTGCTTTACTCATTCCGTTACCGGAATCCGCTTCCTGAAAAGATACTGAAAACCCAGTCTCCGAATATGGAATGGGTCATCGAAGGATCCGGTAGAGCACTGTATGAGTTTCGCCTCGTTCCCATCAATCGTATTGCCCCGAACACCAATCTTATAACGATCAAAATCCCCGATGCCACTCCCGAAATTATCTCGGGGAATTCGCTTTCGGACGAGCAGGCGCTCCTGGCCCGGGTCCGCTACAACCGGCTAATCGATATCTTTCTCGGCATTACAACCTATTCGCTTCAAAACCACTTGCGCACCACCGTGAAGGGGTTGGGGCAGATCGAGATCGACGAAGTTTACGTCGGTATCGACCGGCGCGGATGCCAATATATCATTCCCGTTCAGGCCAAAGGGGGAAACGATCAGCTCTCCACCGTGCAAGCCAGGCAGGACATTGCCTGCTGCTCCGAGAAGTTTCCGAACCTGGTCTGCCGCGCGATTTCGGCCCAGTTCATGGAGAACTCCCGGATCGCCCTGTTCGAGCTGCGTCTGGAGGCCGAGGGTCTGGTCAAGATCGTGGAGGAAAGGCATTACTGTTTGGTCCCCGCTGATCTCATTGGGCCGACGGAATTGGCATCATATCGCGACGTCTGAATCTCCCTACTGCATCCCGCCCGGTTTCGGAGCCACGGGTTCGGCGGGGCGGCGGCGGCGGAGCGTTCTTGCTTCGGGGGCCAGCATCAGCGAGGCGATTGCGATCGCGCCCAGCGACCACCAGGCGAGCGAGGACATCCGGATCCAATCGATCAGGTAGAAGCCGAGCAACGGGGCGAGGAGGCCCCTGACTCCGGTCAGGAAGGAATGGACGCCCATGTAGTCCGCGACAAATTCCGGTTTCGCCACCTTGGTCACCCACAGGCTCCAGGCGACATTTCCGCCGGACGTTGCCATTCCGAAAAAGAATCCTCCCAGGACGAATCCCGTCATGCCTCCGTAGATGAAGAACGAAGTGATCGCGGCAACAAAGAAGCCGTTGAGTAGGATGCGCAGGAGGAAGAAGTTCATGCGATCGAACAAGCGTCCCCAAAATCGGGCGAAGACAAGATTCGTCAGACTCGGGATCATGCTCACCAGCAATGCGATCATTGCCGGCGAAAGCCCGATGCCATAGCGCGGGTTGGCGAGAAACTCGACACGAAGCGGCAGCATCAGGAGATTGCCGAAGCCCATCAGCATCCAGCTCGCGAGCAGCCAGCGGAAGAGCTTGTCGGTGCGGACGTGTCGCATGCCGTGCAGCGGATTGGGGGAAGCGGCGGCATGCAAAACCTTCGAAGGGCATTTTCCGATCCACCACCCGCCCATGCCCGCGGCCGCGGCGAAGGCCAGCATCAGCAGGCGGTAGCCGTCCATGTGCGCGTCCAGCCAGACGCCTCCCACCCAGGCGAAGGCGGCGGCCGAGAAAACGCGCACCATCACCGCTTTGGAAAACAGGTCGCCCCGCTCGGATCCAGGGTAATTTTCCTGATAGATCTGGGTCAGCATGGGTATGCCGATCGTCAGACTCATCACGCCGACCATGCATGCCGGCACATACACCCGCAGATCGCCGAACATCGCGGCGACCAGAAACGCGGCGCAGCCCAGCCAGTTGGCGGCAGCCGCTCCGGTGGCGGCTTTCCAGCGCATCACCCGCGTCAGCGAGACGGCGAGCGGGCTCAGTAGCAGCCCCAACGGCCCGCCCATGACCAGCAGCGCCTTGGCGGTCGCACCCGTTTGGAAGTGCTGGACCGCAATGATGAGCAGAAAAGTCGCCGCCGAGGTTTCCAGCACACCCGCGCTGATCGCCCTCCGCATCTCGAGCTGGAAAGTGCGGTTCCTGCGGCGCTGGACTTCGGAAGGATCCGCGCCGTCGTCCTTTGTCAATTCCGCCCGCACCCGGGCAAGCTAGAAGGCGGCGGGAGGCTGTCAAACCCCGGGACCCGGTGGCCCGCACCTTACGGCCGGAGTTTCCGCGGGGGAATCCCGCCAGGAATCCTGACATTCTCATGACCGCCACCAAATCCGGGGTTGGCAGGGTGGCGGAGCGCATCCAGCACTATCTCGACCAGCGCTGATCTAACAAAACCATGTCCGACCAGGCCCGTGTCTCCTCGATCGATACCCTTGA
>JBBSJY010000126.1:0-13510 GCA_038256845.1 Verrucomicrobiales bacterium | reverse complement strand
GTAAGCCGTGAACAGCGGGGGACCGTCGGTTGGAATGCGGGTGATCGCCAGTTCGACAGGGAACTCGGTCCCGTCCGAACGAAGGGCAGAGAATTTGAGCCTCTTACCGAGCACCGGGCCTTCGCCCGTGGCGAGGTAGTGCGCCATGCCCTGCCGGTGTCGTTCCCGCAGCGACGGAGGGATAATGAGGCTGGCAAGTTCCTGTCCAATAACGTCGGCCCGGCTATAGCCAAAGGTCTGCACCGCTGCCGGGTTGAAATCGACCACGTTCCCATGCTGGTCCATGGTGATAACACAATCGAGGGCAGTCTCGAGGATGGCACTCTTGCGGGCCTCGCTTGACCGCATCTCAAGTTCGGCCTGGCGCAGCTCCGTCACGTCCCGGAAGATCAGGACGACGCCAAGCATTTCGCCCGACTCATCCCGGATGGGGGCCGCGCTATCGGCGATGGGCCGCTCCGTTCCGTCACGGCTCAGGAGAATGGTATGGTTCGTCAGTCCGACAATGACCCCTTCCCGCAGCACCTTGTCGACCGGATTCGCGACGACCTTACGGGTCTGCTCGTTGATGATAGGGAAAACGGCCACCAGGGGTTGTCCTTGCGCCGCATCCAGCGTCCAGCCGGTCAGGACTTCGGCAACGGGATTCATCATCGTCACCCGCCCCTGCACATCGGAACAAATGACACCATCCGCGATGCTGTGGAGCGTGACTTCTAACCATTCCTCCCGTTGACGAATCTCCGCTTCCGCCCGCATCCTGCGTTGCACTTCTTTTCCGAGTTCCTCGATGCGCTGGTTCAGGACGAGGAATTGTCCCGCCGCCGACTTCTTTGGCGTCAACCGCAACATCAGGACGGCAGCCGCCCCATCCTTTTTCGAACAGATCAGGCTCCCTTCCATCCGGCAGGCGATTCCCTCGCCGCCATTGCCCTGAAGCCGCATCGCACCGAGGACCAGGCTACGGCTGCGGCAACAGAGTCGGAGGTAGCGGGAGACTTCATCCGGCGATTCCATGACGACCCCGGCCAGCCGCTTTCCCTGGAGTTCTGAAACGGAAATCTCCAGCCGTTCCCCGACGGCCCGGTTCGCAGCGTGGATCAGGCCGTCATCCGCAAGGAGCAGCATCGGCTCCGGCAGCGGGTCGGCGAAGAGTAGAAATTGTTCGGGAGTCATGGTGCGGAGCTAATCCTGGAAGTATTCCCTGCCTACTGAAGACTGCGCTTCCGGCGTCGGCTTGAGGTAAACCACGACCCGACAGCCCGCATCACCACGGGCGATGGCTTGCTCGATCACGACCTTGGAGTCGCCGAGGTTGTCAGCGGCGATGCTGCCAAACACGTTTGAGGTCATCATGCAGAGGGCGGCGTTGTGGATTCGTTCATTTCGGCTCCTGTTTGATGGCAAAGCTGCTCACGTTCAAGCTAATCGCCATTTTCCGTAGACTGAGGTTCATCGGACTACGCTGCTTCCAGGAAAGGGCCGTTCGGCCCGCAAGCCGGACGGCGCCCCCCACTGATCCGTGCGAGGCCAATGAAGGGATACGGTTCCTCGCGGTTGCGGATTCGCCTCCATGGCGCAGATCTCCGCGGTTGGAGTGAGATACCGATCGGTCCTGAGAACAGTCGGGGATGTTCCCGGCCGAACCAGCGGATTTCGTGCTGGGAATGGAAGCGTTCTCACCGCCGTTCTTGTTAGTCATTGCAGGCATGTTTTCTGGATTTTCAGGCAAGCGCGCTCTCGTCGCCGCTGTCCTGGGTGAAGAGGCACGATGAGCCCGTCGCATCTCGCAGGCTCCAGAGAAACCCGGCGTCCATTTCCGCCGGCAGCGGAAAGATGTTGAGGTCCGCTTCCGGCGCGCTGCTCGCGTAGCGCCCGAAATCGCCGTCCGCGACGTGGGCGGCCGTGTCCGCGGGAAGCCGCGCGAGATCCACGAGGCGCGCGAGGAATTTCTCCGCCTTGTCCTTGTCCGATTTCTCTTCCACCGCAGCGATTACGGTGAGCTTCGCGCCCCAGCTTTCCATCATGCGATACGCCAGCAAAACGGCCAGGTCGAGGTTCTCGAATTCCATCTCCATCTTCCACTCCGGCCCCCGGTCGGGAATCCACAGGTTGACCCGCCGACGCCGTCCGAGGCCTGCCGTCTCGTGTTTCACGAACAGGGCGACGCCCATCCGCTGCCGCCGGGCCTCCTTGATGACGCGCTGCAACGATTCGTGCGTTTCCTTGCTCTTGGGCAACTCCAGGAATAGAAGGTTCGGGCGGAAAAAGGATCCGGCCAGCACCTGCATCCCGGCGCACACGTCGTCCGGAAAACGACCGCTCTCCATGACGGTGGAGGAAGCGAAGACGTTCGCGTCCATCAGCGCGTTGCGGGATCCCGTGAGTCGCTTCCCGAGATCATCGATCTGTCCGGACGGCGCGATGCCGAGCAGCTTGATCGAACCCATGGGAGAGGCCAGGTCTTTCACCAGCTCGAAAGATCCCCGCAAGTGATCGGGATCCTCGACCGGCAGCAAGATGCTCGGTTTCCACGCGCGCTCGGACGTTCCTTGCGAGAGTTTTACCTGCTTCGCGGCCCATTCGGCGAGGGCCGCAAACAATCCGCTCCGGACATCGCCGGTCGGTGCCGAAAGTTGTCGGCGCAACAGGACGAAGTAGAGCGCAGCCACCACGACGATCGCGATCAGGCTGAAGGTCGCATTGATGATGAACATCGCAAAGAGACAGCCCGCCAGACCGATGACCGGGACGAAAACGGGGATGCGAAGGAGAGGGCGAAAGCTGATGAGGCGAAGACTCTGCTCGGTCACGACCACCAGGTTGATCGTGGAGTAGGTCAGCAGGAAAATCATGGTAACAAGTGGCGCGATGGCGTTGAGCTCGCGGAGCATGATTGCCGCGAGCACGATAGCGGCGGTTAGAAGCATCGCGTTGCGCGGCTCCCCGCGTTTCGTTCGTTTCGCGATCCATTTCGACCCGGGGACGATGTTATGGTTTCCCAGCGCTTCGAGGATGCGGGGCGCACCGACGAACGAGGCGAGCGCCGAGGAAAACGTGGCCGCGAGCAGCCCGGCGAGGACGGCCGGCCCCCAGAAGGCGCGGTCGATCATGATCGTGTAATTTCCCGTCAGCTCATCGAGCGTCGCGGCGCGCATCAGCCAGTAAGCGATGGCCAGATAGATCACCAGGCTGATGCCGACCGCCGCCATCGTGCCGACCGGAATCGATTTCCGCGGATTCTTCAGATCGCCCGACATGTTCGCCCCGGCCATGATTCCCGTGGACGCCGGGAAGAAAACGGCGAAAACCACCCAGAAGGTGACGCCGGAGAAATCGTTCTCGGGACTGCCGCGGAAATCGCCCCACCACACGATCGGGTTGTCCATGGGACCTTGCGCCGCGGCGATGCCGATCGAGATGAGCGACCCGATGATGATCGCCAGAATGGCATACTGCACCTTGAAGGCCAGGCTCGTGCTGATGAGTGTGATGCCGAGAATGACGGCGAAGATCGCCAGGTCGATGACGATCGACGGCAGGGCCGGAAATCCCCACGCATCGACGGCCCAGAGATACCCTTCGCGAAAGCCGAAGATATACATCACCACCGCCAGCGATTGTGAAATGTATAGCGGCACCCCGATAGCTCCGCCCGTCTCGAGGCCCAGCGACTGGGAGATCATCGAAAACGCGCCGCCGGGTCCCACGCGGATGTTCGTCACGAAGGTCGACATGGAAAGCCCGGTCGCGCCGGTGATGGCGAAGGAGAGAATGATGATGACGAACGCTCCGCCCAGGCCGGCGTTGCCCACCACCCATCCTGCGCGGAGGAACATGATGACGCCGAGAATGGTCAGCAGTGTCGGCGTGAACACGCCGCCGAAGGTGCCGAACTTATTCGACTGTGTCGCCTCGTGCTCCTCCACCTGTTGTTGCACATCCTGCGGCGCTTCCGCATCCGGACCACCGGCGCTCTCCAGTTCCTCGACCGCCTTGTCGCCGGGGCCGGGTTCGCCGGAAGGCCCCGGCCTCTCGTTATCCTTTCTGTTCATGACGTTTTCTACTCTTCATAATTTGGCCGACAACGAATGGGACAAGCTGATGCCAAGGATGGCACCCCATTGAGCGGCAGTCAACGGGGTGGTGCGGAGCACTCCGCATAGATCGGGTCACGGCGTATTCCTGAGGACATATATGCCATATAGGACACATTGGAACGCAGAGCTTACAGGGAAGTCAGTTGCCCGCGCCTCTTCTCTTCCACTGATCACGGATCACTCGACACTTCTTCCCCCCTCAGGGTCCCTTTGCGACCTTTGCGTCCTGGCGGTAAAACCCATCCTCCCCGCCTCAAGCCGCCGGTGCAGCAGGGCCGGCGGCGGCGCGGTGCAGTGCCCGTGCTTCTTCAAGGACGGCCTCAAGCGCTTCAGTGATCGCGGGAGGAGAAAGAACCGGACCGGCAGCGGTGGTCGTATCGTCGAAGTCGCCGAGCCCTGCGTCCCGGTGGCTGCGCATGCGGGACGCGATCAACTGCTTTACCTCCTCCGCATTGTCGATTCCGCGGAAATACGCGGTGTGGAGGCTTTGGGTGGCGCCCGACCGGGAGTTGCCACCGCCACTGCCGCCCCCCGCGGTTTCCACTTTCAGATCCGCGATCCCGAGGAATCGCTGCACCGGCCCTTGGGTCACGGAGAGGTTTTGGATGTTGGCGAAGGTAAACGTAATTTCCCGCACCAATGTCACGCCTTCCCGAATGCGCAGGCTGCGGTCGGTGACGATATACCAGCGGTTTTCATAATTCAGCTGGAGTAGCGCGAACGAAATGGCGCCCAGCGCCAGCAAAACTCCCAAGGCGAAGATCACGCCGATGGTGGCGATCACGGCAGCCAGACCGCCTTCCCCAAGGATCAACGCACCCCCCGCGCCGACAATGAAGGTAAAAGCAAAAAGAGCGCCGAAAAGAGTTCGAACCGCCCACAGGACTCTTAGGTATTGCAGGAAGTTTGGCGAGGCGCGGAAGACTCGGGCGGAAGCTTCGTCACCCGGTGGCGGTTCAGGATCCGGCGGGATCCGCAGCCATTTGATGCCAATCCGACGAAAGGTGTTATACATCGCTGGAAGGCGGGTTCCTTGCTTCAAGCGCCTCACGGGTGCGGCGAAGCTCATCGCGGATTTGCAACAGAATGAGGGCGGAATTCTCGTCGCGTTCGGCGCTGGCTGAAGGGTTGGTGGCGACAAGGCCCTTCGATTCACCGCGCGCACCGCGCATCCGTGAGTAGAGGAAATCACGGATCGGCTCGAACTGCTTGAAACCTTCGACTGTTAGTTCGGCCCCCGCGTTGCCCGAGGCGGTCTGAATCTGCAGATCCGCGAGACCGAGCCAGCGCTGGATGAATCCCGAGCGGAGATGAATATCCTGGATGCGGGCGTAAGTGAGGTTCACCTCGCGGCGGAAAAGGATGCCGACTTTCATGTGCACGCCCTCGTCATCGAACCGGTAGCGCAGTGTCCGGTAACGGAACAAGTGGATCGGCAAGGTGATGAACACAAACGGTCCGGTGAGGATGGAGCGGATCACAAAGAGTTTCCACAGGTCCGGATGCGGGCGCTCCAGCGCGAAAATCTCTGATTCGTTTGGGGGATGCTCCACGGTCGGAATTAGAGAAGGTCGATCTGGAAAGAACAATCTGACTCGGGGTTCGGGGGGCCGGTCACTTGACCTTCACCGCGTCGATGGTCGCGCCGCCCTGGAAATGCTTGGCACCGGTAACGGTGCCGTCCTTCTCCTTGATGAATGTGATGGTCGCCTCGACGACCCGCCATTCGAATTTGTTGGCGGAGATCGGGTGGATCTGGAATTTGGGCTGGCCGGTCAGTTGGGCGAAGACCGATGCGCCGTCGCGGGTTACGGTCAGGATCGCGCCCGGACCATATCGATATTCTCCGAGAATCGCGTCCAACTCCGCATCGGTAAGTTCGATGCCGGCATCGGTGACGCGGGCGGCGGTGAAGGAGTTTCCGCCTTGGGTGTGGCGGGCGGAGATCACCTCGCCCATGGCATTCCGCCGGAAGACGACCTTCGCATCCGCGGATTTCCAGAAAAACGCGTCGCGGGCGGAGCAGAAGATCTCGAATGGCGGTTGACCGGTGAGCTGGGCGAACAGCTTGCCGCCTTCGGTGCTGACGGTGAGGATCGCATTCCGATAGTCATAGCGGCCGACGTAATCCGGATAGGTCGACTTGTCCGCGGCCGGGTCCTCCTCGAGCGGCGGCAGTTTTGCGATATCCGGCTCGAGGAATTTCCCGGCGATCTGCCGGGTGACGGCGAAGGGCTCGAAACCGGCAACCGGGGGAAGGGCGTTGGCGAGGGCGACTACCGTACAGTTTTGCTGCGGAAGGCGGACGAGGTCGCTCGACCAGCCGTTCAGGCCGCCGCCGTGGCCGATGGCCGGAAGGCGGTTCAACTCCGAGATCATGAGTCCGTAGCCATACTCCATCCCGTCCACCCCGTCCGGAAGTTTCACCGGGCTGATCATCGCCTTGAAGGACGAATCCTTGAGGACTTTCCCGCCGAACAGCGCCTCGTTCCAGAGGAACAGATCGCCCACCGTCGAGTAAAGCGCGCCCGCGCCTCCGGCCCACGTCATGTCCCATTCGAGGGCCGGCGCGGGAGCTTCGGCGGACATGGAGTAGCCGGCCGCCGCCGCCGGGGGAGGAGACGCGTTTTGATAGACGCCGGTGTCATCCATGCCGAGCGGCCCGAAAAACATCTCCTGGAGAGAGGTGCCGAACGGCTTGCCAGACACTTTCGCGACGATTTCCCCGAGAAGCAAATAGGCGGAGTTGTTATAGTGGAACCCCGCGCCGGGAGCGAAGTCCGGCGGGTCGTCGCGGAACCAGTCGATCAGATCGCCAGGCTCGATCGGCCTCGTCACCTTCCCCAAAAACTCCGGCTTGTCGGTGTAGCTGTGAATTCCCGAGGTGTGGGTGAGAAGGTGGTGGAGGGCAATGCCGTCGGGAAAGCCGGGGAAATAGCGGTCGAGCGGATCGGCGAGCGAGAGTTTTCCCTCGTCGGCCAGGCGAAGGATGGCGGCGGCGGTGATCTGCTTGGAGACGGAACCGATGCGGAAACGGGTCTCGGCGGTCACCGGGATCTTCTTGTCGAGGTCCGCGAAGCCGAAGCCGCCCTGATAGACGATCTTTCCGTCGCGGGCGACAAGCACCGCCATGCCGGGCAGATGGCCGGCGGTCAGCTTGCCGAGATGCGACTTGATGCCGTCTTCAAGGGAAACCTCGGCCCGCACCATGGCCAGCGGCAGCAGGAGGAGGGCGAGGAAGCGGAGGAGCTTGATCATGGCGATGGATGGGTTCTTCAATGCGCGGGAATCCGACGGGCCGGTTGGGGCGACGGCGAATCCACATCACTCCGCATCGAATCGGTTTCGATGGCTTTGGCAAATACCGCACCCGCCACGGTGACGGCGAGCATAAACTCCCCCCGGAGGAAAGCCGCCTCGGTGGCGGCGCAGCCGCTCCGGCTGCTTCCGGGACAGGACCGCCCGGCCCGACTGCCGGACGACGCCCGCCACTGATCCGTGCGAGCCCGATCGCTGATATCTCGTGCAATGCCACTGCCGGATCATCTCCCGGAAATGCTGCCCCCGGGATCAGGGAGATCCAACAGGCGCTTTGACTCCTTGAGTAAGAACTCGATATCCATGAATGGCTCGAATCCAATGTCATGCCAGCGCATCGAACCCGCTCCAACCACCAGAAAGGTCCCGTGAGGAGCCATCTCCTTTTCATCCATCGCGGCGGAAGTGCGCTGATCCCACGGGTAGAAGGAAAAATAGCGGAGTAGGATGGTGCCCTCCATGCCCACCCGCTGGAGTCCGGTGATGTTGCCGTCCTCGACGCATGCGATGACCATCATCACGGAATCTCGGTTGGCGGCGATTCCCGTGGCTTGGCCCAGATTGGCACCCCGGTCGCCTTTTTTCGATGATGTTTTGATCGGAGTTCGGCTACGCGCCCGTACGTGGGGCACTTGGGAAAAAGCGCGGCATTCGCGACCCTATCGTGAAAGGCCGGGGGGTCGGTGCGATCTACTCCATGCACGCCGGTGCCGTGACCCTGCTCGACTGAGCCGGATCCGGAGCGATTCCCGCCCGGGCGGTCTCCCTTCCGTAGTCCGCTTTTTTCATTCCTTTCAGCCCGCCCGCTTCATCGGCTTCGCCATCATCCGCTCGACCAGCTCTCCCACCAGCGGATTGGGAAACCGCCGGCTCGGTGTCACCGCGTAGAACATCTCCCGCAGCTCCGCCAGCTTGTGCGTCACCACCAGCGCGCCGCTCCTGATCTCATCGCGCACCACCACCGGCGGCACCAGCGCCAGCCCGCCGCCCTCGCGCGCGAGCAGGCGCAGCATCGCCATGTCGTCCACCTCCGCCATCACCCGCGGCCGCACCCCCGCCGCCGCCAGCAACCGCTCGAAGCCCGCCCGCGTGCTGCTCTGTTCGCTCGGCAGCATCACCGGCACATCGCCGAAATCGCGCGGAAACTTCAGCCGCTTTTTCTTCCACTCGGGCGCACCCACCAGGGCCACCGCCTGCTCCGCCAGCAGGTGGCTGTGCCACGGCCGCTCGGCATCGCGCCGCACCGCCTCGTTCGAGAGCACCACGTCCACCTCGTGCGATTGCAGCGAAACAATCAGCTCCGCCAGCGAACCCGACCGCACCACCAGCTCCACCTCCGCGCGCCGCAACACCGGCTGGAAAAACTCCAACTGGAAGTTGCGCGAAAGCGTCGCCACCGCCCCCACCCGCAGCACCTTCCGGCCGCCGCCCACCCGGTGGCGCATCACATCCACCAGCTCCTCGCCCGCCCGTCCGATCGCATCCGCGTAATCCAGCGCCACCCGCCCCGCCTCCGTCAGTTCCATCCCCCCTGGCAAGCGCTCGAACAACGGGTGCCCGAGGCTCTCCTCAAGCTGCCGCAACTGCAAGCTCAACGCCGGCGCCGACAAGCTCAGCTTCCGCGCGGCGCGTGTCAGATTCCCCTCCACCGCGATCGCGCGGAAATACCTCAGGTGATGATAGTTCAGGAATTCCATGGTCGTCGGGCGCGGGATAGTCTTTTAGAAAACCTAACGCCAGCATAAGATTCGTGTCATTCCGTAAAACGATGATTCCGTGCAGGCTCCGCCCCGATGCAACTCGCCGACCTGCTCCATCCGCTCGCCATCCCGCTCCTGCCGCTGCTCGCCGGCGTCCTTGCCCGCTTCCTTCCCCGCACCGCCCCGCGCCTCGCCGCCCCGGCCCTTACCGCCTCGGCCGCACTCGCGCTCGGCCTGGCGGTTCTCCCTGCGGCCGCCACGCCGCCCGGCCTGGCCCGGTTCGACGCGCTGGCCGCAATCATGGCCTTACTCGTCGCCGGGCTCGGTGCCATCATCCTGCGCTTCGCCACGCGCTATCTCGCCGGCGATCCCGCCCGCCCGCGCTTCCTCTCGTGGATGTGCCTCACGCTTGCCGCCGTGCTCACGCTCGTCGTCTCCAACCACCTCCTGCTCCTCCTCGCCGCGTGGACGGCCACCGGTCTCTGTCTCCACCGCCTGCTGCTCCACCACCCCGGCCGCCCCGGAGCCATCTTCGCCGCGCGGAAAAAATTCGTCTTCAGCCGCGCCGCCGAACTCTGCCTGCTGGCCGCCGCCATCCTGCTTTACCAAGGCCACGGCACCTGGCGCATCGACACACTCACCGCCTCAATCACCGCCGGCAACCACGCGGGATTGCCCGCCGCCGCGTTCCTGCTCGCACTCTGCGCCATGCTCAAGTCCGCCCAGTTTCCCTTCCACAGCTGGCTGCCCGACACCATGGACACCCCCACCCCGGTTTCCGCGCTGATGCACGCCGGGATCGTCAACGCCGGCGGCTTTCTCATCCTGCGCCTCGCCCCGGTCTTCACCGCCGCCCCCGGCTCGCTTCATCTGCTCGCCGCCGTCGGCACCGTTACCGCCGTCTTCGGAGCCATCGTCATGCTCGCCCAACCGGCGGTGAAACGCTCGCTCGCCTTTTCCACCATCGCACAGATGGGCTTCATGATGATCCAATGCGGTCTCGGTGCATGGGGCCTCGCGCTGCTCCACCTCGTCGCCCACTCGCTCTACAAGGCCCACGCCTTCCTCCGCGCGGGGTCCGCCGTCACCGCCACCCCGCGCGCCGCCATCCCGCTCTCAACCGCCGCCCTGGCCGTCGGGCTGCTCGCCGCCTCCGCCCTCGTCGCCGCCGCCGCATGGGGCATCCACCGGCTCACCCCCGCCGGTCCCGGCGCACCCGTCGTTTTCCTCGCCATCATCACCTTCGCCATCGCCTACGGCATCGGCCGCGCGTGGTCCGGCCACCCGCGCGGTCTGGCGCGCGCCCTCGCCGCCGCCGCCGGAGTCGCCCTCGTCGCCAGTGCCCTCCACGCCTTCGCGGGAAATGCCCTGCCGCTCGCCGCCGCGCCACCCGCACCCGCGTGGCTCATCGCCTTCATCGCCCTCGGCTTCGCCGCCCTGTTCCTCTTCCAAGCGCTCCTCTGGCGCGCCTCCGCCCACCCGCTAGGCCACCGCCTCTACGTCCACGCCCTCAACGGGTTCTACGTCGGCACGCTGGCCAATCGTCTTCTCAACCGCCTCTGGCCCACCCAAACCCAAGCCTGAATATCCAACATTCCAACCGCTTCCCCCACCATGCAATCCACCACCGCACCCGCACCGGCCACGACACCGCAAAACGACCTCCAACCGGCCATCACCGAAGCCCTCAAGCGCATCCCGCCGCTCTGGCCGCTCGAACATTTCGTCGCCGTCAACCCCTTCCTCGGCCTCGCCGACCAACCCTTCGCCACCGCCTGTGCCACCCTCCGCCGCACCACCGGCCGCGCCCCCGTCCAGACGCCCGCCGAATACTTCGCCCACTGGAAATCCGGCGCCATCACCCCGGCCGACCTCGCCCCGCACACCGACGACCTCTGGCCCGCCGCACGATTGGTAGAGATGCTCGGAAACTCCGACGCCGCCCCGCTCCGCCACCCCGTGGCCACCTTCGCCGACGTCCTCGACCACACGCTGCCGCACGCCCATTGGTCGCGCTTCGTTGCCGAGGAGATTGCCAAATGGTGCGCCGTCCACTTCGATCGCAACCAGACCACCTGGGTCTCTCCCTGGCGGCACCTCGGCCTTTTCGCCGCTTGGAAATTTGCCGCCGCCCATGACGCCCAGCCCGAAGCCTTCGGGCTCCCCGGCTTCCGCGCCTTCGTCCGCAACCTGCCCGACGACCCCCACGCCGCGATTCGCCGCGCCTGGTTCCGGCTCGACCCGCACGACGTCGATCCCGCTGACTTTCTCCACCGCCAGCTCGCCACCATCTCCGGCTGGGCCGGCCACGTCCAATACCTCGTTCGCGAGGACAGTCTGCGCGGCAATGACAACCCTGCCCTGTTGGAACTGCTCACCATCCGCCTCGCCTACGACACCGCCCTGCACCACGCCTTCGTCACCGAGCCCCAAGTCGCCGCCGCCTGGCACCTGTGCGCCCGCACCCGCGGCTCCGCCGGCCTCGACGAGGCCCTCGCCCGCTGGCAGGCCGCCTACGAAACCGGCTACCAGAAAACCCTCGCCGCCCGGCTCACCGCGCAACCCGCCACGCCGGACACCGCCACCCGCCCGCCCGTGCAGGCCGTCTTCTGCATCGACGTCCGTTCGGAAATCGTCCGCCGTCACCTCGAAGCCGCGCTGCCCGGCACCCACACGCTCGGCTTCGCCGGGTTCTTCGGATTTCCCGTCGCCCACCAAACGGCGCACGCCTGCAAGCCCGCGCCGCGCTGCCCGGTGCTGCTCGTCCCGCCCGTCGTCAGCCGCGAAGCCCGGCCGCCCCATGCCGCACGCACACGCGCCGAGACCGGAGCATGGACGGCCTTCCAGAACTCCGCCGCCTCGTGCTTCACCTTCGTCGAGTCCCTCGGCCTCGCCTTCGGTGCCAGCCTGATCCGCGCCCACGATAAATCGTCGCGCCCCACCGCCGCACCCGCCCCGCAACTCGACTGCCTGCCCGCCGCCGAGCTCACCACCATCGCCGAGAACGCCCTGCGCGGCATGAGCCTCACGAAAAACTTCGCCCGCATCGTACTGCTGTGCGGCCACGGCAGCCACTCCGCCAACAACCCGTTCGGCTCGTCGCTCGAATGCGGTGCCTGCGGTGGCCACGCCGGCGACGTCAACGCCCGCCTCGCCGCCGCCACCCTCAACCGTCCCGACGTCCGCGCCCTCCTCGCCGGGCGCGGCATCGAGATCCCGGCCGACACCCACTTCCTCGCCGGCCGCCACGACACGCTCGGCGACGATTTCCTGCTCTACGAAACCGCCGCCGCACCCGCCGCCCACCGCGAGGAAATCACCGCGCTCGACGCCGCCCTCACCCGCGCCGGCGCCGCCGCCCGCGACGAGCGCGCCCCGCGCCTTGGCCTCGGCCACCTTGCCGCCGGACCCGCGCTCGACCGAGCCATCCGCTCGCGCGGCACCGACATCGCACAGCTCCGCCCCGAATGGGCGCTCGCCAACAACGCCGCCCTCATCGCCGCCCCGCGCAGCCGCACCGCCGGCCTCAAGCTCGACGGCCGCACCTTCCTTCACGAATACGACCCCGCCGCCGACCCCGAATCCATTATCCTCGCCGTCATTCTCACCGCTCCGGTCGTCGTCGCCAGTTGGATCAACCTCCAATACTACGGCTCCCGCATCGACCCCGACCACCACTGCGCCGGCGACAAGACGATCCACCAGGTCGTCGCCGGCATCGGCGTGATCGAGGGCAACGCCGGCGACCTCCGCGGCGGACTCCCCATGCAGTCGATCCACGACGGCGAAAAATTCGTCCACGAACCGCGCCGCCTCACCGTTGTCATCGAAAACACCCCCGAACGCATCGACGCCGTGCTCGCCGCCCACCCGTCCGTCCGCCAGCTCTTCGACCACCAGTGGCTCCACCTCGTCGCTCTGACTGACACCACCGCCCGCATCCGTCGCGGCGGAGGACGCTGGGACGACCTCTCTCAAACCACCCGATAAACCCCGCCAAAGCCGGGGATTCTTCGGCGGTCGCTTCGTCCTCGCTGCGGTAGAAAGCGAGTGCGGAGGGGCATTTGTAATTGATCGGCGGCGAGAAATTGAGGGTGTGGTGATCCTCCGCGATGTGGATGGCGGCCACTGTATGCTCCGCGACCTGAACTCCGTCTGCGCCGCGGCGCCGGAGACCGCTATACTGCCGCGCGCGAGATTTTGTGAACAACGGGATCGTTCATTCGTCGCCCTGCGAGGATGGCAGGGACGCACCTCCGGGGCGTCCGGCGAGTGGGATGCGAATGATCCGCGAATGAATGGAGCCAGCGCGCCGCACATTCGCTTTCTCATTCTCGCGCCACGCGCCGGACCGCTCGGAGATCGGTCCCTGCCTTTGCGGCTTCGCCTTTT
>JBBSJY010000125.1:0-13610 GCA_038256845.1 Verrucomicrobiales bacterium | reverse complement strand
GTCCATACCGAATCCGGGGGAGACAGCGGCTTGGTCTCGGTGGCATGCCTTGATCCCGCCGATGGCGAGAGACGGAGGCTGCCCCGCATCCGGATCCTGCACCTCGACATGGAAAAGGACCGGGGAGGCCTGTGGCAGGTCAATCTTCCGCTCGCATTTTTCAACAATGAAAACACGGAGGACGAGGACGATCTGATCGTGGACACGCTGGATTCCGAACTGCTCGAAGCCTTCCCCGCAAACCTCCGGGCCAAGCATCCCGCGGATCCCCAACCCGACGCCCGCGCCGCATTCGATGCCACTCTGGCGGCAATGAGGGCACCGGATCTGATCCCGCTTCTTTCATTGGTCGAAATCGGCGCGGATTCCGCAGCCGCGATGCGCGCCTGCGGCCGCGCGGCACAAAGCTGGTGGCCGGTCCACGATCAGACCGCGATGCGTCACCCCGTGCCGCTAGGCTTCCGCGAGGAGGACGGGGCGGCGATAGGAATCGTCCAGTTCCTCACCCTCAACGAACCGGACCGGGCACGGTTGAGGATATTCCATTTTCGGAAATCGGATGAAGGCTGGCTTTGGCAGGCGGACCGCATCACCGGAGACGATGACGAAGCCGGGAACTCCGATCTCAGGAAATGGGCCGCCGAAGAGATGGACCGTTGGAAGAACGGCTGGCAGGAGACGCTGTTCCCCAAACCCCTTCCAGCCCGGAAACTGTCCGCAGGACCCGCTCCCACCACGAAGGAAGCCAGGGAAAACACCGCCACATGGTTGCATTCGGTCCGGGACGGAAATTTCCTGGCGGCCCTTCCGTTGCTCATCCGGCTCGATGATCCGACCAGTGCTTCCAATGCCTTGGTGAATCTCTCCGCAGAGGTGAAGAGCGTCGGACTCGCGCAGCGCGATCCGCTGATCGTAGAGGTCGCGGAAGGGAAGATCTGGACGCTTGTTCTAGTCAGAATCGACCAGGAAAGCGGTCCGATTTTCCCCGTGTATCCGTTACTCTCGACCCCGGACGGCCCGAAGATCCCGTTGGAGCTCGATCTGTTCGCGGGAGGCAACCGGGGTCGCGAGTTTCTCAACACCTCATCGTTCGAACGGGCGGAAAGGCTCATTTCTCCGGAAGCCGTCAAAGAGCTTCACAGTTTGTATGAGCAACTCGTCCGGGAGCTGCCGGAGGACCGGTGACAGTGGCCTCGCTCAACGCTGCCAGATCCGCAGCGACATTTCCCGATCCAATTCCCGCCAACCGCCGGGTGCCAGGCCGGAAAGCTCCAGCTTGCCAATCGCGGTGCGGATGAGCCGCAGAGTGGGGAATCCGACGGCGGCGGTCATTTTGCGGACCTGCCGGTTCTTGCCCTCGATCAGGGTCATTTCCAACCATGCCGTGGGCACCGAGAGCCTGAAACGGACCGGCGGATCGCGCGGAGGGAAGTCAGGCTCCGTCGCCAGCAACCGCACCTGGCACGGGCGCGTCCGGTAATCCTGGATCTTGTGTCCGCCTCGTGCCAAGCGCTCCAAGGCGTCCGGCGGAGGAACCCGCTCGACTTGCACCGCATAGGTCCGCGGGTGGGCTGCCGACGGGTCGAGCAGGCGGTGATTCAGCCCAGCCTCATCACTCAGCAACAGCAATCCTTCGGAATCGAGATCAAGGCGGCCGAGCGGATAGACCGCGGGAGGAAATCCGAAATCGGCGAGCGTCCGCTGGCCGGGTCGGTCAGGTGTGAACTGGCAGATCACGCCGTAAGGCTTGTAGAAGGCGATCACCATGGGGCGGAAATGTGCAGTAGGGTGAGAACCTGGATTATTCTCAAACCGATCCTACGAAAGCGTCAATCCTTGCACCGAACGAGGCAAGTGCCGCGTCTAACGATTCAACCACGCGATCGCCGAATTCAGGTAGATGGCGTAACTGACCCACGCCAAGTATGGAATCAACAAAAGCATGGACCATGGGTCGGCCCGGCGCGCCAGGTTCATCAGGAGCAAAAGCAAGCTCCAAAGCCCGATGATGACGGCCAGCGCCAGCCAGATCCGCCGCGCACCGAAGAATACCGGCGTCCAAGCCAGGTTCAGCAGGAACTGCAAAGCGAAAAGCCGCACCGCCCGCCAAGCGCGTCGCTGAATCAATCGACCGCCCGCGATCCCGATCAGAATATAGAGCACCGACCACACCGGACCGAAAATCCACGGAGGCGGCTGGCCGGGAGGTTTGACCAGTGACTGGTACCACGTGTCATCCCCTCCCGCGACAATCAGGCCGGATGTGGTTCCCAGCCCCAGGCAAACCAGAGCCCCGGCCAGCGGCCAAACCCACGAAATCGAATTGCCGGTGGGCAGACCGTCTTTCATTTCCCAGTCTCACGCCCGCCACCCGATTCCACAAGAAGGTTGTCCCGAGAGTCGCGATCCCGTCCGAATAGCAATCCACCCACCGGCGTCCGAAATCCCATGAAAGCCCTCCGCCGATCCGGCACCCCTGCAGGGGTTCTTTCCGCCCTCATTCTGGGACTGGCGTCTTGCTCCGGCCTGCCTCCCGGTTTCCGCGAACGGCCGCCTCTCCGTCACCCCCGGATCGGGTCCGGAAACGCCGAGCTGGTCGGGCCCACCGCTTACGACGTGATTCACCAAACCCGCCGGGACCGCCACCGCCAGCGATACGAAGATGCCCGGAGCCCACACCGGGACCGCTGGTGACTCACGCAAAAAAATCGTATCGCTCGGACCGAAAGCATGGTAGAGCCTATCCAAGTTTCGGTCGAAACGGATTGTCCTAAGGCCGACCAACCCAGATCCTGACCCCACCAATGAAAACAACCAAGTTCCTACCCCTATGCCTTCTGATCACCGGACTCTTCGCCGGCGTGCTTCAGGCTGCTCCTATCAACGACAAATGCCCCGTAACCGGCAAAGACGTGGATGAAGAGAAAACGGTCGATGTCTCCGTCGGGTTTTGCTGCGAAAAGTGCAAAGCCAAGTTCGACAAGGCACCGGGCGAGAATCTCAAAAAGGTCGCCGATGCCGCCGAGGGCAAATGCCCGATCAGCGGCAAAGACGTGGATGAAGACCAGACCTCGACGGTCACGATCGGTGTCTGCTGTGGAAAATGCCAAACCAAGGTGAAGGACGATCCGAAAAAGTTCCTCGCCGACACGAAGGCCAAGTAAGATCGCGGATCCGCGACATTCCAAATCAAGCCCGCTTTTGCCGCACCTCGGCGGACTGGCGGGCTTGCGCTGTACATGGCCCGATGCCAAGGTCAGGCCATGTTCAGTGGCATCCGGGACAGCCTTTCCTCAAGCGCGGTGAAAAGCCTGTTGGCTTCAAAAATCAGCCGCTACGGCAAGCTCACCGACCTGCGGATCCGAAGCAGGGACCGCACCATCCATTGTGAATTGTGGCTTGAAGGCGAGCCATCCGCGATCACCGTGGAGGTCCTTTCCTACCGGATCACCGGGGAGAACGGCACCCCGGTGCTTACCATCGAGAAGGCCCAAGCCTCACGACCTTGGGTGAACCACCTGATCGAGGACTTGCTGGTGGGCCGGCCCGTGGCGGTTCCCTCCATGGCGCTGTTCGTGCTCGGCGGCATTGACAACCCCAGCCCGCAGGAAGCCTGACCCGCTCATCGCTTCTTTTCGATCAGTCGGAATCGGTCGTGATAGGAACCGCAGTTGAATTTGCGGCAGCAGTCGTAGCATGCGACCGTCCGCCGGATCGGCCTCACACGGTGGATCACGACAAAGCAATTGGAACAGATGTAGGCGTGGTTGCGCTTCATCCGGCGACGCTTGAAAGGGAGGTTGTGGAACGGCTGTTCGTTGGGTATGCCCAACTCGACGCAGGCGGCCCGCCACTCCGCGCCGTGCGGCTCGATCTTGCGGCGGCCGCTGCGTTCATAAGCAACCAGATGGGCCAGCTCGTGCTTCAAGGTCCGCCACAACTCTTCCGGAAGACATTCGTTGAGCTTCGGATTCAACTCGATCGAGCAGTCCGGCCACCAAGCCCGCCCGGCGGTCGTTTGCATCCGCGGGTTCCACGAGACCCGGACCCGGCGGGACAATTCGGGAAGCAGGAGACCTTTGGCCGTTTCCTCGCACCATGCCCTCAGGCCGCCGTCTTCGTGACCGCCCCGTATTGGCGGGGTCCGTGGCGTCGCCCGAATTCCCAGCCAGGTGGACCAACGAAGTTCGAGCTGCTGCCACGGTCGCCCCATCGCGCGCATGGATATCAGCGATTTGAACGCAAGGCAACAGGCGCTTTGGTGGGACCCTGTTTTTTACGCCAAGTTGCTGCTTGAAGCCCCCCCCGTCTATCCATTAGATATCAAACATCCGGTTGGAACAATACCTGCTGGCCGGACGATTCAACCAACACCAAACGAACCAATACCCGATGAAACTGATCAAAATTACCGCTCTGCTCGCCACCGTCGTCGGCACCATCGCCGCCACTTCGTGCCAGCAACAGAGCGCACCGCCACCAAGCTATCAGCCACCTGCTTACTCCACCGGTAAGTAATTTGACCAACTGACCGCGGTCGCCGGACAATCTTGGAGCTCCCCTCCATTTCCGTTGCCACAACTGTGAGGAACCGCGAAGGCGATCGACTTTCACACGCAAGGCACCCGGAGTGGATGGGCGCTTCTGATTGATCCGGAGGCCTGCGGCATTGATCGGTGCGAAGGCTCGCGGCGGTGCCGCTCCCTTTCACCGTGGACTTCTCCCACCGTGATCGGGACAAAGTCCGAAGTGCTGGCCGGGTAGCGGCCACCTTCAATTGCATGGCCCGTGCAGCTCCAGACGAGGGCCTTTCCTCAGCGGTCCAACTGCGCCACGGCCATCGCGGCGATTCCCTCCTCACGGCCGATGAAGCCCATCATCTCGTTGGTGGTGGCCTTGATACCGACTTTTTCCGGATCAATTCCCAGGGCGCTCCCAATGCATTCCCTCATTGCAAGGCGATAGGGCAAAATCCGGGGGGCTTCCGCGATGACCGTCGAGTCGACATTGATAATTGTCAGACCGGCATCGCTGGCGAGAAGTCGGCATTTCTCCAGGATTTTCAGCGACGAAATGTCTTTGCAGGCGGGATCGCCCGGCGGAAAGAAATGGCCGATATCCGGTTGTCCCATGGCCCCCAACAGCGCGTCGGCTATCGCATGGCACAACACGTCCGCGTCGGAGTGCCCGTCCAATCCACGACCATGGGGGATCGTCACGCCCCCCAGAACGAGCGGGCGGTTTTCCGCAAAACGGTGCACGTCGTAACCGATGCCGATCATGATTCAAAGGATCTCATGGATCGGGATACGACCGTTGGTTGCGATGATTGCCCATGAATCCGGGTGCTCCGGCGAGGGACTGAGCTCCACCGACCCTCCCGCCATTTCGACCAGCAGTTTCCCGGCGGCGATGTCCCACAGGGAGATTCGCGACTCGACGTAGGCATCGAGGCGGCCGCTGGCGATATAGGCCATGCCCAACGCCGCCGATCCCATCATCCGCATTTTGCGAACACGGATGGAGGCCCTGCGGAAACGCTCCACTCCCGTCCGCAGCGCTTCCTCATCCTTCCCACAGCCGACAAAGACAATCGATTCCTCCATCCGGTCGCGTTTGCTGGCGGAAATCGGGCTGCCATTGAGCAGGGCCGCTCCTCCCTTTTCCACCGTCCACGTTTCGCCCACCATGGGATCGTGGATCACGCCGACTACAATCTCGCCATCGATCCGCAGAGCGATCGACACGCAGAAATGGGGAATGTTATAGAAATAGTTTACGGTCCCGTCGATGGGATCGACAATCCACTGCCGCGCCGAATCCTGATTGCCTGCCAGCCCTTCCTCGCCGTAAAGGGCATCGCCGGGACGGGATCCTAACAGAATACCGGTGATGAGGTCCTGGGACTCCCTGTCGAGAGCGAGCTTGATGTCATGATGGCTGGCCTCGTCGACAACGGAATCTCCGCCGAAGTGGTGGCGCAGGAGTTTTCCTGCCTCCAGAGCGGCGTGGGTGGCGAGTTCGAGATCGGTCATGTGTGTTTAGGAATCGGATTTCGCCCGGTGGAGATCGAGAATCGCGTCAGCGAGTTCGTGCGCCAGCTCGGTTTTCAGCGAGGCGTGAAAAGCGTGGGTGTGATCCGGGTAAACGAGAAGCACTTCGTTTTCGTCCGAATCGAAGCCGATGTCTCGTGAGGAAACGTCATTGGCGATGATCAGATCGCAATGTTTGGAAACGAGCTTGGTCCGCGCGTTCTCTTCCAGATCCTCGGTTTCCGCCGCGAAGCCCACCAGCGTGCCGTCAAACCCGAACGACTCGCGGGCCGAACCGAGAATGTCCGGCGTCCGCCTCAGTTCGAGGCTGATCGTTTCATCGCCCTGTTTCTTGATTTTCCGCGTCTCCAAGATGACCGGCGTGAAGTCAGCCACGGCTGCGACAAAGACTGCGATGTCGGAGCGCCCGATGTGTGCGGCGACCGCCTGGTGCATTTCATCGGCCGTTTCCACCCTCATGAAATCCACCCCGGATGGGACATCGATTTCCGTCGGTCCTGAAATGAGAAGGACCGAATGGCCCGCATGCGCGAAGGCGTGGGCCATCGCATATCCCATTTTGCCGGATGAGCGGTTGGTCAGGTAGCGAACCGGATCGAGCGGTTCGCGGGTAGGGCCGGCGGTGATGAGGATTTTCACGGGGCAGTGGGTTCCATTTCTCACTCGGTGGCCGCCGGTGCGGGAGGCACACCAGATTTGAACGTCTCCAACTCTTTCGCGGCAGCCTGCTTTTGATTGGCGTCGAAATCCGCAGCCAGTTGATCGGCCAAAGCTTTGCCGCCCTCCTCGCCTCGTTCGGTGGCGAGGGTGGCGAGCGCCCATGCTTTGGTCGGACTCGCTCCCTCCCCGGTACCGCTTGCGAGGATGCGGGCGAGACCCAAGGTGGCTGCGGCGTGGCCTTGGTTGGCGGCCAGCGAATAGAGCTGCCCCGCAGTTTCAAAGCTGCGAGCCACTCCGGCACCCTGTTCGTAGAGGGTCCCGAGATTGTTTTGGGCCGATGAGAAGCCCGCTTGGGACGACCTCACCAGCCAGGCCACACCCGCAGCCGAGTCCGCCACCACGAGTTTGCCGGATAGATAGAGCAGTCCCAACTCATTTTGCGCTTCTGCCAATCCGCCGTTCGCCGCTGTCACCAGATGACCGTAGCCCCCTAACAGGTCTGGCTTGTCAGCCGAAAGGTCCCGCACCGCGAGGCGGAAATGCGCCACCGCGTTCCCGGCTTCCGCGGCCGTTTCGAGTATCGCCCACCCACGCGCCGGGTCTTTTTCCGTTCCCTTGCCCTCCAGATGGAAATTCGCCGCCCGCAGCATGGAATCGATCTGCCCCACATCCTTGCCCCGCTCGTAAAAAGCGAGCGCGGCACTGAAATCCTTGTTCACCGTTTCCTCGTAATCGCCCAGCGCCAGAAACGCCGAGTATTCCTTTGCTTCGATGGCCTTATTCAGCCATTCGCGCCCCTTCGCTTCATCCCGGAACGCCGGATCACCCCCCAGCAGGCGCGAGCCGTAACCCGCCATCGCCGCGGCATCCCCCAGTCCCGCGGCCTTCGCATAGGCCGCATAGGATTTCTTCAAATCGGCCACCTCCGGAAATCCGAATTGCCCCTCATACAATCTCGCGGTCATCAGCAGCGATGGCACGTCGCCCGCGTCCCCGGCCCTGCTCCACCAAAAATCCGCCTTCGCCAAGTCAGGTTTCTCGCTCAGCCGGGCCCGCAGGTATGCCTCGCCCAGGATGCGGCCTGCCACCGCCGGATCGTCTTTCGCGGATGCTTCCAGCGCGGCCCGGGCTTCAGCCCGATCCTTTTCATCGTCGGAAGCGAGCAGGAGAAACGACAGCCGGTAGATTGCATCCTTGTGCTTCACCGCAGCGGCCTTCCGATAGAAGCCCAGCGCTTTCTCCTGGGACAGCTCCGCCCCCTGCCCCGTCTCATGAGCGAATCCCATCAGGTAAAGGGCGTCCGCGTCCCCCTTTTCCGTCAGGGGTGCCGCCAGTTCCACTGCCCGCGAGTGACGCCCCGCTTCGAAGGCCGCGAGAGCTTCCTTGGCGGGTCCGCTGGCATCCGCAGCGACATCCTCCGGGCTGCCGGCGGATAACGATACCGCCGCCAGGGCGGCCGCAGGAAAACCGAGCGGAAGGCTCCAAAGCAAACGCAGGTGCATGCGCCAACCTACGCGGCCATTTCCAGCCAACGCAAGCGCGATGCCTGCCCGCTAGCCACGGCTTTCCCAGCGGGTCCGCAGCTCGTTGATGCAATCGCCCAGCAACCGCTCGTCCATCTCGTGCACGTCCTTGCCCTCTCCCAGCCCGCGCAGCAGCAGGACCGTCAGCTCCCCCCCCAAGTGCTCGCGGAACTCGTCCAGACCATCAAAAACCCGCCGCCGCCCGCCATCATCCAGCCAGTCCAGCGCCGGGTGGTAGGTCGCGAGTTCCAGCTCGTCGAGCACACGCAAAACCCGGCTTGCGGAGGAGAAATCCAACAGTCCGGACCGGGAAGAATACAGGGTATCCAAGGCCACACCCACCGCCACGGCCGGGCCATGCGAGAGCTGATAGGCCGTCAGCGCCTCCAATTTATGGGCCGCCCAATGGCCGAAATCCAGCGGCCGGCTGGATCCCGTCTCAAACGGGTCTCCACCGGTCGCGATATGCCTCGCATGCAGGAGGGCGGATCGTTCCACGCACTCTTCCATTGCCGCCGGCAAAAGCGCCGCCAGATCCAGGCTGTTCCGCTCAATCCATTCGAAAAAAGCCGGATCCTTGACCAACGCGACCTTCACCGCCTCAATCAGTCCGGCCCGGCACGTCCTGTCGTCCTGGGTGCCTAGGAAGCGGAAATCGTTGATCACCGCAAACGGGACCGAAAACGCCCCGATCCAGTTCTTTTTCCCGTAGGCATTGATCGCGCATTTCACTCCGACCCCGCTGTCATCCTGGGAAAGCGTCGTAGTCGGGAAACGGACCAACCGGACGCCGCGATGCGCGGTGGCCACCGCATAGCCGGCCGCATCCAGGAACGCCCCGCCGCCGATCACCAGAGCGTAGGAATGCCGGTCGATGTGGGCTGCATCGATCGCTTCCCAGATCTGCTTCACCACGGTTTCGTCCGCCTTCACCGGTTCGCCGCCCCGGAACACCGACAGCCCGCGCAGATCCACCTCAAGGCCCGCGAAGTATTCGTGGATTTCGTCCGCCAGATCCGGCCAAGCCGCCGACACCGCTTCCTCGATGAACACGATCGCCCGCCGACCCCCTCCTTCCGCAAGCAGATCCGCCAGGTCCCGGTTGTCGGGAGAGAAGGCCTCCCGGGTGAACACAATACGATGCTTGAAGGTTACGGGAATCTGGAAATCGTAGCGGGACATCAGCGGGCGCGAGAACTAGACCCATTTACGGAAACGCGCCAACGTTTCTTCACCCCTCCCCATGCCGGATACCCAGACACTTTTCGAAACCCCCTGGCTCGCCGTTTGCCGCACCGGGACTTGGGATTTCGTCCGCCGTCCTCACGCGGGGACCTGCGTAGGCGTCCTTGCCATCAACGACCGGGATGAAATCATACTCGTCGAGCAATTCCGCGTCCCTCTCCAGCGCCGGGTGATCGAGATCCCCGCCGGGCTGGTCGGCGACGAGCCCGAGCACCACGGCGAATCCCTCGCCGAAACGGCCGGACGCGAGCTTCTGGAGGAAACCGGTTACCGTGCCGCCACCATCCGTGCCCTGATCGCATCTCCCACTTCCGCCGGCCTCACCTCCGAGGTCATCCATCTCTTCGAAGCCCGCGGGCTCGACCGCGAGCATTCCGGCGGTGGCGTCGGCAGTGAAGATATCAATGTCCACCACGTCCCACTGGGCGACCTCCGTCCTTGGCTCGCGGCGCGCGAATCTGAAGGGCTTGCCATTGATTTCAAGATCCACGCCGCGCTCTGGCTGGCCGGCATCTCAGGGTGAACCGCGGTTGCGGCCAGCCGCCCACCGCATGCGGCGCCGCCGCCACCTTCCTTTTCGACCGCGAAAATGCCTTTTGAAATTCCGGTCCGCTTCGTGCAGTAATGGGCTTCGGATTCGAAACCATCATGGCAATCTTCAAACGCGCTTTCTTCTGGCTCTCTGGCGCAGGCACCGAAACGCTTGAACAATGTCCCGCCTGGGAGCAGCGCAAGTATGTCGCATTCGGCGCAACCGTCCTGGTGCCCTGCGCGTTTGCCTTCATCGCCTGCGCCTACGCCCTCTCGACCCTCACGGACAACGTCCACGTCATCTATCCGGTCGCAGTGGTTTGGTCGTTCATCATCCTCACCATCGACCGCGCGCTGCTGGCCGGATACCGACCCTACATGTCGATATTCCGGAAATTCTCGCAATTTTCCCTGCGGATCGTCGTCGCCGTCCTGATGGGCGTCACCATCGCCCACCCGCTCGTCCTTCTCTTGTTCCGGGACACGATTGCATCCGTCATCGAAACGGACCGTGCCGCGGAGATCGAAGTGGTCCGCAGCGGGTTTGAGGAAGAAAAGGGCAAGGTCCGCGACCAGGTCGGAGCGTTGGAAACCGCGCTCGCCGAGCAACGCCAGCGATGGAACGAATCGTTTCAGGCCCGTTTCCTCCTTCAGGAAAGCGAGGACCCGAGCCTCGCGGTGCCGGGCCTCACCGCCGACCAGCAAATCGAGCTGAAGGCCGCCATCGGAGAGTCCACAGCACCCTTTCTTCAGCGACTCGCACTCATTGATCAACAGTCCGACGAGTTGACCCCGCAGTATACCAAGCTGCAGGCCGAGCTCGGCTTCTGGCAGGCGGAATTCGAACGGGAACTCAACGGCCAGCGCTCGGGGCTGGTGGGCGAGGGTCCCCGCGCGCGCTCGATCCGCTCCGACCAACTTGAGCCCCGGCGCGAGGAATCCCGAAGGCTCGGCGGGCTTTTGGAACATCTCACCGCCGAGAAATCCACGCTCCAGACCCAAGTCAGGCAGGCGGAGGCCTCGGCGATCGCCGCCTTCGAGGCGAGGCTGGCGGACATTGAAAAAGCCAACCAGGCGGAGGCCGCCCGCGTGGCCGGCCTGAAACAAAAAGTCGAACAGGACCAAGCCGAGCAATTCGTTACCCAGCAGAACGCGCTGCGCGACACCATCAAACAGCAGATCGACGCCCGACTGTCCGAGTTGGAGCGGACCCAGCAGGAACTCGCCTCCGTCGCAAAGGAAGAATCCAACCGGCTTGATGCCATGCGCGCGGAACCCCGGCGCGACATCCTCACCCAGACGCTGGCCCTTCACGGTCTTTTCAGGGCCGGCAACGAGGGCGGGCGGTTCGCCTTCACCACCTATCTCGTTCTCATCGCACTCTTCATGCTGGTGGACACCATTCCGCTGATCGTGAAATTTTTCACCAAACCCGGTCCTTACGACACGCTGGTGGACCGCGACGAAATCACGTTCGACTCCGAGCACCGTGCCTTCCGCCAGAGCCGCAGCCGTTACATGGAGCAACTTGCGAGCGGGAATCTCATCGCCGTCACCCGCAACCAACGCCTCGAACACGCCTTGGTCGATGGAGTCGAGCACACCCGTGCCGCCCGCGAGTTCCTTGACTCGTTGATCGAGATGGAGAAGGCCTTCGCTGCGAAAATGAAACTTGAGGAAGACACCATCGGAGTCGCCGAAAGCGACAAACGGGCCGCGCTGGAAGCCATCAAAAAGCGCTTCTACGACGACCTCCACAACCGCATGGAGATTTTCTTCACCGCCCGTCACGCCTGATCGACCGGCCTCACCGGCTTCTCGCCCAGCAGCCGGATCGTCTTCGGAACCGCCTTCCGCCGCAGCCCGAACTGCCTCACCGCATGGCGCTGGAGATGGGCGGCCGCTTCTTCGATATCGTCGGTGAAAAAAATCAAATCCGGATCTTCGGGGCTGATCGTCCCCTCTTCCGCCATTTTGTAAACGAAGTCCATGAGCGGCTGCCAATAGTCCTTTCCCATGAGAACGATCGGGAAATCCCTCAACTTGCCGGTTTGGATCAATGTCATCGTTTCAAACATCTCGTCCAGGGTCCCGGCCCCTCCGGGCAGCACGATGAAGGCATACGAATACTTCACGAGGACCATTTTCCGGGTGAAAAAATAACGCATCGTCACCGATTTATGGACGTAGGGATTCAGGTCCTGCTCGAAGGGCAGCTCGATGTTGACCCCGAGTGAGCGTCCTCCGATTTCATAGGCACCCTGGTTCGCCGCCTGCATGATTCCGGGACCGCCCCCGGTCAGGACCGTAAATCCCAGCTTCGCGCAGGCCTCGCCCATCCGCCGCGCCATTTCGTAATGTCTGGTTCCCGGCTGGGTGCGCGCGGATCCGAACAAGGTCACGCATGGCCCGGCGAAATGCAGCACCCGGAACGCTGTCAGGAAGTCGCGACTCACCCGGAACAAGGTCGCCAAGTCCCTCAACCGCGACCTTGGGCCGGAGAGAAACGAATGCTCGGAGGTTTCCAACTCGAAAATCTCCTGCTCCCGCACCTCGTCCTCGGTGATGGATTGGTCGTCCCCGAGGTGCGGGGTATCCGGACATTCGGGCTTGTTCACGTCGCTTGCTACCATGGATCGGAGCCATCGCCAAAATCGAAAAACCCACCGGGGATGGAACTTCCTCCAGTCGGCGCGCGATCCGCGGAATTCCGGAATGAGAGCGAAATTTCGGTCAAGACATCCGAAGCATATTGCCGGAAACCCTTGGGAATCCTGAATTTCACGGTTTTTTTCCCGGTGCGGTTTTTCCTTGCCTGCCCACTCGGGCGCGCTTATGGCGGCCAGCCCGCCCTGCGGGAAACCAAACGACCAACATGACCCGGAACTACAAATCCGTGGCCCTGGCAATCGCCGGTGTCATCCTCATCCCAAGCTGCGCCACTCAGAGCAACGCGAACTCCATCACCGAATCCAACGTCGAGTTCTCACCCTACAAGGTGAAGTCCGTCGAACTTGGAAAAGCCTCCTGGTATTCCATCCGCACCAACCGCGGCACCAAGACCGCAAGCGGCCAACGCCTCGACGAAAAGGCGGCGACCGCCGCCCACAAGACCCTTCCCATGGGCACCAAGGTCCGCGTGACGAACCTCGCCAACAACAAATCCGAGGTCGTCACGATCAACGACCGGGGTCCCTTCATCAAGGGCCGGGTGATCGACGTCACCATCGGAGCCGCGGAACGCCTCGGCTTCGTCAAGCGTGGCGTGATCCCGGTGAAGGTCGAGGTCCTGGCGAAAAACGAATCCCCCGAAGTGAAACAAAAGGTTTCGCTCCGCTCGGAATAACAGCTCCGAAGCTCCTCTTTGGAGTGCGGCGGGAAGCGGAGCGCCACGCCGCTTTGGATTGCCCCTTCCATCCGGCCGGTCATTCCCAGCCCGGACCTGCGAGGGACTCCGCAGGCCCGCCGCAGATCCAAAGCGGTGTCGCCGCCGCGCTCTGCCACCGCAGTCCGAAAATTTGGAGTGCGGCGGGAAGCGGAGCGCCACGCCGCTTTGGATTGCCCCTTCCATCCGGCCGGTCATTCCCAGCCCGGACTT
>JBBSJY010000124.1:0-13634 GCA_038256845.1 Verrucomicrobiales bacterium | reverse complement strand
TCCGTCGGCCGCTTCGACTTCGTGATGGCGAATCCGCCCTTCAATGTCGGCAAGATCGACAACGAGCGCCTCGCCGGAGATCCGCGCTATCCCTTCGGCATACCGCGCACCGACAATGGCAACTACCTCTGGATCCAGCATTTCCACTCCGCGCTGAACCGGACCGGCCGCGCCGGATTCGTCATGGCTAATTCCGCCGCCGGCCGATGGCGGATAAGTATCTACCCATGAGGTCAACCTCCGCAAAACCCGCGACCTGCTGCTGCCGAAGCTGCTTTCAGGCGGCGGGGCATCGTTCGGGACTGGCAATCCTTCTGAGAATTTTGAAAAGTCAGCCCGCAACGCATGAGAACGCTTGAGAAATTGACGATCAAGGGCTTTAAGTCCATCCGGGAACAAACATTGGAACTGGACAGGCTTAACGTGTTCATTGGGGGGAACGGAGTAGGGAAGTCGAACCTGATCGGGGCTTTCCGGTTCTTGCATGAGGTGATCAACCAGCGTCTTTCCAAATATGTGGCAACTCGGGGAGGTGCAGACAGCATCCTTCACTTCGGTCGAAAGACGACTCCAGAGTTGGAGTTCTTTTTGGAATTTGGCGACGGTGCCACCGCCAACGCTTACCGACTAAGACTTGAAGGGACTGACGAGAGCGGCTTGGTTATTTCAAGCGAGACCTCATACCACCACGAAAAGAAAATATATTCGAAAGCCTATTCGAATTACGTTTCTGGGTATTCCAATGAGTCCAAATTGAGGGACAATGGCCACATGTCCGCAGGTCAGGTAACGCGGGATCTCGATAGCTACCGAGTCTATCATTTCCACGATACGAGCGAAACCGCCGCGGCCAAGGGTATTTGTGATTTGGAAGATAACCGGATTCTTCGGCCACAAGCTGAGAACCTCGCAGCTTTCCTCTATCTTCTTCAGGTAAAGCATCCAGATCATTTCTCCCTGATCGAGGATACGGTCAAACAAATCGCGCCATTCTTCGGAGGCTTCCAACTCAAGCCCTCACGGCTGAACGAATCCAAAATTCGACTCGAATGGACTGAGGCCGGGCACGACGGCTATTTCAATGCCACGTCGCTATCGGATGGAACTTTGCGATTTATCTGCCTTGCAACGTTGTTGTTGCAGCCTGAATTGCCTGCGGTTGTTTTACTGGATGAACCTGAGCTTGGACTCCACCCGGCAGCGGTCGCACTGTTGGCGGATCTTCTTTCCGCCGCGTCAGAGCGCACGCAAGTCGTAGTCGGAACTCAATCGGTCACTTTAATCAATCACCTGACACCCGATCAAGTTTGGACGGTGAATAGGGAAGGCGATCAAAGCGTCTTCTTGAAATTGTCCAGAGCCGATTACTCGACATGGCTGGATGATTATGCCCTTGGTGAGCTGTGGGAGAAAAACCTGATCAAAGCTCGTCCCTGATGAAACGGTGATGAAACGGTGCCTGATGTTGGTGGAAGGGCAGACCGAGGAGCGCTTCGTGAAAGACGTGCTTTGTCCTGTATTCGAGCCGCGTGGCGTTTACTTGTTTCCCACCATTCTGACTACGAAGGTGGTCAAGAGCGGTCCAAATTTCAAAGGAGGAGTGACCAATTATGCCAAGCTGCGGGCTGATCTCAGCAAGCTGCTTTTAGATACGGGGGCGGTGGTCACGACGATGATCGATGACTACGGATTGCCAGATGACACTCCTGGGATGCTTGACCGGCCTGCGGCTACTGCACGCCACCGAGTGCTCCACGTCGAGGCTGCCATTTATAGGGACGTGGGGTCGCCCCAGCACTTCATGCCATTTTTAGCACTCCATGAATTCGAGGCGCTACTATTTGCCGATCATGAGATTACTGCCTCAGTGATTCCAGCGCGGGAAAAAGCAGCCGAGCTTTTTGCGGTAGCTGGTGGGTTGGCCCCGGAGGAAATCAACGAGAACCGGGAAACCGCACCATCCAAGCGATTAAAACAGGTTTTCCCGTCATTCAAGAAAACGCTTCACGGACCGACTGCTGCAAAGCGGATTGGATTGGAACCGATTCGCGCTCGTTGTCCCCATTTCGATAGTTGGATCACTCGATTGGAGCAGTTTGCCGCGAGTTGATCCGAGATTTCAAACTGGTGGCCGGAGAAAACCTCTACGTGACAGTGGAACTGACCAATCCTGAAACGACCACCGCTGTGCAGATCAGCGGGTGGAGATTGAGAAGACGCTGGATTCCGGATTGCCGAAGAAATACACGACGGAGCCGTTCGAAACGAAGTGCGGCGCTCTGTTCCAGCACGTGCTGGAACAGTATCCGGACAAGGGGGCGAGTGTCTATCAGGTCGCGGATTGAGGAGCGTTGGAGCGGGACGCTCCATCAACGGAGGAAGAGATTGGATTGATGACTGAGGAGTGTTGATTGCTGATTTTTGATTGGAAGAGCCT
Source organism: Verrucomicrobiales bacterium (assembly GCA_038256845.1). Lineage (GTDB taxonomy): Bacteria > Verrucomicrobiota > Verrucomicrobiia > Verrucomicrobiales > Akkermansiaceae > Luteolibacter. The sequence goes on along the minus strand of JBBSJY010000124.1, from coordinate 11,197 downwards.
CTTGGAGATCGCTCGAGCATTGCTCGTCCCTCCGGCGACGCGGAAGTTAGAGAACAGGCCGCCGCAATTACCTCTCGTTCCAGTAGATCACCAGATTCCTGGTGGCGCGGCCGGAGGCGATGAGGTCGGGTTTTCCATCGCCGTTGAGATCGGCGACCTTGAGATCCTCACAGGCCATGGCGTTGTCGTCGATGACGGCGTGGAGATTCCACTCGCTGCCGTCCTCCTTGGTGGGGACGTAGAGGCGGAGGCCGACTTTCTGGTTGTCCTTCGAGGGTTCGCGCCAGCCGGCGACGACCTGATCGTAGCCGGCCCCGAGGAAATCGGCGGCGGCGAGGCCGTGGCCTTGGTTGAGGGTGTCATCGAGGACGACGCGGTTCTCAGACCAGAGCCCGGACCCGACGGCGGGGTTCACGACGACCTGGTTTCCGTGCATCGGCTCGACCGTCGTGATGAACCGTTGGCCGTCGGGCAGACGGCCCTGACGAACCTCACCACAGGGCGGAGCGGTCATCCGGGTGGCCTTCCAAGCTTCGCCGTCGGTCTGGAGCAGGTGCGCGCCTTCCTTGGCGGCAACGAGCAGGCTTTCGCCGGCGGCATCTTTCTCCCATGCGACCGGATCGAAGTTATGGGCGAGGTGGAAGCCTTCGTGGATGAGAAACGTTTCCCAATCCTTGGCGGGATCGGTCTCCGGACGGTAGCCGAGGAAGCGGATGCCATCGCCTTCGCCGCCGACGTTGTTGCACCCGTGGAGTGGCAGGACGGCGAGGAAATGGGCGTTCGCGTTTTCGCGGATCCAGTGCATGCGGTGGACGGTGGGCTCGCGGTGCAGCGGACGGTCCTGCCAAACCGCGGTGCGGTCCTCGGGCGCGAAAAGGGCGTGGACGGAACCGCTGTCGACCGTGTCGCCGGGATTCCATTCCGCGCCCACCACCACCTCGGCCTTGCCGTCGCCGGTGATGTCACAGGCGGCGATGCAGACGTGATCCTTTTCAGAAAGGTGACCGGTAATACGGTGCTTTTCCCAGGTCGGGTTATTGTACCAGACGGTTTCCTTGGCATCGACGAGCAGAATGTCTTCCAACCCGTCGCCATCGACATCAGCGACCGCGATGCCGTAACCGATACCGACCTCCGCATCGATCGTCTGGGTTCGGAATCGTGCCTCGGGGGCGGGTTCGAAACCCGCTGCGGACGCCGACAAGGCCGCCGCAAGCCCGAGCGCCCGATTCACTGTCTTCTTCATAGGCCGGACGATGGATCAATTCCGCGGCGACGCAATAGCGGAGGCGCCGAGGGCACCCATCGGCGCCGTGAGTCTCGTCCAGCTCCCAGCCGATCCATCGAATCGCGCGATGCGATTTCGACGCAATTGTGCGGGGTTTCCCAAAATCCTTCCTTGCACGAGGCGGTGGATTTCTCCGGTAATTGTCGCCATGAAAAAAGTATCCGTCTCCATTGGAATTCTTGCGGCGCTCGGCATGTCGCTCCCGGCGCAGGAAACGCCCAAGGTGCTGCCAATCGGCTCGCCCGCCCCGGAATTTTCGCTGCCGGGGATCGATGGGAAAACGCATTCGCTATCGGATTTCGCGGATTCCGAGGTGCTGTGCATCATTTTCACCTGCAACCACTGCCCGGATTCGGTGGCGGCTGCGGCGCGGAAGGAGGAGATCCACCAGGATTACAAGAGCAAGGGCGTGGCGCTGGTCGCGGTGAACCCGAACAACCCGGCGGGCCTGCGGCCGGACGAACTGGGCTATTCGCCCTTTGGCGATTCCTTCGAGGAAATGGAGCCCTTCGCGAAGGACTACGGTTGGACATTTCCCTACCTCTACGACGGGGAGAAGCAGGAATTCGCGCAGGCCTGTGGGGCACAATCGACGCCGCACGTGTTCATTTTTGATGATGAGCGCAAACTCCGCTACACCGGCCGGATGGACGATGGCGGGCGCAATGCCGGCGACGTGGACAAGAGCTACATCCGCGAGGCACTCGACGCGGTGCTGGCGGGCGAGGAGGTGAAGGAGCCGGTGACCCGCTCGTTCGGCTGCTCGACGAAATGGATGTTCAAGTCGAACGACGTGGCGGCGGACCAAAAGGCGTGGGAGGAAAAGCCGGTGACTGTGGGCGATCTCGACACCGAGCTGGCGAAGAAGCTGCGTGCGAACGAGTCCGGCAACGTGCGTCTGATCAATTTCTGGTCCACCACCTGCGGGCCTTGTGTGAAGGAGTTTCCTGAGCTGGTCGATGCGTACCGCCGATTTCAGAACCGCAACATGGACTTCATCTCCATCAGCCTCGATCCGGTGGACCAGCGCGGGGCGGTGGAAAAGTTCCTCAATTCGCGCCACGCCGCGCTATCGGACCGGACCAAGCCCTCTCTCGAAAAGGAAGGTCGCAAGACGAACAACTACCATTGGGCCGGCGGCAATCCCGACCATCTGGCCGAAGCCATCGATCCGGAATGGAGCGGCGCGCTGCCCCATACGATGGTGATCGACGCCGAGGGCGAAGTGGTCTGGCGCTACACCGGCGAGATCGATCCCGTCGAGGTGCGGCGGATGATTCTCAAAGGTTTCGAGTGAGGCTTCCAGAGGCACCCGGCTCTGCCACGTGTCGGTCGGCTGGCGCTGGGCGTGCTTTGAAATTCCCGGATGATCCGCACCCCGCGGCGGTCTCCCTTAGCGGCGGACCACAGCGGGGACCAGGCAAATCAGGGTGAACACCACGACGAGTCCGGTGATCCAGCCGGGAAGGCCCAGGCTGACGGGAAGATTGTCGTATTTCGGATCGCGTGGAGGTGCGGGGGCCGTGGCAATGTAACCGGACTCGTCGGTAACTGTGGGCGTAGCGGGGATGGCGGGCGCGAGAGGGACCGGGGAAACCAGCTCGCGGGCGGTGAGTTGCGGCTGGCCGACCTCGTCGCGAAAGGCGGCGACCTCTTGCGGGGTCACGGCGGAACCCTCGTTGCCAAACGAATTGCGGACGTAGGTAAGAACGGCGGCAATCTGTTCGTCCGTCTGGTAGGGCATGGCCATCATCCCGGCGGGGAAATTGTATTCGACGCCCTTCACCTTGATGGGACCGACGAGGCCGCGGAGCTGGATGCGGATGAGATTCTCGGCCGGACCGCTGACCCACTCCGAACCCGCGAGGGGGGGACCCGCGGCGGTTCCTTCGCCACTTTGGCCGTGGCAGGCGCCGCAGACGATGAATTGGTTTTGGCCGGTTTTCATGAATCCCGGATCGATCGCTCCTGCGGTGGGCGGAGCGGCGGCGGCAGGTGCTGCCCCGGCTTCCGGCGCGGGTTCCAAGGCGGGCTCCGGGGTTGGCTCCAAGGTTGGCTCCAAGGTTGGCTCCAAGGTTGGCACCAAGGTTGGCTCCGGGGTTGGCTCCACGGGTGGTTCAGCCGCGGGTTCGCGGGTTGGCTCGACTTCTGGTTCGCCTTCCGCTTCCGCTTGGATGGTCTCCGTGGCGGCCACCGCGATGGGCATGATGGAAGAACGGGCGGATGGCAGTGCGCTGGTCTCTTCCGCCTCATTTTTCTCCGCCGCCTTTGCGCCAGGGAGGGTGGCGGGATCCAATGGCTTGGGGGCGGGACGTTCCACCGGCTCACCGCCTTCTTTCAAGGTGCCAAGCCAAGTGATGAGGTCGCGAAGTTCCTTGGGTGCCAGCAGGTGCTCCATCGATGGCATCGCGGAAACGGGCGGGGTGAACGACTCGACTTGGGAACGCTTCACCCGCACCGGAGTGCCGGCATTGTCGACATCGAGATGATCTTCAGTCTCCGCCAACAGGTTGCCTGCGAGTGTGGCCCCGTTTTTGAAAGTGACGACGGTGGTGCCAAAGCCGGGGGCGATGGTCGTGCTGGGGGCGACCATCGATTCGAGGAAATAGCGGCGGTCGCGGATCTTGGCGATCCCGGCGAGAGGGGGACCGGCTTCGCCACCCGCGGTGTGGCCGCCCTCGGCCTTGTGGCAGCGAACGCACTGCCCGGTGGGGTGGGAGGCGAAGAGGGCCTCGCCCGCCTTGCCGTCTCCGCCTTCGAGGCTGGGGTTCCACTTCGCCAGCGGGTCGCTGTGGTCCGCGAGTGACTTCCGCAAGGCGGCGAGCGCTTCCTTCACGTCCTCTTCCTCGCGCTCGGAAGCGGCCTCCATCAACTCAAGCGCGAGCGGTGAAATGCCGTTCGCTGCCTTGAGATCATTCAGGTGGGAAACGATGAAACCGGAGGCCGCGTCACCATTTACCGTGGCGAGGATGCCCCAGGCGCGCTGGCCGCGGGAAGTGTGCCCGGATTCGATGGCCTTCTGCAAGGGGGCGACCGCAGCCGCGGGATCGCGCCGGGCGAGGACAGCCATCGCGGCGAGGGAGAGCTCGTCGGCGGAATCCTCCCCGAGCTGGGAAAGAAAGTCGTTGAGTCCGTCCGGTCCGCGCTCGACGTAAAGTTCCAAGGCCTTTGCGCGTGCGTCGGCCGGGAGCTTGGGGTTGGAAACAATGCCACGGAGGGTGGAGTCGTCGAGAGCGCTGACTTCCAGATCATAGCGATCCATCAATTCGAGCGCGGCGGTGAGGACGAAGCCATCCTGTTTGAGAAGCATCGGCAGCGCGTCGTTCAGGGCGGCGCGGACCGGCGCGATCTCGCGCTTCGGCAGCGGGTTCCAGTAGCCGGCGAATTGATCGACCGGGGGCGGCTCGGCGAAGAGCGAGATCAGCCGGAGGGCCTCCTTGCGGATTTCCTCCGGAAGTTCCGGTTGGGTCGAGACGGCGATCAGGCGTCCGAGATCGGCCGGGGTGCCCGCGCGGAAAGCGTTGTGGATCAGGCGGCGCAACATGAACGGCGACCACTCGCGGCGATCCAGGCCGTCGAGCAGTGCGGAAACGGCCCCGCGCGGCGTTTCGTCGACGGTGTCGGTGATGGCGAAAATCGCTTCATCGGCGACCTTCGGGTCGGCGTCGGTCACGAACTCCGCCACGGCAGGAGACTTCAGGCGGCGGAGCGCCACCACGGCGGCGAGGCGGACGGCGGGGGAAGCATGGCTGCGGAGGCCGGCGATCTTCCTGGTTTCCACGCCCATGTGCTCCAGCGCGTAGATGCCGGCGTGGCGGAGGTGCCGGTCGGTGTTGTTGTTCTCCTCGATCAGCGCGATCACGTCATCGAGAGCCGCGGTGGCCTTCAGCTTGCCGATCGCGATGGCGGCGAAGAAGCGGACCCGCGCCGATTCGTCCCGAAGGAGCGAAACGAGGGGCAGTGAATCGCCGGAAAGAGGGGATTCGCTCATGGCGCGAAGGGCCTGCGCGCGGACCTCCGGGTCGTCGTGCGCAAGCAGTGCGATGAGCTTTTCGGTGGCGGCGAGGCGGGAGACGTGGTTCGCAGGCTCTGCGAATTCGTCCGTCGCGGGCGATGGGACCGGCCCCCGGCGGGAAAGGATGCCGAGGCCCCAGATGCCGTGGAGGCGTTCCATTTCATCGGCGGAGGCGGTCGCGGTGGCAAACTTTTCCAGCGCGTCCGGCTTCCGGGTGAGGGCGATTTGGGAGCGGAGACGGACCCGGGCGTCGGCGTGTTTCAGCAGTCCGGCGAGCTCGTTTGAGTCGGACTTGCCAAAGCCCCCGCGGATCAGCTCCGCGGTCTCCTTGGCCTCTTCGGCGCGCCAGGTGTTCTCACCGGCATCCAGGGAATACACCCGGCCGTCGTCGTGGGATTCCCAGCCATTGACGAAGTCGGTGACAACGACGCGGCCGTCCCATGAATATTCGACATCGGTGGCGCCGGTGCCCCAGTTGAACTGGCGCGAGTCGGTCATTTCCATGCCGCCGCCCTTTGGTTTCATCTCAAACGACCAGATGCCGGAGTTCGACGCGCCTCCGCGGTAGTCGCAGATCAGGAAGCGCCCGGCCTCGCTTTCGAGGAAGCCGGTGCCCGGGTGGACGGTCAGGCCGGAAGGGCCGGAGGTGAGGTAGGCGAGCGGAGGAAGGATGTAGGATGGCTGGGTTTCGTTCTCCAATTCCCACATTTTCTCCGCCATCCAGCGGTTCGGCGGCCGGTCTTCCATGCCGATCTGGCGATGGAAGTTGTTGATCGTCTGGTGCTCCATCTCCCAGCCGGAGTCGCCGCCCTCGACCATGTAGACCACGCGCGCGGCGTCGCCCTGGTCGGAGTTATTGTCCACGGTGATGCCGTTGCCCCAGGCGTCGAAGGCGATTTCCTTCGGGTTGCGCAGACCGGTGTGGACGATTTCAAAGTTCGTGCCATCCGGCTCGAAGCGGAAGATCGCGCCGGAACCGGGCGCGTGGTATTTGCGGCCTTCCTTGGTGGTGAGGCTGTAGCCGCGGTCGCCGATGGTGCCGTAGATTCTGCCGTCGGGCCCGAGCGCGAAGCCGTTCATATCATGGCCGGAGTAGGAGACGCGAACGCCGAAGCCGTCCTCAATCACCTTGCGCTCGTCGGCCTTGCCGTCGTCATCGGTGTCGCGGAGCATCCAGAGCTTCGGGATGTTGGCGAAATAGACCGTGCCTTCGAATCCGAACACGCCCGCCCCCGTGCCATCGAGCACATCGTTGAATTCACCGGCGTAAACTTGTGCGGAGTCGAGGGTGCCGTCTCCGTTGCTGTCTTCCAACCGGCGGATGATCTCGGATTTTTCCGTCATCCATTCGATCGAGAGCTTTTCCTTCCACTTTTCATGCAGGGCCCGGCGGTCGTCGGTGGTCTGGGCGGCGAGATCGTCGAGGTACCAGTAGAGATGGTTGCGGTTGTCCTCGACACCGTGACGGAAACGATGGGTTTCAGAAACGAGCACGCGGTTTTTCTCGTCAAAGGTGAGAGCGGTCGGAGATTTGACGCCCTGGTCCTTGAAATTGGCGATGATCTTCATTACCGACCCTGCCGGGATGGTCGCGCCGCCGATCACATCGGTGGGCACCAGTCCTTCGGCGGAGGGCTTGCCGCCGCGGGCGACCCCGGGGAACTTGTAGTCGGCCAAATCGGTGAACACGACGTGATCGATCCCGATAATGCCCCACCCGCCGGCCTCGTCGTCAATCAAACGGATGCGGGCCTTCTGATTTTTGAATTCGGCGACATCCCACAGCGCCGGGCGCAGTTCCAGATCGCTGTTGCCAGTGGCTTCGCGGACGACTTTGCCATCCATCACGAGCTGGGCCCCGGTCTTTCCCGGATGCTTTCCACCGGCGATGAGGAATACGATGTTCGGTTCGCTGATCGTGAATTCCGGGGAGGTGAGCGTGCCGGTCGAGGCGTCGCCGCCGTGGCTGGAGCTGGCGAGATATTCGCCGCCGTAGTTGCGGAACTTGCCATTGAGGCCGGGAGTCGAGCCCGCCACCGGCGCAATGCCGAAGGCGGGGCCGTCGGCTACCCAATCATCGAAACCGTCGCCTTCGAAGGCCTGGAAAACATTTGTCCCGGCGTGAAGCGGGGCGAGCGCGGCCAAAGTCGCGAGGATGGGATAAACGGGCTTTTTCATGAAATCGGCGGATGAGTCCCCGGAACCGTTTCTTCGATCCCCGGCGGGGTGAGGAGATGTAGGCGGGGACGGGCCGATTGCCAAATGGAAAGCCCGACCCCGCCCGGAGATTTGAACGGAAGAATCGGGGTTTTTCTCAAACCTTCGCGGCACTCGGAATTACCTCGGCCCGACCGATACCCGCGGCGCCCGAACTCCCAATCAGGATCCCAGGCAGAAACCTGCTACGTTCTCCCTAAATCGTCAAAGGCATCATCGAGAATCAATGGGAAATGGTCACGGAAGTGCCGATATTCACAACGCGGAACAGCTTGGGTGCCAGAGTTTTAGGCAGGCGGATGCAGCCCGCGGAGACGGGGCTTCCGGGATCGGGGATGGGACCGGCATGCATTCCGATCCCGGTCGAGGTGAGACGCATCCAGTAGGGCATGGGAGCCGCCACCCACCGTTCTCCGGCGGGCAGTGGGTCGTTGTGACGGGCCGAGGATTCGACCGTGTTGCCATAGGCGTCTTCGACGTGGCCCCAGCGGTTGGAATATTTGTCGACGGTTTTTTCCTGGATCGTGAACGTGCCGGTCGGCGTGTGCTGGCCCGCTCTCCCGGTGGTGACGTAGGACCATCCGATCTCCCGGTCGCCGCGCATGAAGGTGGCCATCTGGCTGGCCAGGCTGATCTGGACGGTGACTTTCCCCGGACCGCCGTCATCGTACCATTCGTAGAGCGATTGCTGAAGGGTCATGGGAGGGGCCGCAAAGGATGCCGCGACCGGAGTCGAGGAATGGTAGGACGGGCCGGTTGAGCAGGAGGAAACTCCGGCGGCGAGCAGGACTGGAATCGTCCATTTGAAAGGCGTGAATAGCTGGTTCATGATCGAGATTGTGGGACAACAGGCATGAGCAGATTTCACACCTCGTATTCAAGTCGTTGAGAATCAGCGAAGAGGGCCCAATCAATTGTGCGGAACAATTGCACTTTGCATTTGGAATCCTGCATATCCGGGATCGGAGCACGCCTCAGTTACGGGCGGACGGGCATCTGTCCAAAACGGATCAAACAGGAACCGATGCGCTGGATCGCATGGTCCGCTTCCTCGCGGGTAAGGGTGAGCGGCGGGGTGAGGGCAAGGACGTGTCCCTCCGGCGCGTCGGGCAGGAGGATGAGGCCCTGTTTGAGAAGTTCGGCGACAGCCCGGATGGCGATGTCACCGGCAGGACTGCCATCGGTGTGGCGGAGTTCGATCCCCTTCATCAGGCCGGGGCCGCGGATCTGGTGCACGAAGGGCAGGCCCTGAAGCGAAGCAAGTGCGGCGTCGAGATGGTGGGCGGTCTCCTCGACACGCCCCGCGGTGGCCGGATCGAGGTGCCGCCGGATGGACTCGAGCGCCATCGCGCAACCGAGCGGGTTGCCGAGGAAAGTGCTGGTATGCAGCGCCTCGCCGCGGCTTTCGGGCCACGCGTCCATGATTACCGCGGACCCTACGCAGGCGGAGAGGGGGAATCCGCCGGTGAGAGCTTTCCCGAGGCAGATCAGGTCGGGAACCACGCCGGAACGCTCGCAGGCGAACAGCGGGCCGGTGCGGTGGAAGCCGGTGTAGATTTCGTCGGCGATGAGAAGCGCGCCGTGTGTGTGGCACCACGCGCGGAGCTCCGACAGGAAACCGGCATGGGGGACGACGATGCCTCCGCGGCCCTGGATGGGCTCGACGAGGACGGCGGCAATCTTCCGGCCGTCCAGCGCGGCAAGTTGGTCCCGGAAATTTCCGATCGACGCCTCATCGCCTGCCCGCGGATAGGGCAGGCGGGTGGTGATCGGAGCGAGCTGATGCTCGAAGGGTTGGCGGAACCACGGGATGCCGGCGCCGAGCAGTGCGCCGTAGCCAAGGCCGTGGTAGGCGCCGTCGAACGAGACGACATGGCTGCGTCCGGTGGCGAGGACGGCGGTCTTGAGCGCGGCCTCGACGGCTTCGAAACCCGAATTGCCAAAAAGGGATTTGCCAGCTCCACCGGTCCAGCGGCCGAAAGTGATCGCGCTGAGTTGCTCGGACAATTCCACTTTCAGCCTCGCCGGATGGACATCGCCCATGGCGTGGAGGAGGTCGGCGGACTGCTCGCGGAGGGCGGTGGCGGTGGCGGCATGGCCCAGGGTGGCCACCCCGAAGGCGCTGGTGAGATCGAGAAAACGGTTGCCGTCCGCGTCCCAAACGTTCACGCCCTCGGCCTTTTCCCAGAACACCGGCCATTCGGGGCTGAGGTAGGTGGTGTTGCGGCATTCGACGCGTCGCAGGCGATCAGCCAGTTCCTGCGAACGGGGTCCCGGAACCGGCGTGACAAGCTTCGGTAGCATCGGCCGGAATCGTCCACGAGGTGTGGAGAGCCGTCCACCCTCAAGCGCCGGTGATCTTCGTCACGGTGAAAAGAGCCGCCAGGACGAGAACCGCCAGGGCGATCGCTCCTGCGATGAGGTCGGTCACAGTAGTCCGCGGGCGATGGGGCGAGGAGGACTTCGGGAAAACCACCGCCGCGTAGACCATCCCTGCCACCAATCCGCCGCCGTGGGCCGCGTTGTCGATGTAGCGGTATCCGATCAGTCCGAGGAGGGCAGTCAGGAGAACCGCGGCTGCCAGTCGCCGGCGCGCTCTGCGCGGGACCAGACGGCCGTGGAGCGTTTCGAAAACCAGCAGAAATCCCAGCCAGCCCATCAGTCCGCCGGAGGCGCCAACCGTCGGCGCGGCGATGAACCGCGCGGAGGCTTCCCCGCCGATGCAGGCCGAAAAGAGGAACACCACGGGCAGATGCGGCCAACGGGCGAAGACCTCCAGCCGTTTCCCCAGATAGGCCAAGGCGGCGGCATTCATCAGAAAATGCACGATGTTTCCGTGAAGAAATGGCGCGGTGAGGAGCCTCCACCATTCTCCCGCGAAGTAGCGGTCCTTCAAAAGTCCCGCGGCGGCTAGAGCGTCGCCCGGCAACATCTGGGCGATCCAGACGATTGCGATCAAACCGAGGAAGACGTTGGTGACGGGCGCGCGCTGGCGTTCCAGCCAGGTTTCGAATCGCATCGCCGGCACCGCCCTTGCAATCCCGGCTTCCGTCCAGAGAGCCATCTCTCTCCTGCGCTTGCGGGCTTGATACCAAGGGATGAAGGCGAAGATGATGAACACCAACAAAACGATCCCGACGGCGTTCGATCGGAAGACGGTGCCCAGCGCGATCCGGATGCTGTCCCAGAGCCCGGCGGTGGTGCCGGCTTGGTCGGCGAGTCGCTGGGCATCGGCAAGGCCGCGATAGAAGGTCCAGAGAATCAGACCGATGAGGCCCCCGGAAAACCATCGGAGTCTTCGGGTGGCGGCTTCCAGATCATCGCGGATCCAGCGGTCGCGGGCGCTGCGGATGGCTTCGCTCACCCCCGGGATTTCCTCCGGCAGAGTCATCCGTGGATGATCCGGCGACCATGCGAGGACGATGCCGGCCCGATGATCGTCGCGGATGGCCGTGGCGAGTTCTTCCAGCGATCCGCAGGCGTGAGGGCGGCCTCGCTCGTCCTGCCATCCCCATCCGGGAGGTGCTTCCGGAAATGCGGTGTCGCGCGCCCAAACCGGTGCGTCGGCGGGATCGTCTTCCGGGGCGGCCTTGCTCACCCTCGGGAGTGGTTAAGGTTGGTCCGGGCTCTCCGCCGGAGAATCTTCGACGGGTGCTTCCTCAACGGGAGAATCTTCG
>JBBSJY010000123.1:0-13637 GCA_038256845.1 Verrucomicrobiales bacterium | reverse complement strand
CGTGAAATCAACGGCAGCAACTCCGGCACCCTCCTCGTGCAAATGACCTGTCATCGCACGCAGATCGCAACATCGCCGGAGAAATCGCAAGCTACGTCTGTCGCCAATCCACGATCCACGGCAGCGCACGGCGGTTGCAAAGGCGCAATCTGACCCTAACAACTACTTGGCCCGTCAGGGCTCCTGCCCGGTCAGATGGAGCGGCGGGAGGTGATGAGGCGGAGCGTGGCCGACACGCGGAAGAAGCCCTCGATCACCGCACGGGCGCCGATGGCCCGGCCGACGCTGGCGGCAAACTTCCGGCCGACTCCGGCCGAAGCTCTGGTGATGACGACGACGCGGTTCATGATTTTTCTGCGAGGTGGTTGAATCGCCGCGGGCGCTTCAGGCGCTGGCAAAGGTCGCCGCAGCGGCGACGAGGCACCACCTTGCAGGCAGCCTTGTGCCGGGCGAACTGGTCGTAGTTCCGCTTGGCCGCTTGGAGGGAATCGGCCGAAGACGGTGAGGAAAGAGGAAGTGGGGGCGAGACGCCCCGGCAACAGTTTGGAGCAAGACGCTCCCGCCACGCGGAATGATCTGCGGCGAGACGCCAAAGCCGCTTGCATTGCGAATCGCTGGCGTGATCGGGAGGAGTTCAAGGCGCGGGTGAGCGAGTGGGCGCCGAAGCTGGAGGTGGATGCGAAGGCGACCTACATCCGGCCGATCGAGTGATCTCAGGCGATGATGTCGTGGATGACATTGCCGTGGACGTCGGTGAGGCGGAAGTCGCGGCCGGAGTAGCGGTAGGTGAGGTCCTCGTGATTGAGGCCTAGCAGATGGAGGATGGTGGCGTGGAGGTCGTGGACGTGGACGGGCTTTTCGACGGCTTTGAAGCCGAAGTCGTCGGTGGCGCCGTGGATATGGCCGCCTTTGACGCCGCCGCCCGCGAGCCAGACGGAGAAGCCGAAGTGGTTGTGATCGCGGCCTTTCATCTTGCCGGCGTTGGACCCGGCCTTGGGGAGTTCCACAACGGGGGTGCGGCCGAACTCGCCGCCCCAGATGACGAGGGTTTCATCGAGCATGCCGCGCATTTTGAGATCGGAGAGAAAGGCGCCGATGGCACGATCGCATTGGCCGGCAAGACCGCGGTGATCCTCGATGTCGTCGTGGCTGTCCCATGGCTGGCCGTTTCCATGCCATAACTGGACGAAACGGACGCCGCGTTCGAGGAGCCGGCGGGCCATGATGCATTGGCGGGCGTAGTTGCCGGGACCATACATCTCGCGGATGGCCTCGGGTTCCTTTGATATGTCAAACGCGTCGGTGGCCTCGCTTTGCATGCGGTAGGCGAGTTCGAAGCTGCGGATGCGGGATTCGAGTTCGGGATCGTTGCCGTTGGCGACGAGATGGCGTTGGTTGAGGCCGCGGAGGAGTTCGAGCTGCTTGACCTGGCGCGGGTCGCGGGCGTTCGGGTTGCGCAGATTCTCGATCATCTTCTCCACCTCCTGGATCGAGCTGTCGAGATAGGTCCCTTGGAAGCTGCCGGGCAGGAAGGCGGAACGCCAGTTTTCGGCCCGTTTGATCGGCATGCCGCCGGGGCACATGGAGACATAGGCGGGGAGATTCTCGTTCTCGCTGCCCAGTCCGTATGAGACCCATGAGCCCATGGAGGGGCGCGCGAGGTTCCCATCGCCGCAGTTCATCAGCATCAGCGAGGGCTCGTGGTTGGGGACGTTGGCGTGCATCGAGCGGATGAGGCAGATGTCATCGGCATGTTTCGCGGTGTGGCTGAACAGCTCGCTCACCTCCATGCCGCACTCTCCGTAGCGGTCGAAACTGAAGGGGGATCTGAGCGCCGCACCGGTGGGCCGTTCGGTCTTCATTCCTTCCAGCGGCAGGAGCTTTCCGTGATATTCGTCGAGGGAGGTTTTGCGGTCGAAGGTGTCCACCTGGGACGGGCCGCCATTCATGAAGAGGTGGACGACGCGTTTCGCCTTGGGCGCGAAATGGGGGATGGCGGAGGCCGCGGAGGCGCTGTTGGAAAACAGGCCGCTGAGGGCGAGCCCGCCGAAGCCCATGCCGCAGCGGCGGAGGAAATCGCGGCGGTCGAGGATGATGTCGTTGACGGAAAGGTGGTGGGACATGACTTCAGTCGATGTAGTGGAATTCGTTGGAGGCCCAGAGCATCTGGATCAGATCGGCCCAGGGGTCGGCGGGAGGCGGTGCGGCGGGGGAGCTGTCCGACCTCGGGAAATCGCGGTTGAAATGGCCGACTTCGACGGGTTTCGAGTCGTCTTCTTCCATGCCGAGAATTTTCAGATCCCATTTCACGCCGGCGGAATTGTGGCCGTTCGGGGCGCGGAGAATGAAGTCGAGGGTGTCACCGGGGATGACCGCGGTCCATTCGCCGTCGCCGTCGATTCCGGTTTTCGCCTCGGCGGGAAGGGGGGCCGAGGCCAGGATTTTGCCGTGCTTGTCGACGACATCCCACGCGAGGGTGTCGCCGGTATTTTGGGTTCGTTCGACCGAGCCGATCATACGGACCTTGCCGGGGCCGAAAGCACGCCAGCGGAGGACAAGAGCGTGGCCGGTGGCCGCGTGGTCATGCCCGGCGGCGGCGCTGAGCCAAGGGATCGGGGCGGTGGCCAGATCGGGTCCGGTTTTCCACTGGTTGTCGTCAAAGACCGGAAACGATTGCAACTCGCCGAGCGGGCCGCCGGTGTCCGGAGCGTGCCGGACTTCCCAGGCGCCTCCCAGCCGCGGGAGGTAGTCGGCGGGGTCGGCGTTCTGCAACCAGGCGAGGGCGAACTCGAATTCGTCGGCGGTCGGTTTGCGATTGAACAGGCGCTGATAGAGCCATGTCAGGCGCGTCGCGTGGTCCGGAAGACCGCGGAATTCCGGGTTGTCGGCGAGTTTGGATGCCTGGCGAAGCAGCAGGGGGCTGTTGAGGAAAAAGAGCGCCTGCTGGGGGACCGTCGTTTCGATGCGCTTCGGACTGTGGTGGTCCGGATGCGGGAGATCGAATGAGACGAAGGTGCTGGGCAGTTCATAGCGATCGACGAAGGCGTAAACCGATCGGCGGCGGTCGGCGGCGGCATCGCCGAGATTCACGGAGCGCCCGCCGGGAGTCGTGGTGTCGAGGCTGCCGGCGGTGGCGAGCAAGCGGTCGCGCATCGCCTCGAACTCGGCCCGGCGGCGGTTCCATTTCCAGAAGTAGGTATTGCCTTCGTCCTTGGCCAAGTTTGAGGGAGGCCCGTCGGGCGCGAGTCTGAACGCGCGGGAAGTGAGGAGGAGCCGGTGCAACTCCTTGAGCGAGCCTCCATCGGCAGTGAAACGGGTGGCGAGCCAGTCGATGAGCGGCCGGAGGGGCGGTTCGACCTGCTGCGGGCCGAAGTCACCGGGTTCGGTGAGGGCTTCGCCGAAGTGCCAGGCCCAGACCCGGTTGACGATGACGCGGGCGGTCATCGGATTGGCGGGGTCGGCGATTTTCTCGGCCAGCGCGAGGCGGGGGCTCTTTCCTTCCTCGAATTTCCCGCCGCCTAGGAAGCTGAGCCATTCGCGTTCGAAGGGTTCGCCCGCGTCGCCGGGATTGCCACGGCGAAAGACGCGGGCGGGCGACCACTCTTCGCGGTCGCGGAGGCTCATCGCGCGAGGGGGCGAGCCGGGATGTTCAATCTGGAGCTTGGCGAGTGCACCGGCCCGGGCGCGCTGCCGGTTGTTGTCCTCCTGGTCCATGAAGGAGCGGATGCGATCGGCGTCGTGGGAGAGCGGACAGCGGGTGTCGTGGGCGAGTTTGGCAAGGTCGTTGTCGCCCTCGGCCTGCGCCCACTCGGTGGCGAGGGCGAGGCTGAGGGATTTCCTTCCGCCATCGTCGCTGGCGGCCATCTCCTCCTGCCACTGGCGGAGGCGTGGAGCCGCTTGGTCGCCCAAAGCGGTGATCTGCAGGAACTCGCTCCATTTCTCGACGGCCTTCAGCCGGTAGCGGCCGCGTTTGAACGATTCACTGGAAATTTCCGGCGAGTCCCATTTCCCGTCGAAGGCCAGCCATGCGAGTTCGAGGTAGACGGCGGATGTTTCCGGGGTGCGGACCTGATCGACGATTGCCTGCCGTTCGGCCAGGTCGGTTGCCTCAAGTTTGGCAAGTTCCTCGAGGAACGATGCGTGGGCCGCCTCGTCCTGGGGCTTTCCGATGAGGGGTTTGTCGTCGGGCTCATCCGTGTTTTCGAAGATCGAGTAGATCGAATAGTAGTCCTCGGTGGAGATGGGATCGGTCTTGTGGTCGTGACAGCGTGCGCAGGAGACGGTGCTGGAAAGAAAGCCGCGGGTGACGACATCAACCCGGTCGTCGATGGTTTCCACGTGGCCGCTGCGGGGTCCGACGGTGAGGAATCCGAGCGCCGCGAGGTCCGGGTGATCGGCGCGGTCGGTGAGGTGGTCGGCGGCGATCTGGAGTTTGACGAATTGACCGTAGGGCAGGTCATCGTTGAAGGCACGGATCAACCAGTCGCGGTAGGTGTAGGCGTAAGGATAGCGATTGTCCTGGTCGAAATTGTAGCCGCGGGTGTCGGCGTAACGGGCCACATCCATCCAGTGGCGGGCCCAGCGTTCGCCGTAGGCCGGGTTGGCGAGCATCTCGTCGATGATGGCACGCCAGGTCACCTCGTCGGGTTTCGCTTCGATGCGGACCAGGTGATCCTCGGAGGCGGGAAGACCGGTGAGCGTGTAGGCGGCGCGTTCGACCCAGCGACGTGGTTCGGCGAGCTTGGCCGGACGGATTCCGGCCTGCTTGCGGGCGATGCCCAGCAACGCATCGACCGGATGGGCACCCTCCGCGGGCCGTACCTCAAGGGGTGGGACATACGCCCAGTGGTCCACGGCGAGGCACGGAAGCCATGTGCAGCAGAGGAGGAGGAGAAATCTTGGAAAGCGCATGGGTGGATGAAAAACGGTCGGGTAGGGTGGGTCCTTTCAGATCCGGAAGCGTGCGGAGGGCCGCGGTCCCTTGCCTGAAAAGCAAGCGGAGCGCGATGGGGACAACATAGCCCCACGCCGTCCCGACCGCAAACCCGTCCTGCCGGCATGCCTAGTTGGCGAAGCGTCCGCGCAGGCGGAAGAGGCGCCGGATCCCTTGTCCGGCGGGGGTGGGTTCGAAGGTCTGGGCGCGCGTCTCGATCCCCGCCGAGGTCTGCGACTGAATCGATTTGGAGTTTCCCGAAGTGACGGTCTGCCAATTCGCGCCGGAGGTCGAAGTTTGGAGGATGAGTTCAAGATTCGCGTCGGTGGTGATGCGGTCGAATGCGACCTCGACATCGCCGGATGGGAGGCTCCGGATTCTAAGCGGAGGGGCGTCGAACTCGGGATCGTCGGGCGAGCGACCGGTAGCGTACTCGATGACAGTCGCTACGCCGTCACCATCGGCATCTGCGAACTCGATCCATCCGTCGCTGACGATCCCGCCTTCGCAGCCGTGAACCCCCGGTGGAATCCGGAGAAACTGTGTATTTACATTGGCATGTCATCCCTGACTCCCGAAGAAAGGTGCTCGCAGCATCTCAATGGAACAAAGAACGTTTCGCGGATCGAGCACAAGTATGGCCTGAGGCTCCGGATGGATCTGGTGCCACTGCACAAGCCGACCCGCAGAACCTGGGCCATGAAGTTGGAGGTCCGCCTTGCCAAAAGCCTCAGGTCCCAAGGGTTCGGCACCTGGATGGTTTGATGAGCCTGTTCCGGCCTCTCCGTGTCCATGTCGCGAGGCTTGGCATGCGGAGAGGCCTTAAACGGGACATGGCTACCGGTCGTGTCCGGATCCGGTGAGCACATCGCGGTATACCTGCTCGTCCCCCGCGCAGTTATTGATGATTTCCACGCACAGGTCCGTGTAAATTTCCTCAAAGATTCGCATTCCGAGACCAAACTCCAACGCCCTGGGGATGGCGCGGTGAACGAGGTCGGCGAACCGGTCGCGATAGCTCGCGGGAATGAGCGTCAGCTGATTCCGGAGCACGTGATGGAAGTCATCGTCGGTCATAATCTTCCGCATCAGACATGAGTGATCCCGGAAGGGTGATTGGCTCAAGGACCGCCTGCCAGACGGCTTCCTGGGCCGACTGGTGGTATTCCTTCAACTTCCGTTTGAAATCTTCATCTACCAGGACCGGCATCTTGCCGAGACCGTCGATCGCTTCGCGCAAGCGACGCTCGCATGGATCCGCGGAAGCGGCCGGATCTGCATTGATGTGTTCCAGCATGGGGCCGGTCAGGAACGGCGGCGACCATCGGTGGAGGGATGGCTTGTCGGCGGTCGGGATGGATCCCGCCTCATCGCGCCGCAGTCCCCAGTCTCTCACCAAACCGCGGTCGAACTTGGCTCCGATTGCGGAGAATGGACGGCAGAGCTGGCGGATCTCGTCCCAACCCAACATGCCGTGCTGGACAGCCACGAGTGCGGTCGCGGACGCCGCGTCCTCAAGCGCCGCTTCGCTGAGGATGTCGAACATCGGGTCCGATCCGGTAAAGCCCGGCCGGGTGTCGATGATCAACATCTTGTTCCACTTTCGAGCTTATTCAACAATGGGCAGGAGGCTGTAGCGTCCGGCGTCCGTCAGCGGAAGGCGCCGCAGGTCCGGGCATGGTAAGGGATAATGACGATTCGTGTCGAAGGTGGCGAGGATGGCGGGCCCGAAATGCTGGCAGGCCTGATAGCTTTCCCAAGCCAGCAGCGAGCCGCCGCTTCCGGGACGGGGGTTCGTTACGATGGCGATGTGGAGGCCGGGTTTGAGTTGTGATTTCATAGGTGTTGTGGGTATTGGTTTATGAAACGGTTTGAGGCCGGAGCGGTTGAGGAAGGGCCGTTTTCTTTTGCCCTGCTCAGGCTGTGAGATGACCCTGTGGAGCGTCGCGATCTGAAAAAATATTATACTCCCCACCGGACCCTTGCGGGCCGCGCACGATGTCGCAATCCCCAGCGCATCTTATCCAAGGCGCCGTCAGACAGGATCACCGGTTCCGGCATGGTGGGGGGAATGATCAAAGTGCCTGCCAGGCCAAGCAGCTCTTCTGACGCCTGCGGAACTATAGGAGCGAAAGATGCCGCCCTTCCTCGTCCTTCACGGACACCACGCGTGCGGTTTTCTCGTGCGATGCTTTACGCCGCTCGATGGCACCGAGGAAATCCGCGGCCTCCGAGTCGGAGGGAGGGGACGAACATGCGGGAAGAGGATGAATTGCCAATCGATCGGTTAGAAATGATCAGCGGGCCGATAAGGGAACATCCAGCATCCACTGCCATGCGGGGAGGACATGGATGGGTGGCGGGGCGGTTGGGAACGGCAGGCGCGACTCGAGGGTCAGGATGAGTTGCCGGGCGTTCGGATACAGTTCGGAGGCGTCTTCGAGGGAGCGGGTTTCCCGTTCGAGGGTTTCGGGGGCGTCGATGGAGGCGCAGACCTGGATGAGGTCCTCGGTGCCGTCCGGATAACGGGCGAGGAAATCGACCTCGTAGCCTCCGGAGGTTTTGACGTAGGTGATGTCAGCCAGGCGCCGCTGGAGTTCGGTGAAGACGGCCGTCTCGAGGGTGTGGCCGGTGTTGGGTTTGCCGCTGCGGTCGAAGGCCGGGATCAGGGCGGGATCCGCCGGGTAGATCTTGCGTGGGTTGACCTGGCGCCGTTTTTCGGAATCTGAGGCTATGGGAACGGTCTGGAGGAGGAAGGTGTCCTCGAGGTGGGAGAGGTATTCGTAGAGGGTCTCGCGGCCGACGGCGATGCCCTGCGATTTCAGATCGGCGGAGAATTTCGTGACGGAGAAGAGACTGGATGGGCTGGCCAGGAGGCGGCGGACCAGCCAGCGGAGAGCGGTGACATTGGCTATTTGGTGGCGCTCGATCACGTCGCGCAAAAGCAGGACGTCGATGTAGCCTTGGAGAAGATGGCGTCGTTCCTGAGCGGGAAGTCCTTGGGCTTCCGGAAAGCCACCGGCTTCCAGAAAGCGTTCGAACTGGTGGTCCAGCGCGATCGCCTTGCTTCGGGTCAGGGCCGCGGGGTTGGCGGGAATCTCCTGCTGATGGTGGCGGAGAAACTCCCGGAAACTGAACGGATGGATGGGGATTTCCCAGGCCCTTCCGCGCATGGAGGTGGCGATTTCGCGGCTGAGAAGCTTGGCGGACGAGCCGGAAAGGAAAATTTCGTAGCCGGGGGTGTCCAGGAGGCGGCGGACGAACTGCTCCCAGCCATCGACGCGCTGGATTTCGTCGAGGAAGAGGGTGACCGGCTCGTTGGCAGGCTCGGGAAACAGGCGGAGGTGGGTGTCCGGGATGAGATGGAGCTGATCCATCCGGAATTCGCCGAGGCGCTCGTCTTCGAAGTTGAAGTAGATGAGGCGGGACGGAGTGCGGCCTGTGGCGATTAGATCCCCGCGGCACTGGTAGAGGTAGCTGGTTTTTCCCGCCCGGCGCATGCCGATGACGGCCATGGCCTTTCCCTTGATGGTCGGAAGCGAGGCGTCACGGCGTGTAAGCACGGGCGACGGCGCTTCGGCTGAAGCAAGCACCTTGTCTTGAATGATCTGCGACAATTGGACTTTCATGAGCGCCAAGTGAGCAAATAATTGGACTTTATGGAAGTCTAAAAATTCCCATATCTGGCCTTTCTCAAGAAGCCGGCGCGCTCGGGAGTGAGATCGCCTGCGGGCCGGGCGGTGTTGAGCAGCCCATGGAAGGATCATTGTAAAGTAAGGAGGTCAAGTTCGTCGGAATTTCCCCGGTAAGATCGAGGGCGAGGGGCAGCGAGGCGCGAGAGGCAACCTCGCTGGCGGTTCCAGCAGCACGCGGAGATTCGGCGCGAGCTGCTGCCTTTCCCGCTGGAAAAACTACTGATGCCAGATGCTGCCGGGGCCGCCGTGGTCGTGGTTTCCCGGGATCACGAACACCGGCACGCCGATCCTGCCGATGCCAGCGCAGGCCGCGGAGACGGTGGCCTTGGTCGCGTGGGAGGAATCGAAGAGGTCGCCCGCCACCAGCACGAACGATGCCTCGGTTTCTCCGGCGAGGGCGGCGATCCGCTGGAGGACGTGCAGCCGCTCCCGCTGGACGCGGTGGCGTTTCGAGTCGTCGCGGATGGAGGCGAAGGGTTTGCCGAGCTTCATAGGACCGTATTTCCAATGCATCTTCCGTCCGGAGAGAAAGTTTCAAATTTACGCAGCGCGTACGAATCGGGCGGCATCGGAGTTGTATCCAGATCCCTTTGCACCAATGGTCCGGAGATATCTGTGATTCCGTTCTTCCGGTTATTCTGGCAAAACTTCAGGGAAGTTTTCGGTATTCATCTGCCGTGACCACGGCGGCGGGAGCTGGTGATTCCAATGTTCGGCCACCACTTGGAGATGAACCGGCGGAAAGGGAAGGGGCGTGTTGCCACGGCCCCGTCGACGGGACACAGATTGGCAGGGTATCGGAGCCAAGGCGAGCCCTGGAGGGGTCGGATTTGGCGGGATGAGCCGGTCATTCCCTCGACCCGCCGCTCCGGTTTCCCGCAGGGAAGGGGAATCGGGGCGCGACAAACCTCTCCGCCTCGTTCAACCCTTCCGCCGTGACCATTTCCTTCTCCATGGAAGATCTGAAGCGATCGCTGCCCGCTGCCGCGGATTTGTCCCTGTCCGGCGCGGAACTCGTTGAGGCAGCGCGGCACTTGCTCGGCAAGCTGGCGGTCGGCGCGGATCTCAGCATCAATGGCGGCGTGGTGACCCTGGATTTCGGTGAGATTTCCGAACAGCGGGTGTCGGAAGCCGAGAAACTCCGTGAGAAAGCAGCAACCGGGCGACCAAGGGTGAGTTTTCCAAGGCCGCATCCAGTTATCGCCGCGTGCTGGAACTTGATCCCACAAACCAAAGCGCCCGGCTCGAGCTGGCGATGGTGCTCATGGAATCCGGAAAAAACGAGGACGCCACCGATGCGCTGCTCGATGCCCTGAAGGCGGATCCGCGCGATCCCAAGGCGCTGGTCATCCTCGGAAACCATTACGCCCGCCAGGATGGGCAGCGCGGGGTGGCAATCAGCCTGATCCGACGTGCCTGCGAGGTCGCCCCGGACGATGCGGTGGCACACAACAGCCTGGGAGCCCTGCTGCTTGAATCCGAGCAATCGCAGGAAGCGGTCGCCGAGTTCAACGAGGCGCTCCGGATTGATCCCACACTGGGCAATGCGTGGTATGGGCGTTCGATCGCCGAAATCGAACTCCGGCAGTGGGCCACCGCCCGCGACACGCTGCAATCCATGTTCGCTCTCGGGCCTCCTGCGGATCGACGCCAGCAGCAGATGCTTTCGGAAGCCCGAGACAGTTCCCGCCACGTGACCAACCTCATCGCCAACGACCGCGCCCCGGAATCCCTGAAGGTGGCGGAAGAACTGGCCGCCCGCCTCGGGAGTTTTACCGGGATACCGGTGACCATCCGGGAAACCACCCTGGGAGGGACGGTTTCCTCACGATCCCGCGCGGCGTGGGAAACCGGGAAAGATCACCACCTCATCGAGCTGGATGAAAATCTCCCGGCTGAGATGGTCAAACATCACCTCGTCTGTCGCGAGTACAGCCGGCTGCAACTTGCTGCTGAAGCGAGGACAGAGAACGACACCCGTGTGTTCTCCATCCCGCCCGGATGTCTGACGGAAATCGAAAAGGACCTCATGCCGGACATCCGCCGGGTCGCCACCCGTCAGGGATTGGATGAAGCCAAGCTCGCCCAGATCGCCACCGGCCTGGCGGAGTCATGGATCGGGCAACTCAACTTCGTTGCCGCGGACATCGGGATCGAACGCCGCCTGGCGGAAATCCCAGAATTGAAGGAAGCGCAGTTCTGCTCGCTGCTTCTCCAGGTTCATGCCGCCACCCATGCCTGTCTGAACTCCCCTAACCGGAACATCATTCCCACCAAGCTCACCACCCTGCGCGACACCCTCAACGCGGCGATGGCCCTCCTGCTCGACCGCCTCAGCGGCGGGGCGACCGGACTACGCCATCCTCTTTTCCAAGGCCGGCGTCCTGCCGGTGGCCCGCAGGATCGAGGCCCTGGCCTTCGATCACCAGGGACCTCCCGGCAGCGAGCGGGACATGACCGACCGGCTTGCGGAACTCATGGGCGTCCGCGGATGGTATCAGTGGCACGACGCCCCGCCGGATTCAGACAACAGCTCCCGGGAATGACCAGGGAACATGATGCCGTCGTCGTGGTTTTCAGCCGGGAGCAGGTGCGCCAGCGCAAGCTCGCCCATTTCCTCAAGCGCTTCGGCCCGGCCGCCTTGCCGGATGGCCCGGAACTGGCGGCTATGATGGGAAAATTCCAATTCCTGGTAGATGGCTGGAACGATGACCCTCAGGAACTCTACGCCATTCCCGAAATCCGGAAGTTCTATCAGCAATTTTACTCCGCGTGGCCTAACTGGTTTTCCTTTTGCGATCTGCATACCGAGACACTTCAGATGATGACATTCTGCCTATTGCCAAACATCAAAGGCTTCAAACGTCTCGGCGACCCCAAAGCCGCCGTCGAATACGATCCGATGGATCTGATTGGCTTCATCCAGAAAAATTTCGCCCCCCTCAATGGAATGATGGAACGTGCGGGGATGTCGGAAATGGACATCTACAACCGGACCAAGGCGCTGTTCGAATACTACCGGCTGCCATTCGACGCGCCGCCGCCGGAAGACTAGCAACCCGCCAATTTTCCGTCTATCATGCCCCAACCCGTCCTGATTATTGCTTAACATTTTCCCAATGCCGCTTCCCATCGACATCTCCGCCCTGCTTGCCGGTTCCCTCGTGGAATCCGAACGCCTGGAGTTCAAGGAGGGTTGGAATCCGGAATCGCTGCTGCACACGCTTTGCGCGTTCGCCAACGACTTCCACAACCTCGGCGGTGGTTATGTCATCATCGGCGTTGCTGAAAAGGACGGTCACGCGCAACTGCCGCCGGTCGGTCTCGACCCGAAGCGCATTGATGCCATCCAGAAGGAAATCCTCAACCTCGGCCATTCGGCAATCCAACCGTACTTTCATCCGGTGATGGAACCCACCGTGATTGACGGCAAGCACATCCTTATTCTCTGGGCACCCGGCGGACCTGCTCGCCCATACAAGTCCTGGGTCACTTTGGGCAAAACAAACACCGAGTGGGCATATTTCATCCGCAAAGGTTCCAACAGCGTCCGCGCCAAGGGCAGCGACGAGCGCGAGCTTCTCGGCCTCGCCAACCACATCCCCTTCGATGACCGGGTGAACCACCGCGCCACGCTTGCTGATCTCGATCTCGGCCTGATCCGCACCTTCCTCCGCGCCATCGGCAGCGAGCTTTACGAGGCCTCCGCGAAGATGGATTTCGAGGCTCTCTGCCGACAGATGCAGATCGTGGACGGACCGCCCGAAGCGGTGTTTCCCCGCAACGTCGGCCTGATGTTTTTCAACGAGGAACCCCACCATTTCTTCCCCCAGGCTCAGATCGATGTCGTCTATTTCCCCGATGGTGCGGGCGGCGACCGATTCGAAGAAAAGATCTTCCAAGGTCCGCTCGACCGCATGCTCCGCGAGTCACTGGCTTTTATCCAATCCCGCTTCCTAGGCGAACGCGTGATCAAGCATCCCGGCCGCGCCTAGGCCGAACGCTTCTACAACTTTCCCTACGAGGCTCTCGAAGAAGCCCTGGCCAATGCCGTCTATCATCGCGGTTACGACGAACGCGAACCCATCGAAGTCCGCATTAATCCTGAGGAAATCGTCATTGTCAACTACCCCGGCCCCGACCGCTCGGTCCGGCTCGATCAACTCCGCAAAGGCAAAGCTGTATCAAGGCGTTACCGCAACCGGCGAATCGGCGATTTTCTCAAGGAACTGGAAATCACCGAAGGCCGCTCCACCGGGATTCCAAAAATCCTGAGGGTCATGAAAAACAACGGCTCACCCCCGCCGGAATTCGAGTTCGATGAAGATCACTCTTACTTTGTCGTCCGTCTACCCGTGCATCCGAAAGAAAAGTCAGCACCCGGTCAGCGAGAGGACACCACGCAAGTCACAGGGCAAGTCAGAGCGCTGCTTTCGGTGATGGAAGAAGGGGATAAGAGCCGGAAAGAACTGATGATTGCACTGCAACTGCGTGGACGAGACAACTTCGAGAAACTGTATCTCCTTGCGGCATTGGGCGAGGCTTTCATCGAGCGCACCATCCCCGACAAACCCAACAGCCGCCTCCAGAAATACCGCCTCACAGAGAAAGGTCGCGCCCTTCTCCCGCCAATCACTGGTGATCGTTGAGAAATGCCCACCTCCCACCACTGGCTCGGTGACCGCGCAACCACCCTGCTGAAATACAAAGCGGAACCCTTCGTCCCATACCAACCTTGTCACCGGCATCCACGTGCCTCACCTGCATGATTGACCAATCGGATACCTGACTATACGATTAGTCATGTCCGCCGTATCCAGCTCCCTGCCTCTGCACTTCAAGCAGGAAGCGCGGGAGGTGTTTCACGGCGACATCCGAGATCCGCTGTGGAAGTGGGAGAACATTTTCACCGGTGAGATCAGTGAGGCGCTGGGCGGCAAGCTGACGGACCGGCCCTGGAACTTCAGTGGTGTTTTGAAGGACGTTGACCTGATTGAAGGAGCTGTTGT
>JBBSJY010000122.1:0-13911 GCA_038256845.1 Verrucomicrobiales bacterium | reverse complement strand
TCGGTCGGCCGCAACCAACGGTCGCGCAACGACGGGTGTGCCATCGCGAAGGTTGAGTTCAAGCAGATCCTTCTCCATGGAGGTGAGGCTAGCGCATGCCGCGCGGGTGTCGCCAGGATTCCGCGGGCGGTGACGTGGGGGGTCAGGGCGGATGGGAGGTGGTCTAGATCGCCGGGAATTGATCAAACGCCAAACCGGGTCAGGACCTGGCAAAAAATATCGGCGTCAGTTTCGCCCGCTCAGCTCCATGGTGAACTCCGCCTCTGCGGCGGGATCGATTTTTGCGCCATCTCTCGCGGACCCGCTGGATGGTGCTCGAACGCACCGCGCTTTCGGGCAGGGTATCCAGCAGGCGCAAACCGTTTTGCGGATCTTTTTCGGCCATGAAGTTGGCAAAGCCGATCACCCCCCTCTCCCTCGCCGTGCCGGAAGCGATGTTTTCCAGCCAGTTCATCGCGGCGGCGGGATCGCTGACCGCCCAGCTCCCGATGTCCCGAACAACGGATGTTCTTCGATATTCGCCACTTCCATCGGCGCGAGCCAACCCGCCCATTTCTCGGCGTCCTGGACTTTTTCAAAGGACATGAGTTTGCGCGCCACTTCTATCTTGGCTTCAGGCGTCAATCAGGAGCACGGCTTCATCAAAGGGCCAATCGATGAAATCGGAGACCAAAGTCTCGACGTACGATGCCCCAATTTCCAAGAGCGATAATGATGCCGAATTCTTCTCGATCTCGTTCTCCAAGGCTTCGGCGAATGCAAGATGTTCATTTACATTGCGGAAGTTCCGGAAGACGGAGAAGCCAAGGTTCTTGTAATCTTCTGGATCAGTAGGATCGGCCATTCTGGAGTTCCCAGTTCCTCGATCAGCACGTCGAATGCCTGCGACTCTTTGCTGAACAGAATCCGCAACTTTTACTCAACGGGCTACTTGGCTTGAATCCGTTGGCGGAGGATTCCGGTAAAACCTGCAAACTCGCAAGCGCCCACCCCGACCATATGGAGATGACTTGCTGCAAGCGGCATGTTGTTGAGGCGCTGCCGCCGAATGGCGCAAAGCCGGGATAGAGAACGAAGGAACTGGCGACGGCCAAGCGCTGGAATGGCTCAAGGAAAAATCTGGAATGGGAGACGATCGGACAGGAGGCGGCAACGCATAGGATGGTTGCAAAGATGGCATCCCCGATTCCTTGCCCGCTCTACGGCGAAGCCGCTCTCAATCGCGCGAAGATCCGTTCCTCGGGCGCGTTCGCCGCAGGAATCATGAGTGTGGCCATTCCCGGCACCGGCACATCGATTTCGACACTCGGAGCCAAGGCGGTACCCGCCACACCTGTCCGGCCGATGGTGAGTCGGTTGGCGAAGCCGTCAGTGAAATCGGTGTCCCATTCCAGTTGGAGGTTCGCCCCGAGCGAATCGGAAACCCTGCGGAATACCAGCTTGAGTCCTGAAAGATCCGAACCGCTGGTTGTGATCAATTTCGAGGCATCCTGTGATTTCGGATCACCTTGGAGAATCCACTCGAGCCCATTGGCCACGCCATCGCCATCCGGGTCGTCGCCGAATCCGCCTGCCCGCCCCGGGGAACCATCAAGCCCCTGCGCAGCGGCCCAGATTTCAAAGAACTCCCGCGGAGTTTCCACCTGCATCGCGAGGCTGTGGCTTGCCGCGGGACTGTTGACGGCGGTCGAAACAAAGGCCCCGCCCGGAGGCGGAGAGGTGGTGCTGACGAGAACGGGAATGCTGGATTGGCCCGGACCGCCATTGCCGATCTGCCCGGAACTGTTCAGCCCCCAGTCGGCCACGGTGCCGTCGGCAACTGTTGCCATGACGTGATCGGCACCCGCGCTGATGCCGAGAATGGTCGCGCCATCTAGCACGCCGCTGGTGTTCACCGCCACCGGGGTGGTGCGCGAGGTGGTGGTACCGTCACCGAGTTTGCCCCCGTTGTTCGCTCCCCATGACGCGAGAAATCCATCCTCGCAAAGGGCGAGGCTGAAGTTGTTTCCAGCGGCGATGGAAATTGGCCGCCGGCCTGCAAGCACGCCGCCGGAGTGGACGAGAACCGGAATCGGCCGCGATGTCATCGTTCCGTCACCGAGCGCACCGCCGCTGTTGGAACCCCACGCGGCGATGGCCCCGTCCGCGCAAAGTGCCAGGCTGTGATTGGCCCCGGTGGCAATTGCGACGATCCGTTTCCCAGCCAAAACGCCGCTCTGGTTGACGGCCACAGGCACGTTTCTGAGGGTGGAACTTCCGTTGCCAAGCTGGCCGCTGCCGTTTTCACCCCACGCCACCAGGATGCCATCCGAGCAGAGGGCGAGGTTGTGGTTGGCTCCGGCGGCGATCGCGACGACGGACTTTCCAGCCAATACGCCATTGGTGCTAACCGCAACGGGGAGGTTCGTTCGAGGACCACCGCCAGATCCAAGCTGCCAGGAAAAGTTTCCGCCCCATGTGACCGCGGTGCCGTCCGAGCAAAGTGCCAGCGAGTGCGCGACTCCGGCGGCGATGGCCACCACCCGTTTCCCGACGAGGGCGCCCGCGGAGGAGCTGACCGCAACCGGTGAGGTGCTCGAGGTGAATGAACCGCGACCCAACTGCCCATCGGAGTTACGTCCCCAACTGACCATCAAGCCGTCCGCACAAAGTGCGAGGGAATGGGATTCTCCGGCAGCCATCGAAGTTATCGTGCGTCCTTCCAGCAGGCCACCGGTCAAAGTTTCCACCGGCAGGGGTTGCGCGGTGGTGTTTCCCGTGCCGAGCCGCCCGCTGCCATTGGCACCCCATGCGAGGGCGCGGGCTCCGGCGGGATGCAACACCAGGTCGTTGCCACTGCCACCATGGTAGTTGGCCACATAGCGGAATTCCCGCCCATCAAGGGACAGAATCAAGGGGTCCCCATGACCCAGGTTGTCGAACTCGCCCTCGATGAAACCGGGGCCGCGGACCCGAACCACGGTGAGCAACCCGCCGGGTGGTGGCCGACGGTCCAATGACAAGAGAAGCGTGCTGCCCGTGGCCGCGAATGAATCGAAATCGGCCCCCGGGTTGGCGGGGTCCCCGACCACCAAGTTCATTTCCCCCCGGCCGGCTCCGGAAAGGGAAAGTTCGAATACGGGCTCGAGCGGGTCGTTCGAGAAGATCCGCAGCGTCGCCAGCCGCGGCCCGCCGGTCTGCGGGGAAAACCCGACTTCAAAAATGTGCGATGCACCCGGAGACAGCACGAGACCCGGGGAAAATGCGACTTGCAAATCGCCGGCCGCCGGACCTTCGATCACGAAGGAGAA
This sequence comes from Verrucomicrobiales bacterium, assembly GCA_038256845.1. Lineage (GTDB taxonomy): Bacteria > Verrucomicrobiota > Verrucomicrobiia > Verrucomicrobiales > Akkermansiaceae > Luteolibacter. The sequence continues at coordinate 10,621 of JBBSJY010000122.1, read as the reverse complement.
ATCCGCGAGCGGAGCCGAACCGGCGTTGCGGACCGTGATGTTGCGCGACCCGGTGCCCCCCACATCGAGAAGTGGGAATGAGATTCCATCACGGCCGCTGATGAGTTCCATTCCCTCCGGTTGCTCAACAAGGATCTTCGGCGCGGGGGGCTCGGCGACGACGGCAAGATGGTGGGTCGAACTGGAACCGCCGCCGGCCAATATGAAGCGGGCTCCCGGCACGGTGAGGTTTGTATCGACAAGCACCGGAACAGCGCTGGACCCGGTGGCGTTGTTGCCAAGCTGGCCCGACGAATTGCCTCCCCACGTGACGATGCTTCCGTCGTCGATGTGCGCGAACGAATGGACTGATCCCGCGCCAATGGCCACGATGTTTCGACCTAACAGGGCACCCGCGGCGTCAACACGGATGGGAATCCTAGACAGGCCGATTCCGCCCGCGCCCAATTGGAGCTGACCATTGTTTCCCCAAGTAAAAATCTCGCCATCGCGCGACAAGGCAAGCGAGTGGTTTCCTCCGGCGGCGATGCGGGTCACGATTTTGCCGCCCAGAGCGTCGGCCGTCGAAACCGGGATGGGAACCGTACTGAAGATGCTCGTGCCCGTCCCGAGCTGGCCGTCGCTGTTCACCCCCCAGACGGCGAGCGTGCCGTCGCCGCACAGTGCCATGCTGTGGCCAGCGCCCGCCGCGATGTCGACCACCTGTTTTCCCGTCAGAATCCCCGCTTGGTCCACCGCCACCGGCGTGTTCGACTGAATCGTGCTGCCATTGCCGAGCCGCCCCCACGAGTTGTTGCCCCAGGCAACCAGACCGCCATCCGCACACAGGGCGAGGGTGTGGAGCGATCCGGCGGCGATGGCCGTCACCATCCGGCCCGCCAAGACATCGGAGTCATCGACGAGAACGGGCGTGCTGCTGCTGTTGGTGGTTCCATTGCCAAGCTGGCCGCTGCTATTCAGCCCCCAGGCGGCCACCCGGCCATCCGCGCAGAGGGCGAGGCTGAACGCGGAGCCGGCCGCCACGGCAACCACGCGACGCCCGGCAAGCACGCCGGATGGGTCCACCGCCACCGGCACACCGCTTGAGATGTTGGTTCCGTTGCCAAGCTGACCGCTATTGTTCTGGCCCCAGGCGGCGATCGTTCCGTCCGAGCACACGGCGAGACTGTGCGAGCTGCCGGTGGCAATCGACAGCACGGTCTTGCCGCGCAATACCCCGCGCGAATCGACGGCTGCGGGCATCAGGCCGTTTTGACTGCCACCGTTGCCAAGGCCGCCCGAAGCGTTATCGCCCCAGGAAAGCAGTCGTCCCCGCGCCGGCACGAGCACCAGATCGTTGCCGTCGCCACCGAAATAATCCGCGACGAAGGAATAAGCTCTCCCTTCATGATCGAGCTCGATTTCCTGGCCGTGGGAGAGATTCTCGAATGCACCATCGATCCGACCGGGGCCGGTGTTTTCGATCACGGCAAGCCGCGTACCAACTGACGGGGCTATAGCCAGGGTGATTGTCACCTGCTTGCCAGTGGCGGTGAACCCATGCGTGCTCAGCGGGACTTCGGTGCCGTCGGAGTAAGCCGCATGCAGCAGCGTTTCATCGTCCGCTTCACCGCTGAGCGCGATGGTGAATGGCGCGGCCGGGTCGTTGGACTCGATGTGCATCACCGCCTCGCGCGATCCCGGGCCGCCAGGCGTGAAGGCAATCTGAAATGGGGTGCCGGAGCCGGCTCCGACCGCCCCCAAGGCGGGGCGGCTCACCCGAAAATCCGCCGCGTGAGGACCCGAAAAGGTGATCCCGGAGACGACCAGCGGACCGCCGCGGAGATTCCGCATGTTGAAAGGGAGGTTGGGTGATGCCCCTTCCAAGCTAGCGGGAAATTCCACCGAGGACGAACCTGAGACCATCAACGATCCGCCGGCATCCTGCACTTCCATCTCGGGATCCGGAGGAACGGCGGCGATACCAAGGAGATGGCCAGCGAGACAACTGTCGCTGATTTCCGCGAACCGCCCACCCGCCGGCAGGGTGGAAGTGCTCACCCGCACGGGAGTCGGGCTGCTGAACGAAGCTGTGAATCCCACGCCGTGCTGACCGGAGATGTTCGATCCCCAGACGACCCATTCTCCATCGTCCGTTCGGGCCAAGCTGCCGGTGCGATAGGCAGCGATCCCCGTGACCGTGCGGTCGGCAAGCGCGCCGGTGGCAGGGACCACCACCGGCAACAAACGGACTCCCGACCCCTCCAACCCGAGTTGACCTCCCGAATTGCTTCCCCAGCCGACGATGGTCCCATCCGCGCAGAGTGCCAGCGAATGAGCGAAGCCCGCGGCAATGGCCACTACTGTCCTACCGGCAAGCACGCCGGCACGATCCACGGCCACGGGCACACGGCGATGCGTGTCGGTGCCGTCGCCGAGTTGGCCGTCCGCATTGCTCCCCCATGCGGCGAGCGTGCCATCATCGCACAATGCAAGCGAATGGCCGTTTCCAGCGGCGATCGCGATCACCCGTTTGCCGGCGAGGATGCCTCTGGTGCTCACCGCCACCGGGGTGGATTGGCTGAAACTTCCGCCGTTGCCCAGACTGCCCTGCCAGTTGCCGCCCCATGCCGCGATGGTTCCATCCGAGCACAACGCGAGACTGTGCAACTGGCCGGTGGCGATAGCGACGACGCGTTTGCCCGCAAGCGCTCCCGTCGGCGGCATTTCCAAGGGGCTCGCGCTGAAGGGACCCGTGGCAGAGGGACCGAGGTTCCCCTCATCATTCCACCCCCACGCTGCAAGCGTACCGTCATCGCACAGGGCCACGGTGAACTCGTGCCCGGCGCTCACGGCTGTCACTTTTTTACCGGCTAGGATTCCGCTGGCATCCACCGGAGTGGGCACCGGTTGGGGCGTCACGGTGCTGCCGATTCCCAGTTGCCCGCCGGAGTTGTTCCCCCACGCCCGCAACGATCCGTCCGCCAGCAGTGCGAAGCTGCCGGACCATCCTGTGTAGGCTTTCATCACCTCACCCCCACCCTGCAGTTCCACGGCATGGGGCAGCGTGCGGTCGCTTTGTGATCCATCCCCGAGCTGGAATTCATGGTTGTAGCCCCATGCGAGCATGCGGGTCTCCGCCCAGCGCAGGACGAGATCATTGCCATCGCCGCCGAAGTAATCGGCGATGAAGCGATAGGTGACGCCCTCATGAACGAGCACCACCAGTTGACCCTGCGCGAGGTTGTCGAAAACTCCCTCGATCACCCCGCCGCCCAAATGCTCGATCAGCTTCAATGTGGCACCGGTGGCCGGAGCGTGGGCCAAGCCCAAATTCACCGTCGATCCGGCCGCGGAAAATCCCTCCACCGTGAGCGGAATGTCGTCAGGCCCGCTCCACACCGCGTCGAGCGTCCCGCGAACCGTGGCGGACAATCGGGAGGTGAACTCCGGTAGAGAAGGATCGTCGGTGGAAATTCGCAGCATGGCCCGGCGTTCCAAGCCGGGGCCTGCGGCAAAGGTGAGGGAAAGCGGCACCGACCCGCCGGCGGGGATTTCAAAAGAAATCGGCGGTGCGAAAGAGAAATCCGCCGCGTCGCGTCCCTCGATTGCAATGCCGCTGATGCCAAGCGGAACCAGGCCCGGATTCTGGAGATCGAGTGTCATCGGGATCTGCCCGTCTGCTGCGGCGCTGCCGAAGTTGCAGGTGCCCGCCCGGGCCGTGAGTGAAACCGAGTCGCGGAAAACCCGGATGCGCGGAACCTGTGGCACCGCCACAATAGCCAGCGTGTGTGCCGAATTCATTCCGGATTTCGCGTCGAGAAACACCTCACCCTCGGCGAGCGGCTCAGTGGATACAGGTAGGGGGATATAACCCGGTTCGTCACTTCCATAGCCGAGTTGCCCTTCAAGATGGAATCCCCAGGTGAAGACGCTGCCATCCGCCAGATAAGCCATCGAGTTCTGGGCGGAGGCACCCAGCCTGCGGACCGTGATCCCAGCGGGCATCTCCATTCGGTCCACCTCACTTGGCAAAAGCTGGTCGATGCCCGTCCCAGTCCCGAGCCTTCCCGAACCGTCAAACCCCCAGCCCGCGAGAGTGGCATCCGAACACGCGGCCAGCGAATGCGCGCTGCCCGCCGCGATTTTCACCACCTGCCTCCCGGCCAGCACTCCTTTCGCGGAAATGTCGATGGGAACCGCCGAAGACACCGTGGTGCCATCTCCCAACTTCCCGGATCCATTGTCGCCCCAGGACACCAGCGTGCCATCCGCACAAAGAGCCAGGTTGTGGGTGCCACCTGCGGCGATGGCGATCACGGATTTTCCTGCGAGTGCGCCGCTGGCATCCACAGCCACCGGCACATTGGTGGAGGTGGTGGTGCCATCGCCGAGTTGGTGAAAACTGTTTTCCCCCCAGGTGGCGAGCGTGCCATCGGCACAAAGAGCGAGCACGTGAGAGTAGCCGGCGGAGATGGCGACGACCGTGCGCCCCGCAAGCAATCCGCTGGTGGAAACCGACACCGGTACCGGGCTGCCAGCGATGATCGAACTGCCGCTGCCCAACTGGCCGGAGTCGTTGAAACCCCAGCAGAAAACCTGGCCATCCGAGGTGAGGGCCACCGAGAAACCAAATCCCGCGTCCACCGCCACCACGGTGCGGCCGGCCAGCGCACCGGCTTGATTGACCGCCACCGGCTCGAAGCGGTCGGTGGTCGTGCTGTCGCCGAGCGCTCCGTGGCTATTGCTTCCCCACGCGATCAACTTGCCATCGGCGCGCAACGCGAGGCTGTGCGCAATCCCGGTCGCCACGCCGGTCACCGTTTGGCCGGCCAGCACCGGCGAAGGTGTGACCGCGGCCGCAAGGTCTCTGTTTCCGGGATCGCCGGTGCCCAGTTGCCCGTAGGAATTGCTGCCCCAGCCGACGAGCCGGGTGGCCGTCCACTGGAGCACCAGATCGTTGCCGTCTCCGCCGAAATAGTTGGCCACGAAGCGATAGGTCTTGCCGCCGTGACCGAGCTCGACGCTTTGTCCCTGGGCCAGAGTCGAGAAGTTTCCCTCAATGAAATTCCGGCCGGTGTTTTCGATCACCGTGAGATTCATCGCGTGATCAGTCGCAAACCCGAGCGACAACTCGATCGCGTGCCCGCCGGCGGAAAATCCATCAGCTGAAATTGCGACCTCCCCGGGAAAGCCGAACGCGGCGGTAAAGATGTCGGCCGGACAGGCGGTGGAAAACGCGAAGACACCCGCGAAAATGGCACACAGCCTCCGCGGCTTCCACCCGGTGTGGCGCCAGCCCGGCCAACCATCTGCTGCGAATCCAACGGGCGGGCCGGAGGGGGAAACCGTCGGTCTGCGGGAAAACATTGCCGGTATGCTCATGGGCGGAAGCTGGCTTGGCATCGGTGGTGATCCAAGGGCCAATTCGCTGATTCGCGGTCTCGCTTATCTCGCACAACCGGACCCTCAGAGCGTGGCCAGATGCTTGATGCTTTCGCGGATGCTGGCGAGCGGATCGGGCGACTGGTCCTGCTCGACATGACAATGCTTCACTCCCGCCGTTTGGGCGGCGACGAGCAGCGGCTCCATCGGGATGATGCCGTTGCCGAGCTCCTTGAAAGCGTCCGGCGGCACGTTTCCAAAACTGGGAATGGGGATCCCTTCCTTCAAATCCTTGAGGTGAAGCTGGGAGACCCGGCCGGAAAGCTTCTCTATCAATTTGATCGGATCCACCCCGCCGAGCTTGACCCAAAACACATCGAGTTCGAAATGCATGTCCGCGGAGAACTCCGCGATGAAAATGTCGAACGGGGTTTTGCCTCCGTCCTTCGGTTCGAACTCGAAGGCATGGTTGTGGTAAGCGAGTTGGATGCCGGCCTCCTTGGTCATTTCCCCCGCTTTGTTCGCGTTTTCGGCGATCTTTTTGTAAGCGTCCAGACTGCCGCGCTGGTGGTCGTGGAGATAAGGAATAACGAGATGTGTCAACCCGTTCTCCTTTGCCTTATCGAGGATCTTCCGGAAATCCGACATCTCCGCATCCTTCGGACTGACGACGGAATCCCAGGCGAAGTGCGAGGAATGGACGGCGAGGCCGTTGTCCGCCGCAGCTTTGAAGAGCGGATCACAATCCGGAAACCCGTAGGGTTCGACCTGCTTGTAGCCGGCCTCCGCAACCGCCTTGAGCGTGCCTGGGGTATCCTTGGCCAGTTCGTTCCGCAGCGTGTAAAGCTGGAGACCGATGTTATCACGATAGATATTTTCGGATTCCAGCGCCGCGATCGCGCGCGGCAGGCTGAGGACGAGCGAGGTGGCGGCGGTGGTGCGGAGGAAATGGCGGCGGTTCACGCCAAGATTCCTACAGCGGCCGACACAACCCGCAAGCCCGCATCAAACCGCCTCAGAACGGGCACTTCCCCGCGAGGGCCGGTTCCGGCTTTGGCACCGGTGCGACGAGGTCCTCTTTCGGCCCGAAAAACTCGAACCGCGCCTGTCCGCCGGGAATTCCCCACGCCAGAAGCTGGGCGTAAATGAACGACATGAACGGCTTCGGTCCGCAGAAATAGTAATCGGCGTCACGCCCCGGGACGAGCGACTCAATCAATTCCGCATCGATCAGCCCCACACTGTCACAAAGGCCGGAGTCCCGGTCCCCCGGGGCCACCTCGCTGTAGCGGACGTGCACCCGCAGGTTCGGGTGTTCCGAACCGAGCGAGCGAACGCGGTCGCCGAAGGCATGGGTCCTTTCGTTCTGAGCGCCGTGAATGAAAACCACCTCCCGCTCGGGCTGGTGGCGCACGACGGCTTCCAGCATCGAAAGCATCGGCGTGATGCCCACGCCCGCCGACAGCAGAACGAGCGGCCTTTCATGATGCTCGCTGAGATCGAGAATGAAATCGCCGCAGGGAGCCCCGATTTCCAGCTCGTCCCCCTCCATCCGGGAGTGCAGGAAATTGGATACCAAACCTTGCGGCTCACGCTTCACGCTGATCCGGAAATGGCCGGCACCCGGCGGACATGAGAGGCTGTAATTTCGCATCGTGGTGCTGCCTTTCCCATCGGGCACCCGCACGGTGAGATACTGCCCCGGCTTGTAGTCCGGCACGTCTCCGCCGTCGGATGGCTCCAGATAAAAGGACGTGATCACGTCGCTTTCACGAACTTTCCGGGCGATCCGGAACCGGCGCAGGCCCTCCCAGCCGCCTTCCGCCGTGGCGATCTGCCGGTAGATCTGCGCTTCGCGGCCGATCAGGATTTCGGCGAGCACGCCGTAGGCCTGGCCCCATGCCTCGATCAGTTCGTCACTTGCCGCTTCCCCCAGCACTTCGCGGATCGAGGCCAGCAGATTTGCCCCGACGATCGGATAATGCTCCGGCAAAATGCGCAGCGACGCATGCTTCTGGGCGATCGTTTCCACCGCGGCACCCAGCACTTCCAGCCGGTCCACGTTCGCCGCGAACGCGAGAACGGCGGCAGCCAGCGCACGCTGCTGCGTTCCCGCCGCCTGGTTGGCGCGGTTGAAAAGCGGGGCCACTTCGGGATTCTCCCGGAACATCCGGTCGTAAAAGTGCCGGGTCAGCGCCTCGCCATGCTCCTGCAGGACCGGGACGGTGGCCTTCACCAGCGAAATGGCGCGTTCGCTGAGGACGGATGGGGTCGTGTTTGCGTTCATCGCGACCATTCCAGACAGCCCGGGCCGCCTGCCGCAAGGAATTAAATAATTATTATTCTTTATTTCGTTTGGCCACCGCGGCGCTTGCATCGGCATTCGAATCCCACGAGATTTTCCGGGTGTTTCCCTACAGCAAGATGTCGCAGGCAGGTATTGCGGCTGTCAGCTATCTCGCGGCTCATTACCAAGAGGGACGCTTGGTCGGCAGCGCCGAAATCGCCGGATCCCGACAATTGTCGCGGCATCTCACCGCAAAGGTCCTGACGCTGCTTTCGCAGGCGGATCTCCTGGCCGGCACGCCCGGACCCTCCGGCGGCTACAAGCTGCGCCGGCCGCCGGGCGAAATCACGCTGCTCGATGTGGTGCGGGTCTTCGAAAACCCGGATCGGGTGGTGATGTGCCCCTTCGGCCCGGATTGGTGCGGAATCGGCAAACAATGTCCTCTCCATGACACGATTTTGCGAATGCAGGGGAATGCGCTCGATGAACTCACCCGGAGCAACTTCGCGCCCTTCGAACTCCCGGGAAACGAAGGCCGGCCGCCACTCTGACTCCTTTCGATCCCCGAATCGCATCGCCCCGTCGGAACTGCCCGGGGTGCGAGCCCGCATAGGCCGTTCCCCGCGAGACTGGCGAAGCGGGGTCCTCTCCCGCACGCCATTCACCGGCGCCTCTCCTCGAATTCCACGCTTCCCCATGGCCGCGGCGTGGCTTCCAATGGCCGCACGCCGCCGATGTCCGAGAATTTCTATCAGCAGACCACCGCCGCGCCCGCGACGCCCTTCGACGTCTCGCTGCGTCCGCCGGCATTTTCCGAATTCATCGGCCAGGAAAAGGTCAAGGACCGCATCCTCCTCATGCTGGAGGCCGCCAAGCGCCGCGCCGACGTCCTCGATCACGTCCTTCTTTCCGGCCCCCCCGGTCTGGGCAAAACCACGCTGGCCAATTTGATCGCCCGCGCCGCCGGGACCCAGCTCCACACCACCTCCGGCCCGCAGATCGAGAAGGCCGGAGACCTCGCCGGCATCCTCACCAACATCCAGAAGGGCGACATCCTGTTCATCGACGAGATCCACCGCCTCCACCCCGCGATCGAGGAATACCTCTACCCGGCGATGGAGGATTTCCGGCTGGATATCATCATCGATTCCGGCCCGTCCGCGCGCTCCATCCAGATCAATCTCCCGCGTTTCACCCTGGTCGGCGCCACCACCCGCTCCGGCATGCTCACCGCGCCGTTGCGGTCCCGATTCGGGCTGGTGAACCGCCTCGACTACTACACCCACCAGGAACTCGCCGACATCATCGAACGCTCCGCCGGGCTGCTGGAAGTTCCCGTGGAGAGGCCCGGCGCACTTGAAATCGCCTCCCGTTCCCGCGGCACCCCCCGCGTCGCCAACGCCCTACTCCGCTGGGTGCGCGATTTCGCCCAGGTCCGCGGCAACGGCCATATCGATGGCGACCTCGCCGACAAGGCCCTCGCCATGATCGAAATCGATGCCGACGGTCTCGATGAAATGGACAAGCGCCTGCTTGAGGCCCTCATCTACAAATTCAACGGCGGCCCGGTCGGGCTCAATTCGCTGGCGGTCGCCGTCGGCGAAGACGCCGCCACCATCGAGGAAGTCCACGAGCCCTTTCTCATCATGCAGGGATTTCTCCAAAGAACGCCCCGCGGCCGGACCGCGATGCCTGCCGCCTACGCGAAAATCGGAGCCCCGCCTCCGCCCTCCGCCACCGATTCCCAGCCCGGGCTCTTTTGATTTCCGCGATTCCCTGTATCTTGCCGCTGTCCGCCATGAATCCCATCGTCCAGGAAACCATCGACCGCTGCCGCGCCGCCGGCCTGCGCCGCACCAAGGCGCTCGAAGAACTCATCACGACGCTTTTGGAAAACCGCCGGCCGATGACCCTCTCCGAGCTGGCCGCCTCACCCCGCATGGCCGACCAATGCGACAAGGCCACCGTCTTCCGCCTGCTCCAGCGCCTCACCGAGCACGGCATGGTCCGGCGGCTCGGCCTGCACGAACGGGCCGCCTATTTCACCCTGCTCGTCCCCGGCCGCCACAGCGACTACCTGATCTGCACCCACTGCGGTAGCATCGAGGCCATCAAGGCCCCCTGTCCCGTTCACGAGCTCGAAGCGGAGATCCGGGAAAAAACCGGCTATCGGAACCTTTATCACGAACTCGAATTCTTCGGCCTCTGCCCGGCCTGTCCCTGATCCGGCAACGCCGCCGCCTCGCGGGCCAGCAACGCCCGCTTCCGTTCCACCCCCCAGCGGTAGCCGGAGAGCGAGCCGTCGGTCCGCACCACCCGATGGCACGGGATCGCGACGGCGATCGCATTCGCCGCGCAGGCCCCCGCCACCGCCCGCACCGCTTTGGGCAATCCGATATTCACCGCGATCTCCGCGTAGCTCGCGGTCGAACCGGCTGGAACCGCCCGCAGCGCTTGCCACACCTTTTGTTGGAATGCGGTCCCGCGGATATCCAGCGGCAGATCGCACGCCGTCCCCGGCTCCTCCATCATCGCGACCACACGCGCCACCCAGCTTTCGAATCCCGCCTCACCGCCCCGCAGTTCCGCATTCCGGAACCTTCTCTGCAGCTCCCCCACCAACTCCTCCGGATCATTCCCGAGAAAGACGCCGCAAACCCCCTTTCCGGAAACCGCCACCAGGATCGAACCGAGGGAACATTCGCCCACCGCGAAACGGATCAGCTCCCCCGAGCCGCCCATCCGATACGACCGCGGCGCCATTCCCAACAGCCGCTCCGCCTCCGCATAAAAACGGCCGCTCGAATTGAAGCCCGCCTCGTAAAACGCCTCCGTCACCGATTCCCGTTTGGCGAGCGCCTCCCGCAGCCGCTCGGCCCGCCGTGCCGCGGCATAGGTCCGCGGCGTCAACCCGGTCGCCTTTTTGAAGACCCGGTGGAAATGATGGGGGGAAAGTCCGGCAATGCCCGC
>JBBSJY010000121.1:0-14022 GCA_038256845.1 Verrucomicrobiales bacterium | reverse complement strand
CTTTCCCCATCACTCCCGAGGGAAATGTCATCATCGATGGCAAAAGCCTGTTCGATCCCGAACAACCCTTCTGGAACGGCAAGGCCCCTGAAATCGCCTGGCCGAAGTAGGGGGGGGATTTCCTGATTCAAAACCTGAGCCCCCGTCGGAAAACCCCGGATTGACAGATCCTTCCGGGTGTCGGCATATTCCCATCATGACAGCGAAATTCTTTGCCATCGCCGCACTCATCGCCCCCGCCGCTTTTGCCACGGACGCGCCTCGCGGATCGTTTTCGGGAGCGGACTACGAAGCTGCCAAGGCCAAGTCGCTGGAGACCGGAAAGCCCATCGCCGTGGTCGTCACCGATACGAAATCGAGCTGCCCGAAATGCCAGATGGGCAATGCGGAGGTCTTCAAACAGATGCGCTCGGACTACGTGCTGGTGATGAAGGACGCCGCCAACAACGATACTTTGCCGGAAAACATCGCCCAACGCACTTACGAGGTTTACAAGTCCAAAGGCAACATCATCCCCATCGTCACCGTCCTCTCTCCGGATGACCAGGTGGTCGGCGGCCTGTGTTACAAACAGATCGCCGCGGATTCCCGCAAGGCATTCCGGGAACTCGACAAGGAGGTCGAGGCAGGCCTGGCCAGCGCCGTCACCCCCGAAACGCCGGATCCCGCGGACAAGACTCCAGAACCCGCTGCCGCGACGGAAGCCGGTGAAATGCGCGAGTGGACCAACGTTCTCGGCAAAACCATCACCGCCGAGGCCCTCGCGGTCACCGCCACCACGGTGACATTCAAGATGGAAGACGGAAAAGTCGTGGACTACCCGCTCGACCGACTCTCGGAAGAGAGCCGCGAATTGCTGGAGGAATAACCCGCCAGGTAACCCGCGTCCCTATCGAAGGCGCGGTCCGGAATCCGAGGTCTCCGGATTTCGTCGACGGGCCGACATTCGCGAAAGTGGTCCCGCCGCCAATCCCGGCGGGCTTTTTCCTTCCCCTTGCGAGCCGGGCAATGCTTGGCTTCCGCCACACCGATCATGTCTTCCAAGAAACCTGCCGAAGAACACCCGCTTGCCAACATCCTGATCAACGTCCTGATCCCGGTTCTGGCCCTCAGCTTTCTCAGCAAGGACCCGGACTTGCAGGAAAAAATCGGCAAGTCCGCCAAGTTCTGGCACATCGGACCGCTGGCCGCGATGATTGTCGCGCTCTCCCTGCCCATCGGCTACGGCATCTGGCATTTCATCAAAACGCGGAAGCCGAATTTCTTTTCCTCGCTGGGCGTCATCTCGGTCCTCCTCACCGGCGGCCTGACCCTCTATCTCTGGAATCCCGACGGCAGCGTCAAACCCAACGCCGGCCTCCTCTTCGGCATCAAGGAGGCCCTCATCCCGCTGGTGCTCGGCGTCGCCATCCTCCGCTCCTTCAGCTCGCCCACGCCACTGCTCAACGTCTTCCTCTACAACGACGGCCTCTTTGATATCCCGAAGATCGAACGCAGGGTCGCGGATGAGGGCAAGACCGATGGCTACCGCTCCCTGCTCCTGCGTGCGACACGGCTGTTCGCAGCGTCCTTCTTCATCAGTTCCGCGATGAATGTCGGTCTCGCGCTGTTTTTCTTCAGCGGCTTCGAGGCTACCGCCATCGATGCCCTCGAGACTTACAACGGCATCATCGCCCGCCTCACCGGCTGGGGCTTCGCCGTCATCGGCGTCCCGATCCTCATCTTCCTGTTCTTCACGCTGCGCTTTCTTCTCGCCGGCCTGCGGGATCTAACCGGTTTCAAGGACGACGAACTGATGCTCCCGCGCTGACGCGAAACATGCGGGCTGCCTTCCGGCTGGCCCGCATGGAGAGGTTTTCTCAGGAGTCGGTGGCGTTCAATCCACCAGGTTGTCCACCCGCTGGGCCAGCTCGATGTCCAGTTCCGTCACGCCGCCAACATCATGGGTGGTGAGCTTCAAGCTCACCTTCGTGTGCTTGATCGTGATATCGGGATGGTGCTGCGCCTCTTCGGCGATCTCGGCCAGATCGTTCACGAAATCGATCGCATCCATGAATTCCTCGAACTCGACGGTGCGGGTGATCGCCTTCTTTTCATACTCCCATTCGGGGCATTTCTTCAGAGCGGCGGTAAGGTCATCATCTTCGAGCAAATCGGACATCGTGGCTATCGGGGAAACGTTCGCGGGAAGATTGCTGCGGCTGCTTCACCGTTGGCAAGCCCCTTTCCCACATCTGTTGAATTCGACCCGTCCGCGCATTGCATCCGGGCGAACCGTTGCCTAGATTGGCCCATGAGAAACCTCCTGATGCTAGTTTCCTCCGGCTGCATTCTCGCATCCTGCGCGCCGTCCACGCCGCAGGCGCGCATCCAGGAAAACCCGGCTCGCTTCGCCGCCCTTCCGGCGAACCAGCAGGCGCTCGTTGAAGGCGGCGAGATCAGCCGGGGCATGTCGCGGGATGCGGTCGACCTCGCATGGGGGCCTCCTTCGAGCCGCTTCGAAGGCTCCAAGGGTGGAAAGGCAACCGAACGCTGGGACTACACCGGCGTCCGGCCGGTCCGAACCCACTTCTCCGGTGGATTCGGGTACGGCAGATACGGCCGCTATGGCGGCCGCTACCACCCTTATTCCTCCTATGTGTTCGACGTCGGTCCGGAGATCGCCTACCTCCCCTACCGCCGCGCGACCGTCTGGTTCCTCGATCGCCGTGTGGATTCCTGGGAGACCATGCGCTGAGCTTTCCGCGCGTCGCTATGGCTTGCATTTTCCCCATCCTTTGGCAGTCTCCGGCAACACGAAATCCACCTATGAATTTGAAAAAAGCACTCTTCCTCGGCGTCGCAGCCTTTTCGGCGATCACCCTGTCCTCCTGTACCGCCCCGAATGCCGCCACCGGCTCCGGCCTCGCCGCCTACCAAGCTTATGACCGTCCCGCAAAGCTTCCGAAAAATCCCTCCAACGTCCGGGTGAAGGTCTCGCTCAGCAAGCAGCGGACCTATGTCATGGAGGGGAACGAGATGCTACTCGTCATGCCCGTGTCGGTCGGGACATCCAGCAACCCCACGCCCAGCGGCACGTTCCGGATTTACAACAAGGAAGCGAAAAGGAGGGCGAACACCCACGGCTACGCCTACAGCGGCAGCCAGATCCGCCAGACCTACCTGTCGAAAAAACCCTCGGGCTGGTCGTTCAAAGGCACTCCGATGCCCTACTGGACCGAGTTCAAATCGGCCTACGGATTTCACACCGGCTGGGTCAAACACCAACCTTGCACCCATGGTTGCATCCGGATGCACGAGAACCTGGCCCCGAAGTTTTTCCGTCTGGTCAGCGTCGGCACTCCGGTAACCATCGCCCAATCCCAACCGGAGGACGCCACTCACGGAAATATCCCTCTGCCGCCCGATGGTGGCCCGCTGCCGGAATATGACGTCCGTTCGATGTATGTCGGCGACGGCTATTTCGCCCGGCACAAGTCACCGACCTTCAACTGAACCGATCCCGGACACGAGACTCCCCCGAACCCCGCGCACGCCGCGGGGTTCTTTTTTCCGGCCGGGTCACACCCACATCAAGCGGATTGCCAGGCCGGCCAGCGCCAGGCCGAACAGTCCGTCGATCCATCCCGCCGCACGCTCGTAGCGCACCCGCAGCGGCCGCCATTGGAGCAGGCACGCCCACAGCGACCACAGCAGGCAGCCTTGGAAAACCACGACGGCCCAGATCAGCAGCGGCCACATCGCCGGACGCTCCCCGGCGAGAAACGGGGCGCTCACCGCCGCCAGAAATAGCGCCGCCTTCGGATTCAACAAATTGCAGAACAGCCCACGGAGAAACGGGCCCCGCCCGCCCCGGACGGCCTCCATCTGATAGATCGCGCCGGAATACCAGGCGACAAATCGCTCGCTCAACAATCCCCACGACAACCACAGCAGATACCCGGCCGCAGCCCAACGCAAGCCGACCCGCCACTGGGGGGATCTCTCAAAAGCCACTGCCATTCCCGCAACCGCAAAGGTTGCATGCACGGTCAGCCCGCAGGCAATTCCCAGCGCCATGACCACCCCGCGCCGCGCTCCCTCGCGCAATGCGGTCCGGGTCAGCAGAAGCATGTCCGGACCCGGACTGAACTGACCCACCGCCATCACTCCGGCGAACGCCAACAGCTCGGCCCAAGGACTCACGTCGATCGGGCGGCCATCACATAGCGGAGCACCGCGGTTTCGTCCGCCGCGGAGATTCCCGCGTTCCAAGCCATTCCCGGCACCACGATATGCCAATCCGGGCCGCTGACCTCATCCGGCATTTCATACTCATGGCAGCGGCCGCAATGACGCAGATAAACCGCATGCCCCTTCTCCAACGTGGCCATGGGAGTTCGCGAACTCGCGGCCATCGTGGCAGTCGGCACCGGCGGCATTTCCGGACCGCTCGCACATCCCGCCATCATCAGGATTCCCCAGCCCGTCATTCCTGCACGAATGTTCATGTCCGTCATGCTGATCCATCCGCACATCCTTCGCAATCACTGAAAATCCTCCCGTGCCACGAGGGATTCCGCGGATGATCTTTGCCAAGCAGGAGCTTGCGGGGAAACCGCCGAAGGGGCAGCATCCCGCCATGACTGCAACGTTCGCCGCATCCGCCGTCTCACTCGGCTGCCTCCTCTCCGCCGCCGCCCAACCGGAGCAACCCCTCATTCCCGGCTTCGATTTCCTCAAGGTCGCCGGCGTCCACTCCGGTGACATGGACCTCGATGACGACGAGGGCAGTCTCGCTGTCTCCCGGTTCGAGCTTCGCATGCTGCTCTCACGCCCGATCTCCCCGCTGGAAGGGCTCTCGATCATTCCTGTGCTCAACTACGAATTCACTTCGCTCGACTTCAACGGCACCGTCTCCGGATTCCCGATCCGCGACGAGGACCTGCACTCGATCTCCCTCAGTTCGTTTTTTATCCAAACCATCGGCGAGACTCCTTGGTTTCTCCTCGGATGGACGCGTGCGGAAATGGGAACGGATTTCCAGCACATCGATGGCGACGACTTCACCTTCGATGTCGCGCTTGGCGCGGGATACCGATTCAATGACAGTTTCATGATCGGCATTGGCGGTGTGATTCTCAATCTCAACGGCGACACGGAATCCATCCCGGGAATCTTTTTCGACTGGATCGTCAGCGACACGGTCCGCGTGGGACTCTACGGTCCGAAATTTCTCGCCACCTACGCCCCGGATGATTGCTGGGAGTTTTCGCTGCGGGGCGATCCGGGCGGCGGAGATTGGAATATTCGCTTTCAAAACGGCGAGTCGCGCCAGATCGACCTCTCGACCTACCGCGCCGGCCTCTACGTCAACCGCAGCATCACCGACAACATGAGCATCGAGGCAGGCGTCGGTATGACGGTCGGCAATGAAATCGAAATCAAAAGAACTGGCGGCGGCGATCGTTTCGACCGCGATCTTGAATCAGGCTGGTATGGTGAAATCGGATTGCGGCTGAAAGAGTGGTAAAGAAGTTCGTCGGGAACTTACAGCTCTCCGATCCCGAACCCATCATGACGACCATCCGTCCTGATGGGTGGCCGGCGATCCCGCCCCATTTAATCCAACAGCAGAAAAACGGGTGCTGGAGTGGTCGGACTCAGTCGAGAATCTTGATGCGGATATTCTTGTAGAACACCACGCTGTCGGGATCGTGGGCCTGCAGCGCGATCGTCCCGCCTTCCTTTTGCAACTTGCTTTGCCCATCCTCCGGCTTGTGCTTCACCAACTCCTTGCCGTTGACCGTTGAGGTGATGACACCGTCCTCGACACGGATGATCATTTCCATCCATTTATCATCTTCAAAGGGCTCCTTGTTGTCGACGATCGCATAGAGCCCACCGGACTTCCGCCAGTCGCTCTGGGTGTTGTTCACCTGGATTTCGTAGCCTTTGCCCGGCCAGCCTTCGTCCTGAAATTCGGTATGGATATAGACCCCGCCGTTCGCGCCCTTCCGCGTCATCGCGTCGAGCCTCAGCTCGAAATTCTTGAACTTCCCGTCATTCACGTCACCTGCATAGAAGGCGTGGGCTCGCGGTCCTTTGGCGACGATCGCGCCATCTTCGATTTGGAAAGTCTCCTTGTTTTCCGAGACCTTCCAGCCACCAAAGCTCTTGCCATCGAACAAGGATACGAAGCCCTCTTCCTCCGCGGCAGGCAGCGAGGCGGAGAAAGCGAAGGTGGCGAGAACCGCGATTCGGGCGGTGGATTTCATCAGTGTCTGTTTCATGGTTTTCATTTGGGGTTGGAAAGCGGGAAAGGTTCTCACTGGGTGGTGGGGAGGAGGCCGGCAAGCACCCGGAACGCCCGGGCGACGCTGGCCTGATCCAGTAACATGACTTGACGTTGCGGTCCCGAAACCTTGCGGTCCCAGCGGTGACCATAACGGCCTTCCGGGCCGCGAACGTTCTCCCGCACGTAGGCCCTCCGATCGGCCGAACCATCCATCCGGACATTGTCCAGGAAAAGCCCGTCCTCGTCCTGCAAACTTTTGTTTGTCCAATCATAGAGCCGTTCCGCCGTCTCAAGGTAGTCGTCCCGGCCGACCATTTGATAGAGTCTTAGCGCGGAAACAATGGCGGGGGCGTTGGAGCAGGTGTTTTTCGATTTCTTCTCCTTCTCCCGCCAATAGAGGCCGCCCCCGAGCTTGTCATCCTCGCCGCTCATCACGAACCGGAATGTTTCCTCGGCGCGGTCGAGATATTTCTTTTCCCCGGTGATCTCATGGACCTCGATCAGCCCGAGCACCAGCCACGCGTTATCATCATAATAGCGGTCGGAGTCCTTCGGACCGGGCAGCACGTCATAGCCGGAGATTCCATCATGTTCCAACCAATAGACATCGATGGCTTCGGCATATTCCCGCATCGCCGCCATATATTTTTCCCGGTCGACCTTCGCTGCGGCGGCCAGTGCGGTCAATTGGACGCCCACGCCCCACATGTATGCCGGCTGAGGCCGGGCACGACGTCCGAAATCCGCCTTCTCCGCATAAAGATTCCGCCGGGGAAGCCATAAATCCTTCTTCACGGTCGCCAGCGCCTCATCGCCCCACTGCCGGTACGCAGGCGGGTTCTCCGTTGCGGTCGTTCCCTTTTTCATCGGGAGGATAATCAGTCCCAGAAACAGACATCGAGCGGGGATTCGGTGGAATGGGTTTATCATCGGGGGGCAGTTGGGGTGCGCGGGGCCGGGTGATCGGACTTCCGCCGATACGCGGCAACCAAGACGCATTTCGGGCCGGACACAACCGCCAATCCGCACGTAGTCGTTGGGACCCGATTACTGGGTGACCTTCTCGGCCGCGGTTTTCGGATCCTTGTAGGTCGATTGCACGTATACTTCGCGGAGGAGCTTGTGTTCGATCTGGCAGGGACTGTGAGCCATCAGGTCCGCACCCTTGTTGTTCTTCGGGAATGCGATGACCTCGCGGATCGAGTGCTCGCCCGCGACCAACATCGCGATCCGGTCCAGCCCGAGCGCAATGCCGCCGTGCGGAGGGGCGCCGAAGCGGAAGGCATCGAGCAGGTGGCCGAACTTGACCTGCTGTTCTTCCGGAGCGACTCCAAGCACCCCGAACATTTTCGCCTGAAGGTCCTTCTCATGGATCCGGATCGATCCGCCGCCGAGCTCGTAGCCGTTGAGGACGACGTCGTAGGCAAGCGCGCGGACGTTGGCATAGTCGCCCGCTTCCAGCAGTTCCATGTCGTCCGGATGGGGCCGGGTAAACGGATGGTGAACCGCTCCCCAATGACCGCTTTCCCCATCGAGCGCCAGCAGCGGAAAATCGACCACCCATAGGAAGTTGAAAGCTGTGGAATTTTTCGCGAGCTCCATCATCTCCGCCACTTCCACCCGGACGCGTCCGAGGATGGTGCTCACATTGTCACGCGAGCCGGCAACGAAGAAGACGATATCGCCTTCCGCAATGGAAAGGGTGGATACCAGAGCGGCCTTTTCCGCCTCGGTGAAAAACTTCCAAAGCGGGCTCTTGTACTCGCCGCCTTCACATTTGATGAAGGCCAATGTTTTGACGGGCAGTCCCGCCTGGATTGCGATTTCGTTGAGACGGTTCATCTGGCCGGTCGTAATCCCGGCGAAGCCTTTGGAATTGATCGCACGGACCACACCGCCGCCATCCAGCGTGCTGCGGAAGATCTTGAAATCGGTCGCCGTGAACACATCGGCGAGATCGGTGATTTTCATGTCATAGCGTGTGTCCGGCTTGTCCGAGCCATAGACGTCCATCGCCTCGCGGTAGGTCATGCGGGGGAAGTTGGCTGGCACGTCGATCCCCAGGCCCGCCTTGAACATCGAAACCAACAATCCCTCGACCAGCGATATGATATCTTCCTGGTTGACGAAGCTGGCTTCGATATCGATTTGCGTGAACTCCGGCTGGCGGTCGGCGCGAAGATCCTCGTCGCGGAAACAGCGGGCGATCTGATAATACTTTTCCAAACCGGCGACCATCAGCAGTTGCTTGTATTGCTGGGGCGCCTGGGGGAGCGCGTAAAAGCGGCCGGGATTCAGCCGTGACGGCACCAGGAAATCCCGCGCGCCCTCCGGCGTCGGGTTTGAAAGAATCGGCGTTTCGATTTCGGAAAATCCCGCGTCGTCCAGATGCCGGCGGGCCGCGGAAGTGATGATGCTCCTTTGCCGGATGTTCTTGCTCATCCGGGCGCGGCGCAGATCGAGATAGCGGTATTTCATCCGCAGGTCTTCGTTGGAAAGTTCCTTGTCGAGCTGGAAGGGCAGGACCTCCGCCTTGTTGACGATCCGCAGTTCCTTCGCCACGATTTCAATCGATCCGGTGCCGATGCGCGTGTTTTCAGATCCTTCGATCCGTGCCGCCACGATCCCTTCGACCTGGACGACGTCCTCGTCACGAAGAGTGTGGGACAGCGCGGCGATGTCAGGGCTTTCCTCCGGACGAAAAACGCACTGGGTCAGTCCCTCGCGGTCCCGCAGGTCGATGAAGATGACGCCGCCGTGGTCTCGGGCGGAATTCACCCAGCCGATCAGGATCACCGATTGGCCGATATGAGATTCGCGAAGTTCGTTGCAATGATGGGTGCGCATGGGAAGAAAGTTGGAAAACCGGATCACGCCAGAAGCGGGCCGTCGGGTTGATGAAGCCGGTCGGTCAGCCACTCGATGGCGTTGGCGGCATCGCCGGATTCCTCGGTCCGGCTGGCAAGGACCTTGAGTTTGAGATGAGGATACTCCGCGCCGACGACAAGGGCGAAGCGGGCTCCGCACTTTTCGGCTGCCTGGAATTGCTTCGTGACCTTCGCCGAATTGAGCGGCAAATCGGCGGAGATGCCGGCGCGGCGGAGATCCGTCACGAGGCGGAGGGATTCGGCTCGTTTCGTTTCGTCGGCGATGACCACGAAGATATCACAGGCGGCCGCATTCCGCTGGAGCCATACTTCCATTTGCATGGCGGCATGGGTGGTTTCCTCAATCAGATTCCGGATCACATAGTCGCCCATGGCAAAACCCGTCGCAGGCATATCAACCGCCCCTTCCGAGAGCGTCGAGATGAGGGAGTCATATCGTCCTCCGCCTGCGACGGCGCGCATCGACTTCCTGGAATCGAAGACTTCGAAAACAATTCCCGTATAATAGGCAAGTCCGCGCACGATCGACAGATCGAGTTCAACGAATTCTTCGAACCCGCGGGCGGCCAGGTCCTCATGAATGACCTGATAGGCGGGCGAGGCATTCACCGGATTTGAGATAAACTCGCGGACGGCCTCCAGGGTGAGGGAAAACGACTCCAGCTTCTCGATCAGGACTTCCTGCTTTTCGCGATCGATCTTGTCGATCACGCCGAGAAACTCGGAAATACGGTCCGCGGGGATTTCACGGGAGTCCGCAAAATCCAACCATGCCTGGCGGTCGGAGATACGGACCACGAAATCACCCGCGACGAATCCGAAGGCGAGCATCGTCTCGATGGCCAAGGCGATCAATTCCGCGTCGGCCGCGGGACCGGCTTCGCCGAGAATGTCCACGTTGAACTGATGGAATTCGCGGCCCCGCCCTTTCTGCGGCTTCTCATATCGGAAGCATTGGCCGATCTCAAACCACTTCAGCGGCTTGGGAAAATCGCGCTGGTGTTTCGCAACGATTCTGGCGAGCGATGCGGTCACCTCCGGCCGCAGCGTCACGTCTCGGCCCCCCTGGTCCTCGAAACGGAATAGCTGCGCGGACAGCTCGCCGCCGGATTTTTTCAAATACAGGCCGGTGTCCTCCAGGATTGGCGTTTCATACTCCACGTAGCCGCAGCGCCGCGCCACGGATCGCCACGTCTCAAAGAGATAATTGCGCACCGAGCATTCCTGCGGGATGAAATCGCGGAATCCGGGAAGTGCTTGGAAAGTCGGTCCTGCCATGAGCGGGCGGCGAGAATGCACGCGGTTTGCGGCAATTCAAGGCGGGATTGCGACCTGTCACGACCGCAACCGCGCCCGCACCGCCGGATCGGAAAGCGAGCAGCGATCGCTTTCCCCGAGGAATCGGTGCCGGTTTTCCGCAATCCAATCGTAAACCCGGTCGCGCAAGCTCCTCGGCACGTAGCGGAAGATCCCGAAAAGCCGCCACGCACCGCCCAAGGCGCGGGCCAACTCGAGCAGGGCATCGCTGCGGAAGAAGACCGCGTCATCGGATTCGCGCACCACCACCATCGTCCCCCCGTCCCTTTCCGCATGGTGGGAAAATCCCAGCCGCCGGCCCAAATCTCCCTGAAGCGGAGCGAAGCTGATCCGGCCGCGCTTGTCGAAGCGGGCCACATACCGGACCGACCGTGAGCAAAACGCGCAATCCCCGTCGAAAAACTGTATCCAGGCCATTTGCGCAGTTTAGGGTAAATCCGGACGGCCGCCAGTCGCCATGCCGTGATTTATCCGACAGCGGGCTTGGCAAGAACGCCGCGGTTGCACAGTGTGTTCAAGTGACCAATCCCCACTGCCTCGCCCCGCCCGACTCGGGCACCCCGCCCGAGCCTGCCAGTCCCCGGATTCATGACCTCCCCATGTCCGAGCGCCCCCGGGAAAAACTCGCGTTGCTCGGTCCTGCCGCCCTGAACAATGCCGAGCTGATGGCGCTTTTCATCTCCACCGGGATGAGGGGCCGCAGCGCGATCGATATCGGTCGGGACCTGCTCGCGAAATACGGATCGATGGGGGCCTTGGGCGGCTTGCCTGTCGCCGAGCTCTCCAAAGAAAAGGGCATGGGACTGGCGAAAGCTTCCAAACTGGCGGCAGCCTTCGAGCTGGGAGCGAGAGTCGCCCGCGAACAAGTCAACGATCACCCGTTGGACAGCCCGGAAAGGATCCACGAAACCTTCGCGCCGCAGATGCGCCATCTGCCGCAGGAACATGTGATGGTCGCGGTGGTCGACGCGAGGCTGCGCCACGTCGGCAGCGCTCTGATTTCCGTAGGCACGGTCAACGAATCCAGCGCCCATCCGCGCGAGATTCTGCGGCCCGTCATCACCCGCGGGGCCTTCGGGTTCATCCTGATCCACAACCATCCGTCCGGTGACCCGAGCCCGAGCCGGGCGGACGAAAAAGTGACGCGCCGGCTGGTGGAGGCCGCGGAGCTGATGCAAGTCCGGTTCCTCGATCACCTCATCATCGGGAAGCCCTCCCTTGGCCGCATGCCCTACTATTCCTTTCGGGAGGCGGGACTTGTCCCGTGAGTTGCGTTCCCCGGCAAGGCCGTTAACCTGCGCGGTCTGCCAACGGAAATGCATCGTCCGCACCTCAAGCACCATCTCCGCAGCGCCGCCTTTCTGCTGGTCGTTTGCAGTTTGATTGCCGCCGCGGTCATGCTCTGGTGGGCGAACCGCACCGGACTTCCCGAGTCGTGGCGGAGGGCGATCGAGACGGAAGCGTCGGAGCACGGGGCCCATGTCGAGATCGGCGCTCTCAGCTATCTCCCATTCACCGGCCTGATCGCTTCCGACGTGCGGGTTTTTTCCGACAGTTTCCGGCGGAGGGAGCTTTCGCAGGTGCAGCGGGTGATCCTAGATTTCGACAAGAGCAAACTCGCCCGTGGCATTTTCCGGTTGACCAAGGTGGAACTGAGCGACGCCACGCTCCGCTTGCCGGTGGATCCCGAGAAACCCGACGCCGAGATCTTGGAGATGACCGCGGTGAACGGAACCATCCTGATGCGAGGAGGACGCCTTCTCGAAGTCCGGGAGGCGCGGGGAAACATTGCCGGCATCACATTGACGCTCGGTGCCAGAATCCTCGGCTACCGCGATGGCATTGATGGGCCCGAGGTCGATCCGGAAGAGGGAAAACGCAGGCAACTTGTCGCGCGGGTGGTGCGGGAACTGGAGAACTGGCGCTTCGGAGGGGACAAGCCGCCCGAGGCGAGGATTTTCATCGAAGGCGACGTGAACGACCGGTCGACCTTTGTGGCGCGGATGACGCTGGACGCCCCCCGTGTCGAAAAACACGGGCACGAGTTGAGCGATGTTTCTGCCGAGGCCGGTCTTGACGGTGAAGTCGTCACTTTCACCTCGATCCGCGCAAAGGATCCGAAGGGGGAATTGATGGCGCGGGTTGATTACGACATGGGCAAGCGCGAGGGGCGCTTCGACGCGGTTTCCACCCTCGAAATCCCTCGCCTGTTCGAAGCTTGGCTAGGAATCGGACTTCCCGCTGAAACCCAAATCGCCGGTGACCAGACGCTGGAAGCGGAGGGCTCGTTCTCCCTGCCTGAAAACGCCCGGCCGGAAGTCAGGATGACCGGTGGCGTCCGCTGTGCTTCCTTGAAATTAAAGGGGGTCCCATTCCAATCGCTGGAAACCGCATTTGCCTCCGCCGATGGAGACCTGTACCTCCGCGACCTCCGGCTCGAGCATGCCGAAGGCACCGCCAGCGGAAAGATCCTGATCGATGATGGAGTCGTGCGGCTGATGCTTTCCTCGTCGCTTCCCCCCGCGGTGTGGCAACCGCTTTTCGCGAACCAGCCGCTGGAAAAGGTTCTCGCGGATTTCAGTGTGCGGGACGGTTGGGAAACGGATGTGGTGCTGGAGGGTGAATTCGACACCCGCGCCAGCCATTCGTGGGCTTTCACCGGACGCGGGGCCATCAGGAACCTGTCCTTCCGCGGTGTCCCCGTGAACAAGGCATCGTGCGGTTTTTCGCTCAGTCACCATAAACTCGATTTCTTCGACGGTGCCGTTGATTTCGATTACGGCGATTATCCGTTGCGGCGGGCATTCGATGGCCCGCGCCAAGGAAGTCTCGCGGTGAAACGGATCCTCTACGATGGCAGGGACGGCACGGTCGCCGTCGAGGAAGCTGTCGGCAACGCGTGGGCGGCTCCCGTCGTGCGGCTGTTTGCGGCGTCGCTGGCCGACTCCTTGGAGAAATATCGGTTCCACCACCCCCCAGCCCTCGAGGCATCCGGCCTGATCGATGTCACCGGCAAAGGACGCACCTCGCTCGACGTGTCCTTCCTCTCCCGGCATCCGGCCGCCTTCGATTTTCTTGGAAAGACGCTCACCCTGCAATCGCCCGTGGGGCAGGTGGCCATCCGCGACCGCGAGGTGACCGTGGAAAATCTCAAGTTTTCGACCTTCGGAGGGCCGGTCGCAGCCCGTTTCGACCGCAAGGGCGGCCGCCTCTCGGGAGAAATGAGCTGGACCCGGCTTTCCTTGCCCGCGCTGGCCTCGACCTATGGGTTCCAGGTAAAAGGTGGTGGCGCCTTGACCGGGAGGGTCGACTTCGCCCTTTCGGGCGACCGGATCGCCGACCTCGACGCCAAAGGCCTGATCGGGGTGGACAAAGCGGAGCTTTTTTCAGTTCCGATGCTCGGCCCGCTCACGCCATTGGTTTCCGGAGTCCTCAACGATCCGCAGGGTGGCTCGCAACGGGCGAAGAGCGCGTTTTTCACCTTTGATATCAAAGAGGGGGTTCTCAGCAGCAACGACTTTCAAACCACTACCACCTCGT
>JBBSJY010000120.1:0-14054 GCA_038256845.1 Verrucomicrobiales bacterium | reverse complement strand
TTGAAGGCTTTGGTGCGCGAGCAAGGGGTTTTGACGGCCCTGGCGGAAGCCGGCGGAGTCTTTTCCGCGGCTCTTTTTGAAGCGGGCCTGGTGGATGAGGTCGTCGCCTATTACGCGCCGCTGCTCAGCGGCGGGCCCACCCCCGCCCTAGCAGCTGAAGGACTGGGAAACGGCCTGCGGCTCGAGGAAATCGAATACGCCAGGTTGGGAAACGACCTGCGGCTGCGGGGCGTGATCCACCAGTGACGACCGCATCCCCGGTTTCCGCCCGGGGAACGCCCGGATGATGCTGGGCTATCTCGATACCAGCGATACATCGATCACAACGGTCACGGTGGCGGGTATTCCAGCCGATTTCCTCATCACCGGTTACAATGTGGTCGTTTACTACGACGGAGAGAACGGAGCGAACCAGCGGGTGGGCGCCTATTCCTTGGGCGGGACGACCTATTACGGCCGCGATGGGGGCACGGTCTTCGGAGGCACTTATATCCAAGGCCAGACGACCACGGCACCCATCGGAAACCAGGACACGAACCCCGATCAGGCAAACCTCGTGCCGGCTGGAAACGATCTCCAGTTCAGCAATCTCACCACCGCTTCTTTCAACCTCACCGCCCAGGCGAGCGTCTCGTCGGATACTGCGAACCGGGCTCCAATCAACGGCATCCAGATTGTGCAGGTTCCCGAGCCATCGGCACTTCTGCTGGGACTTGGCGGTGCGTTGCTGGGCCTGCGCCGCCGCCGCTAGGGCCTTTTTGGTATCGACAGGGAGCGGCCAAGCGCTCCCGCCTGCGAGGCTCCGCCAATCGAGGGGAGGATCATGCCGGCCGCGGTCGCCAGCTTCTGGAACTTTTCTTTCGCCCTGACCGGGAGAGAGCCGGATGAGTTAGGGAAATAGCCCGCGTGAGGCCTTGGCATCGGCGACGGTCTTGATGGCGATGGCTTGGGCAGCCATGCGCTGGGAAACTTTGTGCCGTTTGGCAAAGCCGGTGACCTTGGCAAAGGATTTCTGGAGCAGGGTTTCCAGTTTCGTGATCACCTCGCGCTCGGTCCATTGGAAGCGCTGGAGATTCTGCACCCATTCAAAATAGGACACGGTGACCCCGCCGGCATTGCAAAGAATGTCCGGGATGATGAAAATATCACCGCGGGCGTCGAGGATGCGGTCGGCTTCCGGAGTGGTGGGTCCGTTGGCTCCTTCCGCCAGGATCTTACATTGCAGGGTGGGGGCATTGCCTCCGTGGATGACGCGGTCCAGCGCGCAAGGTGCGAGAATGTCGCAGGGCTGGCAGAGAAGTTGTTCGGCATCGATCGGATCGGCCCCCTCGAAGCCCAAGACCGAATGGTGTTTTTCCACGTGTTTGCCGAGCTTCTTCACATCGATGCCCCTTTCATTCCAGATCCCTCCGCTGATATCGGATATGCCGGTGATTTTGATTCCATAGGAGGCCAATGTATAAACCGCGTGGGAGCCGACGTTGCCGAATCCCTGGACGATTGCGGTGGCCCGTTCGCCGGGGATGCCAAGCTGATGGAGCGCGTTGGACGCAAGGAATGCGACGCCATGCCCGGTGGCCTTGGTGCGGCCGGCGGAGCCTTGGAGGTTGAGCGGCTTGCCCGTGACAATGGCCGGGACCAGGTGGCCTGCGTGAGTGGAATAGGTATCCGTCATCCATGCCATGGTCTGCTCGTTGGTCCCCATGTCCGGCGCCATGACATCGATCTGTGGCCCGATGAACGGAATCATTTCCATGGTGTAGCGGCGGGTCATCCGCTCGAGCTCGCCGATTGACATCGACCTAGGATCGCAGGCGATGCCCCCTTTCCCACCACCATACGGGAGGTCCATGAGCGCACATTTCCAGTTCATCCACATCGCGAGCGCGGCGACCTCACCCAGATCGACGGCCGGATGGTAACGCAGGCCGCCTTTGACCGGACCGCGGGTCAGATGATGTTGCACGCGATGGCCGAAATAGACGACCGTGCTGCCGTCGTCGCGGCGGATGGGGACGGTGACCGTGATCAGCCGCTTGGGCCACTTGCAGCGCTCCCGGAGATCATCCGGCAACTGGAGGAAATCCGCCACACGGTCGAATTGCTCCGCGGCCATGGCGAAGACTGGATTGTTGAGCAACTCTTGGCGCATGGGCGTTCTTTATGCGCGGGTCGCGAGGAAGGAAAGAGAAGACCCTCGTCGGCGGATTTTGGGTTTTGGAATGGCGGCAGGCTCCCTAGGGTGGGCCCGTGGCAGATGCAGCAGGCTCGGCGCGCTGGCGGACGGATGGAAAGTTCTTCCGTGCGGACGGTCGGCGCGTTTGGATGAAAGCCGTGACCTACGGCCCATTTCCCGGGGGATGGCCGGAAGAAGTGGAGAGCGATTTTCGACAGATCCGGTCACTCGGATTCAACGCGGTACGGCTCTATGAGATGCCGGACCGGATGATCCTGGACGCGGCGGGTTCCGCGGGGCTGAAGGTCTTCGGCGGATTGAGATGGGCTCTAAGCGCGGATTTTTTCCGTTGCCCGGGACAATTCTCCGCCGCCAAAGTGGCACTGTCCGGTTCGCTGCGGATCACCGCCGGGCATCCTGCGCTGGCAGGAGTCTATGTGGGAAACGAGGTGCCGGCGGACCTCGCGCGGTGGATGGGCCCGGCACGGACGCGGCGTGCCATCGAGGAGCTGATTGCGCTGGGCAAGGACCTCGCTCCCGACTTGCTTTTCGCCTACGCCAGCTACCCGAGCACGGAATACCTGGAACCTGCCAATGCGGACTTCACCGCGCTGAACGTTTATCTCGAAGATGAGGAAAACTTCCGGAGTTATATCAGGCGGCTTCATCACGTCGCGGGGGACCGGCCACTGGTCATTTCCGAGTTCGGGCTGGACTCGCGGCGCAATGGCCTTGGAAAGCAGGCGGACGTCCTTCAATGGGCAGTGAAGGCGGCGTTGGCGGGCGAAACCGCCGGCATGACGGTTTACGCTTGGAGCGACCGCTGGTGGAATGCGGGCGCGGAGGTGACCGACTGGGATTTCGGGCTCATCGACCGGAGCGGCACGCCGAAGCCCGCGATGGAAGCCTGCAGCGGCCCGGCTGCGATGGAGGTCGAAGCCGATCTGTCGGCGGTCTCCGTGATCGTCTGCACCCGTGACGGCAGGACACGGATCGGGGGATGCCTGCGGGCGATCCGTGCCATGAGCGGAGGTGGGTGGGAAATCATCGTGGTGGACGATGGCTCGACCGACGGGACGGGCGATTTCATTGCCGCGAATTTCCCGGAGGTGAATCTGCTCCGGTTGCCCCCCGGCGGACTGAGCACGGCGAGAAACGCGGGGGCGGCCGCGGCGCGTGGGGACATCCTCGCTTTTACGGATGACGACTGCGAGCCGGACATGGAGTGGATCGCAAGGCTTTTGCCACTGTTTGCCGACGGAAGATTCGTGGCGGCTGGAGGACCGAACCTGCCCCCGCCGCCCCGCACGCGGGAGGAGGCGGTGGTCTGCGCGGCACCGGGAGCACCCAGTCATGTGATGCTCGACGACGTGGAAGCCGAGCACCTGCCCGGCTGCAACATTGCGGTGACAAAAGCCGCCTTCGAGGCGATCGGCGGTTTTGATCCGATCTTCCATACCGCGGGAGACGACGTGGATTTTTGCTGGCGGTTGCGGGAAGCCGGTTACCGGCTTGGCTTCGCTCCGGGGGCCTTCGTCTGGCACTGGCGGCGACCTTCGTTGCGCACTTTTCTGCGCCAGCAATGGGGATACGGGCAGGCGGAAAGACTTCTGCTAGATAAACATCCGCACCGCTTTTCCAATGATGGCGAAGCCCGCTGGGAGGGGTTTGTCTATGGCGGCGGGCCGGTGCGTGCGATGGATGACTCCATCATCTACCACGGCCCGATGGGTGAAGCGGGATATCAAGCGGTGGTGAACCGCATGCTGCCCTTGCGCGGGCTGGCGGTGGAATACCAATCGCCCGCCACAAGATCCGCGCTGGCGGCGCTCCGCTATTTTCAGGTCCGGGTGCGGGCGTGGGCGCGAAATCGCCGGTGGCCGCTCCGGTCGCGTCCGGCCGGTGCGAAACCGCAGCTGGCCGCTTGGGAGGAATTTGAAATCGCAAGCGCGGGCGGACTTCGACGCGAGGTTTTTCTCCGAATCCTGATCGACCACGGATGGACCCCTTGCGGTGCGACCGATGATTGGGACGTCGAGAAGGCGGAAAACCGGGCACTTGTGGCCACGGAATGCGGGGCCGGGCCCGGGACCTTGACGTTGGTCCGGGTTCAGGGAGACCACAGGGAGGTGGAGCGGCTCTTGCGGAGCGTGAGCGGAGAAACTATGTGAGCTGCGATGACCCTGCGGACCAAAGATTTTGATTATGCCCTGCCGCCGGAACTGATCGCCGCGCATCCCCTTCCCGAGCGGGCGGCCTCGCGGATGATGGTGGTCCACCGGGAGACCGGGGCGATCGAACACCGCCATTTCAGAGAACTTCCAGCATACCTGCGTCCCGATGACCTGTGGGTGCTAAACGATACGAAAGTGATCCCGGCGCGGGTTTTTTCAGATGACGGCGCGGTCGAATTGCTTTGTCTGGAACGGATTTCGCCCACCGAATGGCGTTGTCTCGTCAAGCCGGGGAAGCGCATGAAGGTGGGACGGAAAATCAGCGTGGGTGGCATCGGCGGAAAGGTTGCCGAGGTCCGTGAAAATGGCGACCGCCTGTTGCACTGGGACGCACCGGTGGATCTGGAGGTGCATGGCCATCTGGCGCTGCCGCATTATATGGGACGCGGCGACGAAATCACCGACCGCGAGCGGTATCAGACGGTTTTTGCACGTGAGGAAGGTGCGATCGCCGCACCGACGGCCGGTCTTCATTTCACCCCCGGGATGTTAGCCAAACTGAACCACGCTTTTCTAACATTGCATGTGGGCGTGGGGACATTCCGCCCGGTGAGCGCGGAGTTAATCTCCGATCACATCATGCATTCGGAAAATTATGCCGTGCCGGAGGAAACCGCGGCCAAAGTAAATTCGGCCGGGCGGCTGGTTGCGGTGGGAACAACGGTAACCCGCGTGCTGGAGTCATTGCGGGTCCCGGACCATCAATTGCGGATAGAAGAGCGGGCCCATGCCGGGAAAACGGATATTTTCATCCATCCGCCCTATGAATTCGGAGTGGTGGGTGGCTTGTTGACCAACTTCCACTTGCCGCAGAGCACTTTGATCATGCTTGTCTGCGCGTTCGCGGGGCGCGATCTGGTCCTCGAAGCCTACCGGGAAGCGGTGGCCCGCCGTTACCGGTTTTTCAGTTATGGCGATTGCATGCTGCTCGTTTGAGATGAAAAATCCCCGCCGATGAAATTGTTGTCATGGAACGTCAATGGAGTCCGTGCCGTCCTCGGCAAAGGGTTCGGGGATTTCGTTGCCACCGAGAAACCTGACATCCTGTGCCTGCAGGAGACCAAAGCGAAAGACTCGCAGGTCAAGTTGCCAGCCGAACTGGAAGGCTTTCACGGATTCTGGAACTCCGCCCAGAAGCCCGGCTACTCCGGGGTGGCGGTTTTCTCCCGGGAGGAGCCACTGAAGGTGTTGCACGGAATGGGCGCCGATGAGCACGACCGCGAAGGGCGCGTCCTGACCGTCGAATACCGCGAATTCATTCTGGTCAATGTGTATACCCCGAACTCGCAGGACGGGCTCCGACGACTTCCTTACCGGCTCGCATGGGACGAGGCATTCCGCCGTCACGTGGCCGGCCATGCCACCCGCAAGCCGGTGATATTTTGTGGCGATCTGAATGTGGCGTACCAGGAAATCGATATCGCCCGGCCGAAGGAAAACCGCTTCTCTGCGGGATTCTCGGCGGAGGAGCGCGCGAGCTTCGGTGAATTGTTGGATTCGGGTTTCGTGGACAGTTTCCGCCATTTTCATCCGGAAACGGCCGGCGCTTATTCATGGTGGTCCTACCGGGCGGGCGCGAGACCGCGCAACATCGGGTGGAGGATTGATTACTTCGGGATATCCACGCCATTCATGAGCCGCGTCGCATCGGCGGAGATTCTGCCGCATGTCCATGGCTCCGACCATTGCCCGGTGGGCATCACGTTGGCGTAGCGGCGCGATCGAGCACGGGGACGGAGCGCCCTGCCCCCGCCATTCTCCTCGCCATCCCGCCCCTCGCCGCCCTATCCATTCTTGATGCAGCAAAGATCCTCTAGCGCCTGGGGGGCCGCTGCCTCACACGCCGCGGTCCTCGCCGCCGGCCTGCAAAAGCCGCCCGACCTTCCGGCTCCGCAGACGGTGAAATCCCCGGCCGCCCCTCACGTCGCGCCCGCGAAATCCGGCCGGTTGGTTCAGAAGGCGCGCTCAAACTCCTCCCCGACGGCAGCGCCATCGTCCCGCCCCAACTTCTGGACCGTATCCGAATCCGCGCCATGGACACGGAGGGAAGGGTGAGTCCTACGGAACTCGCTCTGATTGGATTCGGCGACGCCGAAGCCGAGGAACTTCAGCGAAACATAGCTCAGGTGGAAAAGGATGAACGTGAACGGGAAGCCCGCGTCGCACGGGTGATTTGGCAGGATGACGATCTCACCGTCATCTGGATTCCCGGAGCCGACGCACGAAGCGGCGGGAGGGAGATTTTCGATGCGAAAATGGAGGAAATCTTTGGCCCACACCTTCCCCTCGTTTCGGGTGCTCTTTCCCACATCGGTTGGACCACCGGCGATTGGGCGTCGCATCCAAGATCGTTACCGTCAGGTCGCTCGAAGACGGCAGCAACGAATGCAAACTCCATCGCTACGATCCCGCCCGCCCGCCGGATCTGACGCCGGGAGCCGACCTGTCCTTCGAGGCCATGGGCACCCGAACGAGCCGCACCGAAACCATCCCAGACCACCTCCGCCACCTCTTTGAATGAGCCCGGAAAGGGACCGGAGCCATTGCCCAGCCCCGAAGGGGCGACCCATGACAGCGAGGGGCAATGCACTGGTCTTTCTACATCAAACAACCGGAGAGGTATCAAGGAGGGGCGATCTCCGAATCGCCCGAGCCCACGGGAAAGCCAATGGTCGGCGGTGAACCGCTCCCCATGATCGCCCCAAGGGCAAGGCGGATCGGAGTCCGCCTCTCCTTGGATATGTCCGCCTGGAAGCGGAATCGCTTGCGGTTGAAGAGGCGACCGGTGATCGCCCCTACGCGGGCGCATGTACGAGCAGCACGATTTCGCCCTTGGGCGGATGGGATTGGAAATGGGCGAGGACCTCGGCGGCGGTCCCTCGGTGATAGGTTTCGAACTTCTTCGTCAGCTCGCGGGCGACGCAGGTGCGGGACCTGGGATCGATGGCCGCGAGTATTTCCAGCGTGGAGACGATCCTGTGGGGAGATTCGAAGAAGATACCTGTTTCGCCGGATTCCAGAGCATTTGTCAGAGCGCCGCGCCGTTTCCCCGCCTTCACGGAAAGAAAACCACCGAAGCGGAAGGCATGACACGGAAACCCTGAGCCGATCAGCGCGGTGATGACGGCGGAAGGACCGGGCAGGACCTCGAAAGGCGTGCCGGATTCGATGCATAATTGCACCAGGCGATATCCGGGATCGGAGATGCCCGGCATTCCCGCATCGCTGATGACGGCGACCATTTCGCCCGCACGGGCGGCGGCGACGAGGTCCGGAGCCCGCCGCGACTCGTTGTGTTCGTGGAGGGAAACAAGCGGCTTCCCTGAAATGCCATGGTGGGCCAGCAACTGGCCCGAATGGCGGGTGTCCTCGCATGCGATGCGGTCGGCCTCGCGAAAAATCTCCAGCGCGCGCAATGTGATGTCGCCCAGGTTTCCGATCGGCGTCGGCACCAGCACGATCCGGCCGGAGATTTCAGGCGCTTCCATCCGCGGATTCAGTCGAACTGCCGGACCAGCACGGCGGCATTGTGTCCGCCGAAGCCAAAGCCGTTGCTGAGGGCGATCTTCACGGGACCCTCGCGGGCGACATTCGGCACCACATCGAGATCGCACTCCGGATCCTGATGGTCGACGTTGATGGTGGGCGGAATCACGCTCTCGCGAATGGCCATCACGCAGGCGATCAGCTCGATGCCACCGGCCGCACCCAACATGTGACCCGTCATCGATTTCGTGGAACTGACGGCCAGACCGTTCTTCGCATGGTCACCGAAGGCCAGTTTGATCGCCTTGGTTTCCGCGATATCACCGAGACCGGTGGAGGTGGCATGGGCGTTGAGGTAATCGACCTCGGTGGTGTTTACCTTGGCGTGATTGAGAGCCATTTCGATGGCGTAGGCGGGGCCGGAGCCGTCAGGTGTGGGGGCGCTGAGGTGATGGGCGTCGGCACTGACGCCGTAGCCGACGAGTTCCGCATAAATGGTCGCACCCCGTTTTTTCGCATGTTCGAGTTCCTCGATGACCAGGACGGCCGCGCCCTCGCCCATGACGAAGCCGTCGCGATCCCTGTCGAAGGGCCGGGAGGCGCGACCGGGCTCGTCGTTGCGGGTGCTGAGCGCCTTCATGTTGGAAAACCCGGCCAGGCCCATGGGAAGGATTGCCGCTTCCGCACCCCCGCAAAGAAAGGCGTCGGCGTCGCCGAATTTGATGATGCGCCATGCCTCTCCGATGTTGTTGTTGGATGTGGCACAAGCGGTGACGATCCCCATGTTGGGGCCATGAAGTCCGTGCTCCATGGAAATGATTCCGCTCGCAATGTTGGAAATCATCATTGGAATGGTGAACGGCGAGACCCGCTTCGGACCTTTTTCAAGGTAAGTGCCATGCTCACGCTCGAGGGTCGCAAGGCCGCCGATGCCGCTGCCAACCATGACGCCCATGCGGCGTCGATCCAATTTCTCGACGTCGATCCCGGAGTCCACCATGGCCATCTTGGAAGCGGCGACGGCGAATTGCACGTAACGATCCGCCCGCCGGGCGTCCTTCGGAACGTTGAAATATCCGTCGGCGGAGAAATCCTTCACCTCCGCGGCGATCTTACATTCGAAGGGCTCGGGGTTGATCGCCGTGATCCGGGCGACTCCGCTGCGACCGTTCTTCAGCCCTTCCCATGTGGTTTGCAAGTCGTTGCCCAGTGGGGAGATGCAGCCGATACCGGTGATGACGACGCGTCTTTCGCTCATGATTGTCGGGGCACCTTGCGGTGAGAAGCAGACCCGCGCAAGTCCCAAGGCGGCGCACCGGTTTTCTATGCGGATCGCTTGCCGCGGCCCTTTTCATTGCGCGCTCCGCAGGCGGGACAGTTCACAATTGTCGAGTCGCGGAGGTCCTCGAAAGCGTGCAGGCAGAGACGGCAAACGACCACTTCCTCGTTCGACCGGGCCTCGGACCTGGCGTGACGCACGCGCGACACGAGCGAGAAAAAAAGCACCAGCCCGAAGGAGGCCACCAACACGAAAAAAACAAGATCAGCGGGGCTTAGGTCCATCTTCCGTCAGGTTGGTAAAGCCGATTCCCAGAGAGATCCATCGTGACCCGGCCTCAGGGTCGGCAGAGAAACGGACGGTCCTCAGCCAGGCTTCCAGCGCGGTCCGGCCGGGAGCATCCGGACCGACCAGCGATACGCTCTCCGCCACCGTGCCATCAGGGTGAAGGCGCAGCAAAAACCGCCATGGCACCCCCGTTTGCGACACACCCGCTGGCGCCTTGTAGACAGGAAGCGCTTCCGGCATCTCGTCCGGAGTGATGCCGGAGAGAGGATAAAGGAATGGCTCCAAGGGAATGCCGCCGCTCGGCTGGGCGGATCGAGACGGCGGCGGCGCACGTTCGGGAAAAACCTGTCGACCCGGATCAGAAAGCGCGACCTGCGCCAGCGGTTGCTGTGAGGGCAGATCCCGAAGGGGTGGAACATAGGGGACGGAGGGCTCTCGCAGCGACGCGCGAAGCACTTCCTCCATCGCCTCCGCACCCGCCCAGTCCGACGGCTCGAAATGCGACGGAAACGGCCCACCTTCCTGCGCTTGCAACGCCCACATCCGCCCTTCCGGTCCGGGCGGGACGAACATGACCGTGGCCTTCCGCTCAATCCACGGAGACGGGCGGACGATCTGCACCCGGATCGATCCCAGACAAAACGCGAAGACGCAACCCACGATCGCGACCGCCGCCCACTTCGGGAGCTTCGGTCCGTCCAGCCCTTTCCACGGGAAAACCAAAGCCGGGGTCTTCCCGCCCATTTTCTTCCGTGCGGTCGCCGGGGTTTTCATTCCTGCGCGCCCGGTGGGAGTTGGGATGGCGCGGGAGATTCGGTCCGCCCGACCATCGCCACGCGAAATCCTTTTTCGAGAATCAGTTCGGTCACCGCGCGTTCATCGCCGACGGACGTTCCTGCATCCGTCCGCAGCAGAACGACCGCAGTCGCGGACAAGCCCGTCGAGCGCAGTGCATCCAGCGTTTGGGAAAGCTCGTCATGCGTCATCGCTTCGCGGCCGAGGTGGATCCGGGGCTGCGGTTCACCGGGACCCAAGGTGACCACCAGCGTCTCGCGAAACCTTTCCATTTGAAACCGCGACGGCGGCAATTCCACCGCGATGCCCGATTGGAGGACCAGCGATGGTCCGAGCAGGAAGAACAACAGCAGCAGACCGAACAGGTCGAAGATCGGAATCACATGCAGAAATCCCGGCCGTTCTTCCAAGGTCGTCTCCAGTTTCATGTCGAAGGTTCGCGCTTTGGCTTCTGGACTTTTTTTCCTGCCGTCACCTCACCGCGGAATGGTGCGTATTCCTCCTCTTCACGGGCGTCCGCAATCAGGTGGACCATCTCGATGCCGGCCCGTTCGAGCCGGTGGACGAGACGTTTCGCCCTCGCCACAAAGTACAAGTAGAACAAATAGAGGGGCACCGCCACCGTCAGCCCGATCACCGAAGTGATCAGCGCTGTGAAAACCCCGCCCGAAAGCTCGGCGGGGCCGGTGAAGCCGCCCAGTTCGCTCACCCGTTGAAAGGCCTCCAGCATCCCCACCAGCGTGCCGAGCATCCCCACCAGCGGTGCCAGCAGCGCAGCACCCAATATCACCCGGATGTTTTTCTCGATCCGCGGCACCTCCAATTGCCCCGCCTCCCTCACCACATCCCGCAAGTCCCTCCTGTCCAGATAATAACGAAGCAGCGCCGCATGTGCCACCCGCGCGACCGGCCCCGGTGCGCGAGCCGCCTCGTGCAACGCCTCCGCGAACGAACGCCGCCGGACGTGATGGGAAAGGCCCACCAGCAGGTCGCCCACGTTGATCCGCGCCCGGTGGAAATAGAACATCCGCTCCACCACACAGACCGCGCCGACGAAGCCCAGCCCGAGCAACACCCATACCAGCGGCCCGCCCTGTTCGATCAGGCCCGAAGGTTCCAGCAGCGCGACGATCATCTGCCCGCAAGCTAGTCCCGGCTTCCGCCCGCTGGCCAGTACCAAAAGGCGTTCGGCACTTGCCTCCACGGCGGCCGCTTCCAATGATCCGGCATGCTCCAAACGGCCGCCGCCCTCAAGAAACTCCTGCTCGAAAAGTCCGTCCGCACCGGCACCTTCACCCTCGCCTCCGGCAAACAGAGCGACCTCTACATCGACTGCCGCGTCACCGCGCTCGATCCCTTTGGCGCCAATCTCATCGGCGACCTCGGCTGGCACGCCGTCCGTTCGAAAATCCACTCCGAACACCTCAAGATCGACGCCATCGGCGGCATGACCCTCGGTGCCGACCCCGTCTCACTCGCCGTCGGCATGGCCTCCGCCCGCAGCCACCCCGAAGAGGCCCTTCAGGTTTTCACCGTCCGCAAGGAGCCCAAAGGCCACGGCCAAGGCAAGCAGATCGAAGGCAACTTCAAGTCCGGTGACACCGTCATCGTGGTCGATGATGTCATCACCACCGGCGGCTCCACCCTCAAAGCCATCGACGTGATCGAACGCGAAGGAGGAAAAGTCGCCTTCTGCCTCGTTCTCGTCGACCGCGAGGAAGGCGGCCGCCAAGCCATCGAAGCCCGCGGAATCCACGTGATCCCGTTGTTCACGCGCGGATCGCTTTTGGGGAAGTGATGTTGCAGACAAACTTCAATCCCCTAGTGCTCGGGAGTTTGCGTTGCCGTTTCATCCCCTGAAGAGTCGCCGGTGGCCCTCGCGATTCAAGCTCGAAAGGCGGGCCGCAACCGTTCTGAAAAAGGAATTGCGCGGTGCGGGTGACTGGGCTTTTCTACCGCCGCTGTCAGGGGCCGTGGAGGTTCGGCAAGCGAACCCCGCCAGGCCTTGATCGGAGCAACGGTAGTTTGTCCGGGCTTGCCGCGGATTCCCTGGCGGCACTTTTGTTCTCGGTTTTTCTCCGCTCCCAAAGCTCCTAGCGGAGCGCGCGGTAGGCCATCAGGCCGTCGAAGATCGCCCGCGCGGCCGCCGACTGATAACTCCGGGTCTTGCAGCGCGCCCGCTCGGACGGATTGCTGATGAATCCGCACTCGACGAGCACCGCCGGATGGCGGGATTTCATGATCAAAGTGTACCCTTTCCGACGGACTCCGCGGTTCACCGTTTTGAGCCTCGGCGCGAGTCGCCGCTGGATCGCCTTGGCGAGGACACCGCCGCTGGCACCCCAGTGGAAGGTCTCCGCCCCCCGCACCTGCGTGGCGAGACTGGCGTTGAAATGGATACTCACCAGCACCGCGCTGCGGTAGGAATTCGCAATATCGGCACGGCGCTTGATCGAGACGAAGACGTCGCTGCGCCGGGTCAGCACCGTCCGGACGCCGCGGGCTTTCAGGAACCGCTCCAGATCCTGCGCCACCGCCAGATTCAGGTGGGACTCGCGCACCCCGCCCCAAAACGCCCCCTTGTCCTTGCCGCCATGGCCGGGATCGACGATGACCGTGGAGAAGCGGGCTCCCGCCGCTCCGCTGGCCATCACCAACATGATCGAGACGACGAGGGTCCATTTCCCGTGAAAAGGTCTTCGGGGGAGAAAATTCACACGAAGCGTCCTAAATAATCAGGGAAAGCTAATCAATCACTGATTTCGCGGATGGGTCTCCATCTCCCCTCGCTTCTGTCGGCAAAGGATCACTCGTCTCCCTCGCGAGACCTTCACGACCCCGGTGAGGACGCGCATTCACCGGGTCGCCCTGCCCGGCATTCAATCCGTCCGCGCGAGATCGGCTTCACCGACGGGACCCTGTTTCAAGGCGTTCAGTTCCTGTTCCAACCGCTCCGTGATGGCAGCGTGGTGGCGGACCTCTTCCCCAAGCCGGGTGACATGGACCTTCGCGATCTCCGCGGCGGCAATCGCCGCGGCCAAGGTGCGTCCGGATTTGCGCCGCGCCGCTTTTTCCGCGGCATCGGTGGCGGCAGATGCGATCAGGCGGGCTTCTTCGAGCTTGAGGCTGGTAGCCGCCTCGATCTCGCGAATGCGCTCGCCGGCGCAGCGCTCGGTCTCCGCATTCTTCGCGATGGCGGCGGCTTCAGCGGCCAACGCAGCTTCAGCGGCCCCTCTGGCCGCAGCGAGATCGGCCTCCACAGCGGAACGCGCATGCTCGGCAGCCTGGATCTGTTCCTGGAGAGTGGAAAGAGTGCCGTGAAACTGATCGCGCTGCTCCGAAATCTCGGCGAGCTGCCGGCCTTTCTCCTCCACCTCGGACCGGAGGGTGTCCAGTTGCTGCAGATGTTCGCCACCGAGCCCTTCGGCCCGAGCAATGGTGAGCCGGTTTTCTTCGATCGCGCGTTCCAGCTCGGCGGCTCTACCGACCGCCTCCTGGAGTTGGGCGCGCAGGGTGTCGATCTCCGACTGGCGAGCTGCCAACAGCGCTTTTAGCGAATGGTTCTCCTCTTCCCGCGAATTGAGATCGTCACGCAGGCTGTTGATTTCCACCGGGGAAGCGGCGGAGTCCTGGTCCGCGGTCGGCACGGTGGCTGCCGTCAGGCCGAGACCGGTCAATATTTCGCGCACGCTTTGCGGACGGTTCTCCGGGAGTTTGGCAAGGCAGGCGGCGACCGTTTTCTCCCATGAGTCCGGGATGCCGTGATTGGTGAGATCGAATTGCCCGAGGCGCTCGG